>DATHIT010000496.1:0-23940 GCA_035489915.1 Pseudonocardia sp. | reverse complement strand
CGGATGGCTTCGGCTTGTCAGCGGAGCCCGAGTTGTGGTTCGAGCTCGGCTTGCTGGCATTGCCCGAGCCCGAGTTGCCCGAGCCCGAGTTGCCCGAACCTGAGTTGCCCGAGCCCGAGTTGCCCGAACCTGAGCCACTCGAACCCGAGCTCGGCTTTTCCGCCGGTGGCTTGTTAGCCGGCTTGTCGCTGTTGTTCGGCGGCGGCTTGTTCTCCGGCTTGCCACCATTGTTCGGCGGCGGCTTGTTCTCCGGCTTGCCACTGTTGTTCGGCGGCGGTGGCTGGTTCTCCGGCTTGCCACCATTGTTCGGCGGCGGCTGGTTCTCCGGCTTGCCACTGTTGTCCGGACCGGGCTGACCAGGCTGACCAGGACCAGACTGGCCAGGACCGGGGCCAGGCTGATTGGGCTGACTGGGCTGACCGCTCTGCGGGCTGGACCGGCTGCTCTCCGGCGCCGGCTGGCCACTCTCCTGACCCTGCTGCCGCTCGGGGTTCGGGTTCTGGCTCTGCTGCTCCGGCCGGCCAGAGCGGGGATCCTGCTCCGGCCGCGCCGAGCGGGGATCGTTGGACGAGGACGGCGGTGGGCTCTCCGAGGAGGAGGCACCACGCGGGTCCTGCCGGCGCGGGTCGTTCTGGTTGCCCGATCCGCTCGGGTCACGGCTCGGGTCGCGGCGGGTACCGCTCTGGTCGGTGTCCACCTGCTGGCCCTCGGGGGTCTCCTGGGCGACCTGTCGCAGGTTGTCGCTCTTTTGCGCCAGCTCGTCCTTGCGCTCCTGGTCCTGAACCTGGTTCAGCTCCGGCGCCACGCTGGCCAGTGTGGCCTGGGCCTCGGCCACCTTGCCCTGGGCGAGCGCCTGCTGGGCGGCGGCCAGCGCCAGGTCCACCTTGTACGCGGCCTCGACGGACTTCGCCCGGTTGCCGTCGATGACCGTCGACACACCCCAGAGCGGGTCCCCGGGCTGTGCGTTGCCGGCTGCCACCGCGACCCCGGACAGCGCCATCACGGCTACCGCCGCGGCGGCGGCCACCGGCATCAGCCGCCTTCTGGGGCGGGTGGCGGCCCGCTGACCGGCAACGATGGCCTGGGAAGCCTCGTCCACCGTGAGCAGCTCGGGGAACCGCTCGGACTCCACGTCCGCCCGCCATCCGGCCAGCATCGCCAGAACCTGCTGGTCGTCGGCGTACCCGGCATCGAGATGGGTATCAAATCCATGGGTGTACGCCGGCCCCACCGAGCGTCCGGAGGCCAGCGCATCGAGTAACTCGTCATCGGCCCGAATGGCCAGCAGGTCAACCGGGTCGACCTGGTCGTCGTCATCAGCCGAAAAGTTGAACGGCGAGCCAGAGACGGCCGGCCCGGAGCCGGTCGTCCGACGACGCCCGCGCTTCGAGGACTCTTCGCCCTGCCAAGGATTACGCACTTCAGACCACCTCCTCCGCTACCGACCCTCAGACATTGCTTTGCGCAGGCGTCCGAGGGCCCGATGCTGGGCCACCCGAACGGCACCCGGCGTCGAACCCACGGCTTCCGCTGTCTCCTCGGCGGATAGCCCGTTCACCACCCGCAAAATCAATATCTCCCGCTGTTTCTCCGGAAGTACCTCGAGCAGTCGGCCCATCTCGCTGGCTGACTCGAACTGCATGGCGCGCTGCTCGGGCCCGTCAGCAACTTCTGGGCTGTCTGGTACATCGGAAACCGGCTCCGACTTGTTACGTCCGGCCGCGCGGTGAGCGTCAATTACCTTGTGGGCGGCGATGCCGTAAACGAAGGCGAGGAAGGGTCGGCCCTGGTCGCGGTAGCTCGAAAGGGCCGTGAGCACCGCCATGCACACCTCCTGCGCAACGTCGTCCGCTGACGCGAACGTCCGTTCAGTGCGCCCGAGGCGGGCACGGCAGTAACGGACCACCAACGGACGGATGGTTCTCAGGATGTAGTCCACCGCAACCCGGTCGCCCTGAATCGCGGCGGCCAGGTACGCGTTGAACTCTTCGTCCCTCGAATCACTCATCGTCGACAGTCGTCTAGGTGTTACCGACACGGCCCCTCCAGTGCCCGGGGAGGGTACTGGGTCGCGAAGCAGGGCAATCCCAAAGCCCCCGAGAGCCTCAACCGTAGCGGGTCGGCAGGTCCCGACCGCCAGGTATTTCCAAAGAGAAGACGCGCGAGACCGGTAGAGGTTGCGACGGCAACCTCTACCGGTCTCGGGTGGTCTCTAGGAATCAGCGGTAGGAACGATCAAGAAACCAGGCCGCGGCGGAAGCCGTGCGCCACTGCCTGGGCACGGTCCCTCACGCCGAGCTTGCGGAACAGCCGGCGGGCGTGCGTCTTCACCGTGTCCTCGGACAGGTAGAGCTCCCGGCCGATCTGGCCGTTGCTCTTGCCCTGGCTCATCCCCCTCAGCACTTGCAGCTCGCGCTCGGTGAGCTGCACCCCCGGGTCGGTTGGCGCCCGTGGCGTCGGTACTGCGGTGCTGGCCAATGTGTGGGCCAGTGCGGCCACCAGCTCAGGACGCGATGCGTCCCAACGCAGGTAACCTCGGGCTCCCCCGGCAATAGCCGCGGCGATACTGCCAGCGTCGTCCGGTGCCCCGAACACTATGACGTTGGCTTGAGGATGCGCCGCCACCAGTCGACGTGTTGCTTCGACGCCGGTGGGTACCGCTCGTTGGGTCCCCACCAGAACGACGTCCACTGGCTGCCGGGAGTACCGGGCCAGAAGCTCGTCGCCATGCGCCACACAGTCGATCCGGTGCACCCCCGGCACCGCGGACATCACGCGAGTGAGCCCCTCACGAACGCTACGACGATCGTCGCAGATCAGTACCGTCGTCACAGGGACTCCTTCCTACAGCTGCTTCCTGCAGCCGGGTGACATCTCATCCCCCGTATCGGCTGGCAGGGAATCTACCTTGACACGATCAGGGCTTATTTTTGCACTCCATTCGGGAAGAATGCGCTGAGCGGCGCGTCTCAGCCGGGTGATAGGGATCCAAATGGAGCAACTCTGTCTCTTCTGGCGGCGGCACCCAGGGTGAACGGTCCAGTACGTACCGTGCGATCGGATCGCTGTGTCGGCGGATCGTTCCCACGATCTGGGCGGCTTCGCGACGATAAGTATGCGCCCCGACGGGATCAACTGGACCCACCACGTTTGCCAACTGGAGCAGGATCGGCCATTCGAGCGTCCATAACCCGGAGCGACGCGTCCGTTCGGACAATCCGGCAAACGTGGCGACCAGTTGCGCGATGGCCGTCCCGGTGCCCGCTTCGGCGACCGCGAGCACCAGCTCGGACTTGAGCACGTGCCGGGTGGCACCGGCGTCGCTCGCGGCCAGCAACGCCCGGCGCGCCCAGCCCACCGCCTCCCGGGGAAGGTCGCGGCTGAGCGCGAGCTCAGCCCGCACCCAGTGCCAGCGCACCCCGGGCCGCCACGACGGGTGCTCGAACGCCAACGGCTCAGCCGCCCGCAACAACCGGTCGGCCAATGCCGGGTCGGCCAGCCCGATCGCGTCAGCGGCCAGCCCGAGCATGGCGTCCACCCGGGCCGCCGCCCGGTCCAACCCGGGCGCGGGCAGGCCGGGTTCGGACTCGCCGGGTTCGGCGGTCTCCGTGCGGCGGGCCGCTGAGTGGGTCCCCGGGCCGCTGCGCGGCACCGTGGCAATGGCCAGCCCCAGGCCGTCGAAGCGGCGCGCGGCCAGGTGCCCGCCGACCTGGCGCAGGTGCGCCGCCCTGGTGACCGCTGCGTGCGCACGCAGCCGCGGCGGCACCACGCGGCGAGCCGCGGCACATTCAGGGCCAGGGTCACGCCGAGGGCCAGGCGCATCCAGAAATCCGGACAGCAGGCCGTCCAGCAGGGCGGCGGCCGCCGCGTAGCGGCCACGGGCCCCCAGCGCGACGGCGGTGAGCCAGTGCCACTCGGGCGGATCGCCGGGGCGGAGCTGCAGCGGCGCATCGGGTCGGTCCCCGAACGCGATGCGGACCGGCGGGACACGGCCGGCAGGTTCCGTTAACGGTCGCTCACCTGCGCTGTCAACTCCGCTGGTCACCGGTTCACCCGATGCGAGGTCATTGTGACTTCCGCCCCCTCCAGAATGCTTGTCAAGTAGCGAAACCCGCTCCTAATGTGGCGGTCAAATGTTTGACCAGTCGGGTGCCCGAACCTGCACGCCAGGCTCGAGCTTCGAGAGAGCCGTCGGGAGTAGGAAACATGGCTGATACGCGCAGGTTGCCTGGTCCGAACGCGGATCTGTGGGACTGGCAGCTACAGGGCGCGTGCCGGGGTATGGACAGCGCGTTCTTCTTCCACCCGGAAGGAGAGCGCGGGCCAGCCCGGGCGAACCGCGAGGCCAGGGCCAAGACGGTCTGTGGCCGATGTGGTGTGCTCGACCAGTGTCGCCGGCACGCGCTGGCGGTCCACGAGCCGTACGGAATCTGGGGAGGTCTCTCCGAGTCCGAGCGCGACGGACTGCTCCGGACCAAGAAGCGGCAGCTCACGCTACGGTGAGCTGCCGCTTCTTTGTCTGGTCCAGGTTCGACCGGAGGCGCTGGGCGCCTTTTTAGAAGCCCGGTCCGTGACCGTGCCCGTGACCGTGCCCCTGGCCGCCGGCCGCCGGCTGCTGCTCTTCCGGCTTCTCGACGATCGTGCTCTCCGTGGTGAGCACCATCCGCGCGATCGACGCGGCGTTGATCACCGCGGACTTGGTGACCTTGGCCGGGTCCACGATGCCCTCGGCGACCAGGTCACCGAACGACAGCGTGGCGGCGTTGTAGCCACTGCCCCAGGGCTGCTCGGCGACCTTGGAAACGATCACCGGCCCCTCCTGCCCGGCGTTGGCGGCGATCCACCGGACCGGGGCCGACAGCGCGCGGCGCACGATGGCCACCCCGGTTGCGGCATCCCCGGTCAACCCGAGTCCACCGGCCAGTTCGGCGGAGGCGTGCAGTAGCGCGGAACCGCCGCCGGGGACGATGCCCTCCTCGACCGCCGCACGGGTGGCCGCGACCGCGTCCTCGATGCGGTGCTTGCGCTCCTTGAGCTCAGTCTCGGTGGCCGCGCCGACCTTGACCACGGCGACCCCGCCGGACAGCTTGGCCAGCCGCTCCTGCAGCTTCTCCCGGTCCCACTCGGAGTCGGTGGTCTCGATCTCGGCCTTCAGCTGTGCCACCCGGGCGTCCACGTCAGCCTTGGCGCCGGCGCCGTCCACCAGGGTGGTGGTGTCCTTGGTGACCACCAGGCGACGGGCCCGGCCCAGCACCTCGAGACCCACCTCGGACAGCTTGAGCCCGATCTCCGGGTTGATCACCTGGCCGGCCGTGGCGGTGGCCAGGTCGTCCAGGAACGCCTTGCGCCGGTCGCCGAAGTAGGGCGCCTTGACCGCGCAGACCTTGAGGGTCTTGCGGATCGAGTTGACCACCAGGGTGGACAGCGCCTCGCCCTCGACGTCCTCGGCCAGGATCAGCAGCGGCTTGCCCTCGCCGAGCACCTTCTCCAGCAACGGCAGCAGATCGGCGATCGCGCTGATCTTCTCCCGGTGCAACAGGATGTAGGCGTCCTCGAGCACCGACTCCATGGACTCGGAGTCGGTCACGAAGTAGGGCGAGAGGTAGCCCTTGTCGAACTGCAGGCCCTCGGTGATCTCCAGCTCGGTGGCCAACGTGGAGCCTTCCTCCACGGTGATCACACCGTCTTCGCCGACCGCCTGCATCGCCTGGCTGATCAGGTCACCGATCTCCGGGTCCCTGGAGGCGACGGTGGCCACCTGGGCGATGCCGGACCCACCGGTCACCGGGGTGGCCCGCTCGGTGAGGATCTCGGCCACCTTGTCGGCGGCGGCCGAGATGCCGATGCCCAGCGCGGTCGGGTTGGCTCCGGCGGCCACGTTGCGCAGCCCCTCGGACACCATGGCCTGGGCCAGCACTGTCGCGGTTGTGGTGCCGTCACCGGCCACGTCGTTGGTCTTGGTAGCGACCGTCTTGGCCAGCTGCGCGCCGAGGTTCTCGAACGGGTCTTCCAGCTCGATCTCCCGGGCGATGGTGACCCCGTCGTTGGTGACTGTCGGGCCGCCGAACTTCTTGTCCAGTACGACGTGCCGGCCCCTCGGGCCAAGGGTCACCTTGACCGCATCGGCGAGCTGGTTCACCCCGCGCTCAAGCGCCCGCCGCGCCGTCTCGTCGAAATTGATCTGCTTGGGCATGTTCGCCTTTCACCTATTCCAAAGGACGCCGAACGGCGAAACGCCGCCCCGACTGGCCAGATCGTCGTCCGGTAGCCGGGGCGGCGTCGCCGTTGTTAACTGACGGTCAGTTGACGACCGCGAGCACGTCGCGGGCGGAGAGGATGAGGTACTCCTCGCCGTTGTACTTGACCTCGGTGCCGCCGTACTTGGAGTAGATGACGACGTCGCCGACGCTCACGTCCACAGGGATGCGAGTGCCGGTGTCAGTCACCCGGCCCGGGCCGACCGCGAGGACCTTGCCCTCCTGGGGCTTCTCCTTGGCGGTGTCCGGGATAACGATGCCAGACGCGGTCGTCGTCTCGGCCTCACTGGCCTGCACGACAATCTTGTCTTCGAGCGGCTTGATGTTCACGCTCGCCACGAGTGTGCCCTCCCCTTCCTGGGGTGTTCCTGATGGATTCCCGGTTGGGAATCGCCCTGTTGGGAACGACGGCTGCGGCGCCCCGCCGTCGCGGGTGCCGGGGCTCCGTGCTGCCGCGTGATTGGCACTCTACCCACGAGAGTGCCAAGCCTCAACGTCGACCCTCCGGGAAAATCCCCGTTCATCCCGGAGTCGGCTGCCAGCTACCGGGGCGAGATTCCGGCTGGCGGGCGGCGGCGCATGGTGTACGCGTCCGCCCCGCTCGGACGGTAGTAGTTGCGCCGGATACCGAGACGCTCGAAGCCCGCCGAGCGATAGAGCTCCAGGGCCGCCTCGTTGTCGGTGCGCACCTCCAGGAACACCGTGGCGCGCAGCTGGTCGGCGCGCTCCAGCAGCCCGGTCAGCAGCCGCCGGCCGATCCCGCGTCCCTGCTGGTCCGGGTGCACGCCGATGGTGTGGATCTCCGCCTCGGCGGCCGGCGGGCTAGCGACCACGGCGAGGCCGCCGTAGCCGATCAGCCGCTCCCCGTCGGCGGAGCGCTGCCTGGCGGCCAGGTAGAAGTGCCCGGCGGTCAGCTCGTCTTGGAACGCCCCGGCCGACCACGGGTCGTCCTCGGCGAACAGCAGCCGCTCCAGCTCGGCGCAGTCCGCCGCGTCAGCCCGGTACAGCGGGCCGACCGTGACGGTCACCCCGGGCGGCCGGTCAGCCAAGGCTGATCCGGTCGCGCTCACCGGAGCGGCCGCGCTCGGTGGCCCGGCCGCGGTCGCTGGCCGGGACCGCGCGCTTGCGCTCGCCGGGCGGCACCGCGTCCGGCCGGCGCAGGTAGTAGGGCTCCAGCGGCGCGGGCGGTTGCCCGGCCCTCGGTTGTTCGCCGGCGGCGGCGACCAACCCGGCCGGCGACGGGGTCAGCCCCGCCCCGGCGCTCGGGTACTCCGGCAGCCCGAACAGCTCGGCGTGCGCGGCGGCCACCGGACCGGCCACCCGGCGCACCCCCAGCTCGGCCACCCGGGACGCCACCTCCGCCGGGGTGTCCACGGCAGGACCGATCACCCGGCGCCCAGCACCGTCGTAGACCGCCCAGTACACCTCACGCCGGCGCGCGTCGGAGACCACCAGCAACGGCTCACCATCGGCCTCGTGCGCGGCGACCTGGCGGGCGATGGCGTCCAGCGAGCACACCCCGTACACCGGTATGCCCAGCGCATCGCCCAGCCCGGCGGCGCTGACCAGGCCGACCCGCAGCCCGGTGAACGGCCCCGGCCCGGCCCCGCAGACCACCGCGTCGACCTCGGCCAGCGGGTGCCCGGCCGCGGCGCACACCTCGAGCACAGCCGGCATCAGCTGCTCGCCGTGCTGCCGGGCGCCGTGGCGGACCCGGGACGCGAGCACCCTCGCCGGAGCGCCGCCCGGAACGTCGAGCAGCCCGACGGCCACCGCCTCGGTCGCGGTGTCAAGAGCGAGAACCAGCACCTGGCCAGGGTACGGCGGCCGGCGGGTCATTCCGGGGCGGACTCCCAGGACAGCAGCGCCACCCGGCTGTCGTCGTCCCGCCTGCGCAGCCGCACCAGCAGGTACCGCTGGGCCAGCACGTCGGCCAGCCCCTCGCCCCACTCCACCACCACGGCGGCCGAGGCGAGGTCGGTGTCCAGATCCAGGTCGTCCAGCTCGGCCCGGCCCCCCAGCCGATAGGCGTCCACGTGCACCATGGCCACCCCCCGGCCGTCCGGGGCCGGCGGGTGCTCCCTGGCGATCACGAAGGTCGGTGAGGTGACCGCACCGGCCACCCCGAGCCCCCGGCCGATGCCCCTGGCCAGCACCGTCTTTCCGGCGCCCAGCGGACCGGCCAGCAGTACCACGTCGCCGGCGGACAGCTGGGCGCCGATCCGCACGCCCAGCGCCTCGGTGTCCGCCGCGGTGGCCAGCGTCAGCTCGGTGCCGGTGAGCTCGACCAGCGTGGCGTCGGTCAGCGTGGCGTCGGTCAACTCAGTCACGCTCGCCTCCGGAACCGGCGCAGGATGCCGGTCGGGCGAGCGGCCTTGGCGAGCAGCTCGGTCAACGCCTCGTTCACCACTTCCGGCTGCTCCAGCATGGCCATGTGCCCCACCCCGGGCAGCCGCACCAGGGTGGCGCCGGGCAGCTCGGCGGCGATCACCTCGCTGTGCCGCATCGGGATGATCCGGTCCGCGTCGCCGGCCAGGATGAGCGTCTCGGTCTCCATCAACGCGGGCAGCGCCGCCAGCCGGTCGTGGCTATCGAGCGTGTCCACGAAATCGACCAGCGCGTCCACCGCGTTGAGGCTGATCATCGTGTGCACGAAGTCGACCAGCCAGCTGTCCACGGTGCGGTCGCCGTAGGCGTATGCCCGGGTGACCCCCCAGATCAGATCGGTGACCATCGCCCTGGCCCGCTCCACCAACCGGGGCTGCCACCCGGCCAGCGCACCCACCAGGCGGGTCAGCACGTTGCGCCGGGACAGGAACGTACCTGGCAACCCCGAGGAGGCCACCTCGCCCGCCGACGTGCACAGCAGCGCCACGCCAGCCACCCGTTCGGTGAACAGCTCCGGGTGCCGCTCGGCCAGCGCCATGATCGACATACCGCCCATGGAGTGCCCCACCAGGACCAGCCGGCCATCCGGGGCCAGGGTGCGCAGCACCGCGTCCAGGTCCGCGCCGAGCTGGGCGATCGTGCAGCTGGCCCGGCTGGCCCGCTCGGAACGCCCGTGGCTGCGGTGGTCGTAGAACACCAGCCGGGCCCGCCCGTCGGGTATTTCGCCCAGCAGCCGACGCTGGAAGTGCCAGCAACGGCGGTCCAGGGCGAACCCGTGCACGAACACCACGGTCAGCTCGGCGCGCTGGCCCTCCGGCGGCTCGATCACCTCGGCGGACAGCCGGACCCCGTCGTCGGCGGTCACCGACCACGGCGTGCCGGCCGGGAGCAGCCCGAGCTCAGTCGGCGCCGGCTGACCGTCGTCCGTCTCCAGCTCGCCGGGCCGCCGCTCCTTGGCCAGCCGCGACCACCTCGTGGCGACCCCGACCGCGGCACCGGTGGCGGCGGCCCCGAGCACGCCGCCCAGCACGCCGCCGGCGATCCGCCAGCCTCGGTTTCGGGTCACTACTGCTCGTCCCCGCGCTCGTCCATACCGAATACCGTGCGCGACACGCGGCCCGCCCGCAACCCGGTGACGATCTCGTAGTGGATCGTGCCCAGCGCATCCGCCCAATCCTGGGCGGTCGGCTCACCCCGGTCGCCCGGGCCGAACAGCACGGCCTCCGCGCCGACGGTCACCCCGGCGCCGTCCGGGCCACAGTCCACCACGATCTGGTCCATGCAGATCCGGCCCACCACCGGCAGGGAGTGCCCGGCCACCAGCACGCGCATGCCGCCCACCCCGCTGGGCCGACTCCCCAGCCGGCGCGGCACCCCGTCGGCGTATCCGACCGGCAGCAGCGCCAGGGTGGTCCCTCGGGGCGTGGTCCACTCGTGCCCGTAGGACACCCCTTCGCCCGCCGGCACCCATTTGACCAGCGCCACCCTGGTGCGGAACGTCAGCGCCGGGCGCAGCCCGTACGCCGAGGGGGGCGGGCCCATCGGGTCCAGCCCGTACACCGCGATACCCGGACGGACCAGGTCGTAGTGCAGATCGGGACGGGTCAGCGTGGCCGCCGAGTTGGCCAGGTGCCGGATCGGCCGAAGCCCAGCCTGGCAGGCGTGGCGCCAGGCCGCGTCCAGCCGGGCGGCCTGCCGGTCCAGCATGGGGTTGTCCGGCTCGTCACCGTGCGCCAGGTGCGACCACACCGCGACCACCTTGATGTGGCCCTCGCCGGCGACCTGGGCGGCGGCCCGGACCAGATCGGGCCACTCGGCCTCGTTGCAGCCATTGCGGCTTAGCCCAGTGTCGATCTTGAGGTGGACCTTGGCGGGCCGTCCGACCCGCACCGCGGCATCCCGCACGGCGGCGAGTTCGGCCAGCGAGCCCACCGAGAGGTCGACGTCTCCGGCCACGCCGGCGGCAAAATCGTCGTCGGGCAGGTCCAGCCAGCTCAGGATCGGCGCGGTGATCCCGCCGGCGCGCAGCGTCAGCGCCTCGTCCATGGTGCACACGCCCAACCAGGTGGCCCCGGCGGACAGCGCCGCGCTGGCCACCGCCACCGACCCGTGGCCATAGCCCTCCGCCTTGACCACCGCCATGGTGGCCGCCCCGGACCGGGCCGCCATCCCGGACAGCACGGCCACGTTGTGCCTGATCGCGGCGAGATCCACCGCGGCCTCGGCGCGCGGGCCGCCCGCACCCGCCCCAGCCACCCGCGGCAGCGCCGCCCCGTGCAGCGCCGCGCTGTGCTGCCCCGCGCTGGGTAGCCCCGCGCCGTGCTGGCCCGCGCCGGGTAGCGAGCCGGCAGCGCTCGCTCCAGCGGCGTCCCAGCCGGTCGGCGCGGTGCGCGGGTCAGCGGTTGCGGACATACCGCCATGGTCTCATCCGACGGGTTCCCGAGCAGGCCCGCCGCCCCCTCACCGGTCAGGTGCGGTCAGGCGCCGAGGCGGCAAGCCGCGCCTGCCCGGTGACCGAGACGGCTAGTCGCGGCTGCCGCCGGTACTGAGCTGCACACGGCGCAGGTTCCGTACAGCACGTCCGGCCCGACACAGCACGTCCAGCCCGACACAGCACGTCCGGCCCGACACAGCACGTCCGGCCCGACACAGCACGTCGACCGGCTGTGTGAGCACACCTGGGGCTGTGTGAGCGGATCGGGAGGCTGTGTGAGCGCGCCTCGGGCTGTGTGAGTGGGGCGCCGCGGCGGAGCTGCGGGCGGTTGTTGCGTCAGCGTGCGGTAGCTGGGTACGGCGGTTGGTGCGGTCGCTGGGTGCGGGCGGTTGGTGCGGGAGTGTGTGAGGGCTGGAGCCGGGCGGCGGGTGGGGCGGCGCGCGCTGGTTACCAAGCTGCACAACACGCAGGTTTCTGACGCGGTCGACCTGCGTGCTGTGCAGTTGGGTAACAGCAGCCCGGCCCGCTGGCGCCGGGGTGGGGTGCCGCCGGTCAGGCGCCGAGGCGGCGTACTTGGCGGATGGCCTCGGGGACCGCGGCGAGCAGTGCGGACGCGCCGATCGGCGCGCCTACTCCGCTGGCCGCCCGGGCCTCGGATCCGCCCACCGCCGCCAGCGCGGCCGCGCGGCTGTGCAGGAACGCGGCGCACCCGGCCGCCCACCACGGTTCCAGGCCGGCCGCGAGCAACGCCCCGATGATTCCCGACAACACGTCCCCCGAGCCCGCGGTGGCCGCCCATGAGGAGCCGGCCGGAAGCGCCATGGCCCGGCCGGTCGGGTCAGCCACCACCGTGACGTTGCCCTTGAGCAGCACCGTGGCGTGCAGTGTGGCGGCGGCGCGGCGGGCGGCGGCGACCCGGTTGGTACCCACCTCACCGGCGATCCGGGCGAACTCCCGGTCGTGCGGGGTGAACACGGCGGGTACCTCGGCGGCTGCGTCGGCCAGGTCAGGAGTCTGCGCCACCAGGGTGATCGCATCGGCGTCCAGGCACACCGGCACGCCCTGATCCAGCACGGCGGCCAGGGTGTCCCTGCCCTCGGCGCCTGTGCCGATGCCCGGGCCGGCGGTCCACGCCTGGACCTGCCCGGTATCGGCCACCGAGCCGGCCGCCACCACCTCCGGCCAGCGCGCCCGCACCTGGTCCGCCGCGCTGCCGGCGAACCGCACCATGCCCGAGGTGGCGGCCACCGCCGCGCCGGTGGCCAGCACCGCCGCGCCCGGGTAGACCGCCGAGCCGGCGGCGATCCCGACCACGCCCTGGGTGTACTTGTCGTCGGTCGGCCCTGGCACCGGCCAGCGCGGCCCCACGTCGACCACCTCCGGCACGTGCAGGTCCGCGGCCGGCAGGTACGGGGCCAGCCCCAGGTCGACCAGGTGCACCGGACCGCACCGGTGCGGGGCCAGCGCGTGCACCGGCTTGTACCCGCCGAACGTCACCGTGGCGGCCGCGGTGACGGCGGGACCTGGCGCCGCCCCGGTGTCCGGGTCCACCCCGCTGGGCAGGTCGACGGCCAGGATCGGTATCCCGGCGCCCGCCGCGGCGGCTACCAGCGCGGCGGCCGGCTCCCGCAACGGACCTCGGCCGGAGATCCCGACGATCCCGTCGATTGCCAGGTCGGCGTCGCGTACCGCTGCCTCGGCCCGGTCCGCCTCGGCCGCGTCGAGCACCCGACCGCCGACGCGGCGCAACGCGGCCAGCCCGGCCGGGTGCGCCCGGTCCGGGGTCAACAACACGGCGGTCACCCCGACCCCCCGGCGGCGTAGCTCGAAGCCGGCCCAGAGCGCATCCCCGCCGTTGTTCCCGGCTCCCACCAGCAACGTCACCCGCCGGCCAACCACCCCGCCGACGCGCTCGGCCAGCAGCGCGGCGGCCCGCACGCTTACCCCGTGGGCCGCCCGGCGCATCAGCGCCCCCTCCGGCGTGCGCTTGAGCAGCACGTCCTCCGCCGCGCGCACCTGCTCCGCCGTCCACATCAGCCTCATGCAGCCACCGTAGAGCGCCCCAACCGCGGCCGTCCGCCCTCACCACGCACCCAACGCGCCACACACACCCGCCGCCCAAGTCGCACACCCTCTTCCTGCGCGGCACACCTGCCGCAGTGGGTGTGCCGCGCAGGAAGGTGGTGTGCCGCACCGACGGCGGCCCGCCCAGCGCCGGGGGCGGCCACTCGCTCGGGCGTGGCGTGCTGACGTCCGGGTGCGCGGGATGGGATAGCGTCTGCGGGTGGCCCGTACCAGCCAGCCGACGGCACCGGAGCTGCCCAGATCGGCCCGCAAGGCGATCGACGAGCTGGCCCGGCCCGGCCCGCACGCCGTACTGCGTGGCGAGCTGGGCCTGGTCGGCCTGGCCGGGGTTGTCTACACCCCCGCCGAAGGCCTCGGCCTGCCCGCCGTCGCGTTCGGGCACGACTGGCTGCAGAGCCCCGAGCGCTACCTGCCCCTGCTGCGGCACCTGGCGTCCTGGGGCATCGTGGCCGCCGCCCCGGCCACCTTCCGAGGCCCGGTACCCAGCCACGCTCGGTTCAGCGCCGACCTGCGCACCACCCTCGACGTGTGCGTCGGCGTGCGCCTCGGCGACGGGGCGATCAGCGTGGACCGGCGCCGGCTGGCCCTGGCCGGGCACGGCATGGGCGGCGGCTGCGCGGTGCTGGCGGCGGCGGACCGGGAGGCGGCCGGCGAGCCCGTCGCCGCCGTGGTCACCCTGGCCGCGTCCGAGACCCGGCCGTCCGCGATCGACGCCGCCGCCCGGGTCAGCGCCCCCGGGCTGCACATCGCCGCCGGCAAGGACCTGGTCAGCCCGCTGGTGGGCAACGCGGAGCCGATCGCCGCCAACTGGGGCGGCCCGGTGGTCCTGCGCTCGCTGCCCAAGGCGACCCACCTCGGTTTCCTGGCCGGGCGTGCCTGGGTCGACTCACTGCTCGCCGGCAAGCCACACACCGGCACCGGCAAGCTGACCCGCGCGCTGATGACCGGTTTCCTGCTGCGCTCCTTCACCGCCGGCCAGCAGCTGGACGAACTGGTCTCCGGCGAGCTCAAGCGCACCGAACTGCTGATCGCCCGCTGACCCGGGTCGCTCCCGGCACGGCCAGCGGCGGCCGACGAGGACCAGGGTCGGCGACTAGCGGGGCGGGCGCTTGACGGCCGGGGGCGGCGGCTCTGCCAGCTGTGCGATCCGTACCCCGGTGTCGGTCCCTGTTCGGCTGCCCTCGGTGCCGGGCAGCATCGGCCCGTCCCCGGGGGACACCTCGGAACGCGCCGGCGGTGCCGGCAGCGGCTGCCAGACCTGCCACACCCGCTCGGCGTAGTCCTGGTTCACCACCAGCTCGGCGGCCGCCGGCCGGGCGCCCTCGCTGAGCCACCTCCCGGGGTGGCAGGACCGACCGGGCGGATCAGCGCAGCCGGGCGAGTCGACGGTCCACTCGGCCGCGTCCATCGCGGCACGCAGCGCGGTGAACACCCCCGCGTGCCGGTCAAACAGCTCATCCAGGCCGGCCCATTGCCCCCGGCCGGGCAGCTCGCCCGCGACGCTGGCCGATCGCTCGGCCGCCGCGGGAGCCCGCTCGGCCCCATCCTGCGCCCAGTCGGCCCTGTCCTGCGCCCGGTCGGCCTCCTCGAGCACGCGGTAGGCCCCGTGCGCCCGGTCAGCCTCCTCGAGAGCGCGGTAGGCCAGCGCCAGAGACCGGTAGCCGCCGTCGACGCCCTCCCCCAGCCGCCGTGCCTGGGCAGTCAACTCGGTCAGCAGCGACTCCAGCGCGGCAGCGGCGGACCGCAGCTCCCCGGCCAGCCCGCTCGCCTCGGCCACGCTTGCGCGCACCGCGGTGGCCAACTCGACGCATCGTCCAGCGGCCACCGGCCCGAGGCCGCCGCCCGCACCGACCAGACCGACCGCGCGCCCGATCTCACCCAGGTCGGCCACCACCGCGTCCAGACGAGACGCCGAAGCGGCCAGCTCATCAGGATCCGTAGCGGTCAGCCGGTCCAGCCGGGCCTCATCGGCCGCCGACCATGGCGGCACCCCGCCGCCGCACCGACCCGGGTGCCACCGCTCGTACACCGCCCGCCAGGCCCGAAGCGTGGCGAGCACCGACGCGAGCGACTCCATCAGGGCAGCCGCGCGTCCAGCTGGAACTCCAGCTCCCGCGCCCGCTCGGCCACCGCCCGCTCGTGCGCGGCGGAGGCCGAGGCGTACCGCCGCAGATCGCTGACCACCATGGCCAGCTCGACAACGTGCCGCCCCAGCCGGAGAGCCAACTGATCGCGCCGCTCGATGGCGGCGGAACCCACCATCGCTTGCTGTACCTCCACCGCCGCGGCGGCCAGCTCATCGACCAGCGCGGCCAGCTCGGCCGCCCCGACAAGCGCCACCGCCGGGTCCAGCTCCATCCTCATCGCCATCCGGGAAGCGTGCCGAACGAGTCAGCCCGACAAGCGCGAAATCGACCGCTTCCTGTGCGATCGCACACGGGCCGCCGACCGCCCCTCCTAGGTAGCCTGGTGAGGTGTCGTCGCCGTGTGCGCTCGATGATTCGCCATTCGCCCGCGAGGGTGTACGTGTCGGGCGACTACGTACGCCGCCGGGCACGTACCAGATCCCCAGCCGGGACGTGCTGCTGATCGGCACCCACCTCAACGCGCCGGTGACCATCGCGGTGGAGAGCGCCCCGGTGTCCCGGCGCCGGCAGTACGTCTTCGGTGACTCCTGGCTGATCCCGCCCGGCACGCCGTTCCTGACCGAGCACCGGGAGACCACCGACGACGCGTACCTGCTCGTCGACCTGGCGCTGGTGGCGCGCACCGCGGAGCAGCTCGAGGTGGAGCAAGCCCAGCCCGAGATCAGGACCACCCTGGGCACGCAGGATCCGACGATTCAACACATCGCGCATGCCTTGCTGAGCGAGGGCACGTCCGGGGGCATCGGTCAGGAGCTCTACATCGAGGCGCTGATCAACCAGCTGGCGATTCACCTGCTCAGGCAGCACACCGGGCAGCCGGCCCGGGTCGGGCGGGCGCTGGAACGGCCACGCTCGGCGAGCAGCGAACAACTGCGCGCGGCGATGGAGTTCATCCACGACAACCTGGGCGGACAGCTGTCGCTGCGCGACATGGCGGCGGCCGCGCGGCTGAGCCCGCACCACTTCGGTCGAGCGTTCAAGCGGGCCACCGGGGTGGCGCCGCACCAGTACGTCCTTCAGCGGCGGGTCGAGCTGGCACGCAGGCTGCTGGCGAGTAGCGGCATGTCGATCGCCGAGGTGGCCCGGCATGTCGGCTTCTACGACCAGAGCCACCTGAGCGCCCACGTCAAGCGGGTGCTCGGGGTGACCCCCGGCATGCTCCGCGACGAGACCGCTGGCCCGCTGGAATGTCCTCAGCCCTGAGCACGATCCTCCAAGACGCCTGGACCGCCTGAGAACCATCCTTCCGGGGTATGACGCCCATGAAGGACGCCCGGCTGACCCGGCGCCAGATACTGACCGCGAGCGGCGGGGTGGCCGCGGCGGCCGCCGCCGGTTACGCCCTCGGCGGGCTGCCCTCGGCGGGTGGGTCGGCGCTGGGCGTCGAGCCGGTCGGTCCCGGGCCGGTCCCGGTCACGCTGCGGGTCAACGGGGTCGCCCACCAGCTGGCGGTGGAGCCGAGGGTGACCTTGCTCGACGCGCTGCGTGAGCGGCTGGACCTGCCGGGGACGAAGAAGGGATGCGATCGCGGCGAGTGCGGGGCGTGCACCGTGCTGCTCAACGGCCGACGATCCAACGCGTGCCTGACCCTGGCGGTGATGCAGGACGGAGCGGCGGTGACCACGATCGAAGGCCTGGCCGAGGGCGACCGCTTGCACCCGATGCAGCAGGCGTTCATCCGGCACGACGGATTCCAGTGCGGCGGCTGCACCCCGGGTCAGATCATGTCGGCCGTCGGGCTGCTGCGCGAGCAGCCGGTGCGCACCGACGCGGAGATCCGCGAGGCGATGAGCGGGAACCTGTGCCGATGCAGCGCCTACCCGAACATCGTGGCCGCGATCCGCGAGGTCGCCCAGGACGGTGGGCGGTGAGACCCTTCCGCTACGCCCGCGCCACCAGTCCGTCCGAAGCGGTGGCGTTGACCGCCGGAGACCCGGCCGCCGCCTTTATCGCCGGTGGGACCGAGCTGCTGAACCTGATGCGCGACGGGGTGTCGGCGCTCGATCTCCTGGTCGACGTGAACGGCGTCGCGGCGCGGGACGTCAGCGCCATCCCGGGCGGCCTGCGCATCGGGGCGATGGCGCGAATGACCGATGTGGCGCGGGACGCCACCGTCCGCCAGCGGCTGCCGCTGCTGGCCGAGGCGCTGCTGGCCGGGGCCTCCGGCCAGGTGCGGAACATGGCCAGCATCGGCGGCAACCTGTTGCAGCGCACCCGGTGCTGGTACTTCCGGGACGCGGCGATGCCGTGCAACACCCGGGATCCGGGCAGCGGCTGCCCGGCCATCGACGGGGAGAACCGCTGGCACGCGATCCTCGGCGGCAGCCAGGCCTGCATCAAGGTGCATCCTTCGGATCTCGCCGTGGCGCTCACCGCACTGGATGCCACCGTGCGCACCCACGGACCGAACGGTGAGCGGCAGATCCCGATCGGCGAGCTCTACCGGCTGCCCGGCGACACCCCACACCTGGAGACCACCCTGGCGAGCGGTGAACTGATCGTCGCGGTGGACGTGCCGACGACCGCGCTGGCGGCCCGATCCGGCTACCGCAAGGTGCGTGACCGGGCGTCGTTCGAGTTCGCGCTCACCTCCGTCGCGGTGGCCCTGGACCTGCGCGACCGGGTCGTCGCGGATGTGCGGATCGCGCTGGGCGGGGTAGCCCCGGTGCCCTGGCGAGCCCGGGCCGCCGAGGACGTGCTGCGTGGCCAACCGCTCACCCAGCCGGCAATAGAGCGGGCCGGCGAGGCCGCCGTGCGCGGCGCCGAGCCCAGGCAACACAACGCGTTCAAGGTGGAGCTGGCCCGCCGCACAGTGATCAGCGTGCTCGCCCGGCTGGGAGACCTGACATGACCGAGATCGTCGGAATGCCGCTGGACCGGGTCGACGGCCCGGCCAAGGTCACCGGCAGCGCACGGTATGCCGCCGACCACCGGATCCCGAACCTGGCGTACGGCGCGCTGGTCAAGAGCACCATCGCCAGGGGGCGCGTGATCCACATCGACCCCGGCGCGGCGGAAGCGGCGGCCGGGGTGCTCCGCGTGGTCACCGCGCAAGACGGATTGCGATTCGCCCAGGCGGCCGAGCCGATCCATCCGTACGGGCAGCGGCTGGTTCCGCTGCAGGACGACGTGATCCACCACACCGGTCAGGACGTGGCCTACGTCGTCGCGGACACCCTCGAGCAGGCTCGACACGCCGCCACGCTGGTCAGGGTGGAGTACGCCGCCGAACCGCCGGCGATGGTGCTCGCCGACGCCCAGGGCCAACCGGAGACCGCCACATTCGGCCAACGGTCGCGGAGCCGGGGCAACGCGGCGGCGGCGCTGGCCGCCGCCCCGGTCCGGGTCTCCGGCAGGTTCAGCACACCGATGACGCACCACAACCCGATCGAACCCTCCGCGTCTGTCGCGGTGTGGGACGGCGACCGGCTGACCATGTACGAGACGACGCAGGCCGCGTTCTTCGTGCGCCAGTGCATGGCGGAGATGCTCGGCATCCCGCTGGAGAACGTGCGGGTCATCGCGCCGTTCGTGGGTGGCGGGTTCGGCTGCAAGGGCTACACGTTCCCGCACACCTACCTCACCGCGGCGATCGCTCGGCTGGTCGGCCGGCCGGTGAAGCTGGTACTCACCCGCGCCGACCAGTACACCGCCGTGGGTCACCGCTCGGAGTCAGTGCACACGGTCGAGCTGGGCGCGACCCAGGAGGGGCGGCTGACCGCGATAGTGCACCGCTCGGTCAACCAGACCTCGCCGACCGACCTGATCAACCTGAATCCGGTGGAGGGCGCGGCGAGCCTGTACGCCTGCCCGAACGTGGAGGCCGGTGGCCAGGTCACCCGGCTGAACATCGGGGCACCCACCGCGATGCGGGCCCCGGCCGGCCCCGCCGACTTCGCGTTGGAGTCAGCGTTGGACGAACTCAGCTACCGGGTCGGCGTCGATCCGGTCGAGCTGCGGCTGCGCAACTACGCGGAAACCGATCAGGCCACCGGTGCTCCGCTGCCCCACAAGTTCCTCCGCGAGTGCTACGCGCGCGCCGGGGAAGGGTTCGGGTGGAGTCGGCGCGATCCGGCGGTCGGGGCTCGCCAGGACGGCGAGTTCATGGTCGGACAGGGCATGGCCAGCTCGTACCACTCGTTTTTCATCTTCCCGAACGCGGCGCGGGCGCTGCTCGGCCCGGACGGGCACGCCCGGATCCAGTGCGGCACCGTCGAGATCGGTACCGGGACCGCGACGGTGATGACGCAGGTCGCGGCGGCGGCGCTGGGCATGGCGGTGGATACCGTGCACTTCGAGCTGGGCGACACCACCCTGCCGATGGCGAACGTGGCGGCCGGGTCCTCGACGGCGGCGAGCGTGAGCTACGCGGTGCACCGGGCCGGCGAGGCGGCGCGCGAGCAGGTGGTGCGGCTGGCCGTCGCCGACCCCCGCTCCGCGCTGCACGGGGTGGCCCCCGCCGATGTGGTGGCCACGGACGGTCGGCTGTTCCTGGCCAGCCAGCCGGACCGGGGCGAAAGCTATCGGGAGATCCTGGGCCGACACGGCCAGCTGGTCACGGCGGAGGGCAGCACCGGGCCGGACGCGCCGAGGGCTCCGGGCGGTCACTCCTACGGCGCGGTGTTCGCCGAGGTCAGGGTGTCCCGGGTGACCGGGGAGGCCAGGGTCAGCCGGCTGGTCGCGGCGATCGACTGCGGACGGGTGCTGAACCACAAGACGGCGCGCAGCCAGGCGATCGGCGGAATCATCTGGGGCCTCGGCTTCGCGCTGACCGAACACTCACTGGTCGACCGCCGGCTCGGCCGCATCCTCACGCCGAACCTGTCCGGCTACCTGGTGCCGGTCGAGGCGGACGTGCCGGACATCGAGACGATCTTCATCGACCAGCCCGATCCGACCGGCGGTTTCCTGGGTGCTCGAGGGCTGGGCGAGGTCACCGCGACCGGGACCGCGTCCGCGATCGGCAACGCGATCTACCATGCCACCGGCCGGCGAGTACGCGACCTGCCGATGACGCCGGACAAGCTGCTCTAGGAGGGTCGGCGCTCTAGGCGGGGCGCGTTATTTGACCGAGGCGACGACGGTGGCCAGCTGCTCGCCGATCCGCTCGGCCAGCTCCCTGGTGGGCGCCTCGACCATGACCCGGACCAGCTGCTCGGTGCCGGACGGGCGCAGCAGCACCCGGCCCCGGGCGCCCAGTTCGATCTCGGCCTTGGCCACCGCGTCCTGCACATCCGCCGCCGCGGCGACCGCCGCCTTGTCGGTCACCCGGACGTTCACCAGTACCTGCGGCAGCGCGACGACCACCGACGCCAGCTCGGCCAGGGACCGGCCGGTCGCGGCCATCCGGGCCATCAGCCGCAGCGCGGTGAGCAGCCCGTCGCCGGTGGTGGCGTGCGCGGGCAGCACCAGGTGACCGGACTGCTCGCCGCCCAGGGTGTACCCGCCGGCGCGCAACTCCTCCAGCACGTACCGATCGCCGACCGCGGTGGTGCGCACGTTGATGCCCGCGTCCCGCATGGCCAGGTGCAGCCCGAGGTTGCTCATCACGGTGGTGACCAGGGTGTCCTCCACCAGCTGGCCGCGCTCCCGCAGAGCCAGCGCGAGGACGGCCATGATCTGGTCACCGTCCACCTGCCCACCGGCGGCATCCACGGCCAGGCAGCGGTCGGCGTCCCCGTCGTGCGCGATACCCAGGTCGGCGCCGTGTTCGGCGACGGCCGACCGCACCTCACCCAGGTAGGTCGACCCGCAGTTCTCGTTGATGTTCAGCCCGTCCGGGGCGGCGTGGATCGCGATGACCTCGGCGCCGGCGCGGCGGTACGCCTCCGGGGCCAGCCGCGCGGCGGCACCGTTGGCGCAGTCCACCACCACCCGCAGCCCGGCCAGCGAGATGCCCTCCGGGCCGGCGGCCAGCAGGTGCGCCAGGTAGCGCTCGTCGGCGTCTTCCAGGTCGCGGACCCGCCCCACGGCTGCGCCCACCGGGCGGCTGCCCGGCTCGTCGAGGCGCGCCTCGATGGCGTCCTCGACCGCGTCCGGCAGCTTGTGCCCACCCTCGGCGAACAACTTGATGCCGTTGTCCGGCATCGGGTTGTGCGACGCGGAGATCATCACGCCCAGGTCGGCGCCGAGTTCGCCGACCAGGAAGGCGACCCCGGGCGTGGGTAGCACCCCGGCCCGCAGCACATCCGCACCGGCCGAGGCCAGCCCGGCGGTGACCGCCGCCTCCAGCATCTCGCCGCTGGCGCGCGGATCCCGGCCCACCACGGCGACCGGTCGATGTGACCGGTCGCTCTCCGCGAGTACCCGCGCGGCGGATGCGGCGATCGCCATCCCGAGCTCGGGAGTCAACTCCGCGTTGGCCAGGCCCCGAACGCCGTCTGTACCGAACAGCCGGCCCATCCGGGGGTCAGCGCTTGCTGTACTGGGGCGCCTTGCGGGCCTTCTTCAAGCCGTACTTCTTACGTTCGGTGGCCCGTGCGTCCCGGGTGAGGAAGCCGGCGGCCTTGAGCGCCGGACGGTCGTCGGCGTTCAGCTCGACCAGCGCCCGGGCAATGCCCAGGCGCAGCGCGCCGGCCTGGCCGGAGATGCCGCCGCCGTGCAGGCGGGCCAGCACGTCGTAGTTCTCCACCCGCTCGGTGATCACCAGCGGTTCCTTGACCAGCTGCTGGTGCACCTTGTTCGGGAAGTAGGTCGGCAGGTCCTTGCCGTTGAGCCGGAAGCTGCCGGTGCCCGGCACCAGCCGGACCCGCACGACGGCTTCCTTGCGCCGACCCACGGTCTGCACCGGGCGGCCGGACGGAACCGGCGCCGGGGCGGCCGGGGTCTCCTCCTCGGGCTCGCTCACCTGCGCGGTTTCGGTCTCAGTCTCGGTCTCTTCGACGTCGGGCACTTCTGGGCTCTGCTCGGGGGCGCTCACTGACTCACCTGGGTAATCTCGAAGGGCTGCGGCTGCTGCGCGGCGTGCGGATGCGTCGGACCGGCGTAGACCTTGAGCTTCTTGCCCAGGGCCCGGCCGAGCCGGTTCTTCGGCAGCATGCCCTTGACGGCCTTCTCGACCAGCCGGTCCGGGTGCTTGTCCAGCATCTCCCCGACGGAGCGCTGACGCAGCCCGCCCGGGTAGCCACTGTGCCGGTAGACGAACTTGTCCTCCCGCTTGTTGCCGGACACCGCGACCTTCTCGGCGTTCACGATGATGACGAAGTCACCGGTGTCGACATGCGGGGCGAAGGTCGGCTTGTGCTTGCCGCGCAGCAATGTGGCGGCGTGGGTGGCCAGCCGACCAAGGACGACGTCGGTAGCGTCGATGACATGCCAGGCGCGGGTAACCTCGCCAGGCTTCGGACTGAACGTGCGCACGGACCTACCTCGTCGTCTCTTGCTTGCGGGAGCTGCCTGGGACTCGACACGGGCCGATCCCGGGGTGCTCGGACGAACAGCGCCATTGTTTGCACAACACTGCCGTTCGCAGCACAACGACTTTCGAGGGTACCCGTCGTTGTCATGGTGGGTCAAAACGGGTCGGCGCGGCACCCGGTCCAGCTAGCCGAACCAGCGGCGGTGCCGCGCCCGCCACTGCCGAACCGGGCCCGCGCAACCTCACGCCCAGCGGCTCGCGTTGGCCTGCTCGACCTGCTGATAGCCCTCGTTGGCGTGGCCCAGGGCCACCCCGATCTGGGCGAGCACCTGGTTCAGGTCGGCCGCCGAAGTATCCCATAAACGCTGCTTGACCTGGTAATCCTGCGCCGCCAGGCCGGTCCAGCTGGCCACCATGGGAGCCAGGTAGCGGCGCAGGTCGTCAAGCTGGGCGGTCATCCGCTGTGAGGTGCTCGCCACATTTTGCTGCGCGGCGGCCAGCTCCCCGAAAGTCACCTTGATCTCGGACATCTCTCGTTCCCTTCCGCTCTCTGGTGCGGCGCCGCTCAGCCCAGTGCGCCCTGGATCGCCGACATGCTCTGCCGCTGCTGGTCCTCGGCCTGCTGGTAGGCCCGGCCGGAGCCCAGGATCGCCTCACCGATCCCGCGCAGCGCCTCGTTCAACGTCCGCGCGTCGGTGTCCCAGCGGGCCATCAAGCCCTGGAACGCGGTCGACGCCTCGCCCCGCCACGCGCCGGCCAGCGGCGCCAGCTGGTTGCGCAGGGCGGACAGCTGCGACTGCACCTGCTCGTTCACCTGCGCCACCTGCGCGGCGGCCCGCTGCATCTCCTCCGTGGTGGTGCCGTACCCCGCGACCATCGCCATCACTGCCTTTCACCTTGTGCCGGTTCGCGGCCCGCTCGGGCGGCGTGGACAACGTCACGCTGTCAGCCGGGGCGTGGGTGCCGGAGCCGAACGCGGGGTTTCGTGTGCGATTGCGAACACCCGGCTCCACGCGGTTCCGCTAGCGGGCGGTCGGGGGGCGCAGCCGCAGCGAGCCGAGCACCGCGGCGCATGCGGCGCGCACCGTGTCCGCGCCGGCCGCGGTGTGCTGGCAACCCACGCTGAGCTGCGCATCCCGCTCGAACAGCACGTACCACTCCACGTCGGCACCGAGCCGGGGCTGACGCTGCCGGTAGGCGATCACATCCCGGTCCGCGACCCGGGTGGCCAGGGTGAACTCGGCCAGCGGTTCGCCGTCGTCGACCGCGCGC
>DATHIT010000495.1:0-3942 GCA_035489915.1 Pseudonocardia sp. | reverse complement strand
CGACGAGGCCGCGCACCGGATGGCCGGCTGGATGGGCCGGCTGCGCGCCGTCGTCGAGCACGTCGAGCACGGCCGGGTCGACGACGCCTGCATCGAGCTGAACGAGGTGCTGCGCGACTCCCAGGCGGTGCCAACCCTGTCCCGCCACGACGGTGAGCCGTGGCACCTGCACTTCCACCGCCCGGACGCCGACGAGGTCGAGGGCTGGGTGGCGGGCATGGCCACCGGGCTGGCCGTCGTCCTGGGCAACCCGACCATCGATCGTCTCGGTGTCTGCAACGCCGCCGGCTGCGACCGGATCTACGTGGATACCTCCCGCAACGGCACGCGCCGGTTCTGCTCCACCACCTGCCAGAACCGGATCAAGGCCGCCGCGTTCCGGGCTCGGCGCAGCGCCGGCGAGTGACGGTGGCCGACATACTGGCCTCAATGTCACCGTGCAGTTCCACGCTGACCCAGCGCGCGGAGGGATCATGACCTCGTCCGACGACTGCTCAGTCACCCTGCCATCCGGGGAGCAGGTACCGGCAATGGGCCAGGGCACCTGGCATTTCGCCGAACGGCCTGGGCGGCGGGCGTCGGAGATCGCGTCCCTGCGGCTGGGCATCGATCTCGGCATGACGGTCATCGATACCGCCGAGATGTACGCCAACGGCGCATCGGAGACGCTGGTCGGCGAGGCCATCTCGGGCCGCCGGGAGGACGTGTTCCTGGTCAGCAAGGTGCTGCCGCATCACGCCACCCGCCGAGGCACAAAACAGGCCTGCCAGGCCAGCCTGCGCCGCCTGGGTACCGACCACGTCGACCTGTACCTGTTGCACTGGCGCGGGTCGGTTCCGCTGGAGGAAACCCTGGCCGGCTTCGCGGACCTGGTCGAGTCGGGGGAGGTGCGCTACTGGGGGGTGAGCAACTTCGATACCCCGGACCTGATCGAACTGCGCCACCTGTCCGGCGGGGACGGCGTCGCCACCGACCAGATCCTGTACAACCTGGCCCGACGGGGCCCGGAGTACACCCTGCTGCCCTGGTGCCGCCTGCACGGCCTACCGATCATGGCCTACTCGCCGATCGAGCAGGGACGAATCCTGCGCAACCCGGCACTCGCCGACGTCGCCCGCCGGCACGGAGCCACCCCGGCCCAGGTTGCCCTGGCCTGGGTGCTGCGCTCCGAAGACGTCCTTGCCATCCCGGCCGCCGGCACACCGGAGCATGTGCGGGAGAACGCGGCCGCCCGCGAGCTGCAGCTGACGCTTGCCGACTTCGTCATCCTGGATGCGGCGTTTCCGCCACCCCGGCGAGAGGCGCCACTCGAGATGATCTGAGTCCCTAGCCTCGGCTCCGGATCCCGGCTAGGAGGTGATGTCCTTGCGGGCGAAGCGCCAGCCGGCGAGGGCACTGAACACCGCGCAGTAGGCCAGCGCGGAGAAGATCCCTCGGGTCATGTCGCCCCAGTCGATCTGGCTGGCCAGCAGGTCGGACCAGGCCAGGCCAAAGTGCGTGGGCAGATAGTCGCGCAGGCCCTCCAACGCGGTAATGGTGTCCAGGATCTGGGAGAGGATCGAGGTCAGCACCGCGCCGCCCACCGCGCCCAGCGGGGCGTCCGTGCTCACCGAGAGCAGCAGGGCCAGGCCGGCCACCCAGCTCAGGTGCAGTGTCAGGTAGAGCGCGGCGAGCGCCAGCCGGCCGGCGGCCTGGCCGAAGCTGAGCGACTCACCGGTGGGGCTGACCAGGTCCGATGCGCCGTAGGCCAGCGAGCCGACCAGCAGCGCCGCGGCCGGCAGCAGCAGGATCGCGAGCAGTGAGAGCCCGGCCGCGACCAACGCCTTCTGCCGCAGCAGCCGCATCCGGGGCACCGGGGCGGCCAGCAGGTAGCGCAGGCTGGACCAGGAGGCCTCGCTGGCCACGGTGTCGCCGAAGAACAGCGCCACCACCACGACCAGCAGGAAGTTGGCGGAGGCGAACAACGCGAACACGGCGAAGTTGGGGCCGCTGCCCTTGGCCAGGTCGACCAGGGTCAGCGAGGTGCTCGCCGGGCCGGGCCGGGACAGCTGGAACGCGATCCACAGCAGCACCGGCAGCAGCACGACCAGGCCCATGGAGATCTGGGTGCGCCGCCTGGCCAGCTGCCGGGCCAGCTCGACGCGCAGCCGCAAGGTCCGGCCGGGCCGGTAACCGGGCGCCGCCGGGCCGGTCGCCAGCGTGGACTCCCGCGCGTCCGGCACTGACGGTGACGGGGTGGCGGTCATGACCTGGTGTCCTCTCCGACCAGCCGGAGGAATGCGTCCTCCAGGCGGCGCCTCGGGCCGGCGGCCTCCACCGCGACCCCGGCCCGGACCAGTTGGCCCACCACGGCCGCCCGGGGCGTGCCGTTCAGGTCGGCGTATACCGCGTCCCCGTCCACCTGCACGGCACTCACCCCGGCCAGGTCGCTCAGCACCTGGGCGGCCCGCGCCGGATCGTCCACCCGGAAGCTGGCCTGACCACCGCCGGCGGCCAGCTCGGCGACCGAGCCGTCGGCCACCACCGCACCCCGGTGTATCACCACCACGTGGTCGCAGGTCTGCTCCACCTCGGCGAGCATGTGGCTGGACAGCAGCACCGAGCGGCCATTGCGGGCGTAGTTGCGCAGCACGTCGCGCATGGCGGAGATCTGCGGCGGGTCCAGGCCGTTCGTCGGCTCGTCCAACACCAGCAGGTCGGGCAGCCCGAGCATGGCCTGCGCGATCGCCAGCCGCTGCCGCATGCCCTGGCTGTAGGTGCGCACCGCCCGGTCCAGCGCGCTGCCCAGCCCGGCGATCTCCAACGCCTCCTCGAGCCGGGCGTCCTTCTCCGGACGGCCGGTGCTGGCCCAGTACAGGCGCAGGTTGGTCGCCCCGGACAGGTGCGGCAGCAGCCCCGGCCCCTCGACGAACGAGCCGACCCTGGACAGCACCTCCGCGCCCGGGCTGACCCGGTGGCCGAACACCCGCATCCCTCCGCCGGTGGGATGGATCAAGCCCATGAGCATGCGCAGCACGGTGGTCTTGCCGGCCCCGTTCGGGCCGAGCAGCCCGAGCACCTGGTTGCGGCGCGCGGTGAAGGAGACGCCGGCCACCGCGGTGATGCCGCCCGGGTAGGTCTTCCAGAGATCCTCGATGACCAGCGGTGGCGGACCGTCCGCGGTGCCCCCAGCGGAGGCCGTTTCAGTGGCGGTGGCCCGAGTGGCGGTGGCCGGAATCGTGGCGGCGGTGATCTTCGACGCGATCCGCCCTCGGCGGCGGCGCAGCAGCCAGCCGACCAGCCAGGCGATCAGCGCGGCGGC
Source organism: Pseudonocardia sp. (assembly GCA_035489915.1). Taxonomy (GTDB): domain Bacteria; phylum Actinomycetota; class Actinomycetes; order Mycobacteriales; family Pseudonocardiaceae; genus Pseudonocardia. The sequence continues at coordinate 641 of DATHIT010000495.1, read as the reverse complement.
CAGGATCAGCCCGATCCCGACGGCCGGACCGGTCGGCACCGTGTTCGCGGTGACCGAGCGCCCGGGGATCACCGGCACCGCCAGTCCCGCGCCTCCCGGGCCCGCTCCGCTCTGGGCGGCGGCAGCCCCGGCGGGCGCGCTGGCCAGCCCGACCCGCCACACCGCCGGCGCGCTCGAACCCTGGTACGCCTGGTCGGTGGTGCTCAGCGAGACGGCCAACCGGTGCCCGGCGGCGACCGGCGCGACCACGGCGGGCAGCGTCACGGTCACCTCGGCGGGGCCGCCACCGGCGGGCAGCGGGATCCGCATCGGGGCCACCGCGCCGCCGAGCAGCACCCGCCGCCCATCGGGCGAGATATCGGTGAGGCCGCCGAACAGCACGGCTTCGTTCGCGGTCGGCTGGCCCGGCACCGGCGCCACGGTGATCCGGACCCGGGACGACCCGGCCACCAGGACCTGGCGGGGCACCGGGTCGGTGGTGAAGCTGGCCGACTGGCCAGGCAGCGCGGAACCGATCGCGGCCAGCCGACCGGCCAGGCTGCCCAGCGCGCCGCCCACCCCGGGCACCGTGGTCAGCGCCGCCGGAGTGCCGCCGGGAGGGTTGACGATCGCCTGCGGCTCGCCGCGCAACGCGAGCGTGT
>DATHIT010000494.1:0-11942 GCA_035489915.1 Pseudonocardia sp. | reverse complement strand
CGGCGGCGGTGCTGCAGCAGACCCTCGCGCTGTTCAACGGGCCGAACAAGGTCTCCGCCCTGCTGCTCAACTCGCAGACGGAGAGCGCGGCCACCACGCAGGTCCAGCAGGCCGCCGCGGCCGCCGGAGTGCCGGTGGTGGCGGTGACGGAGACCCTGCCGGCGGGCACCATGGATTACGTGACTTGGATTGGCGGGGAAGTCGACCAGTTGTCCACCGCGCTGGGCGACCATCGATGACCACCGTAGGGTCCTCGGTCCGCCCAGATCAGCCCCGCGCGGGTCAACGCGGGTCCACCGGTTCGCCGGCGACCTCCGGTGTGCCCGCGGTCGAGCTGCGCGGAGCTCGGATGGCGCTCGGCGAGCGGGTGCTGTGGGACGGGCTGGACCTGCGGGTGGACGCCGGCGAGTTCGTCGCCGTGCTGGGGCCGAACGGATCGGGCAAGACGACGCTGCTCAAGGTCCTGCTCGGGCAGCGCGAGCTTTCCGAGGGCACGGTGCGCATCGACGGCCGGACGCCGGGCGGCCGCGGCAACCGGATCGGCTACATCCCGCAACAGCGGGCGATGGACGTCGAAGTGCCGCTACGGGCACGTGACCTGGTCGGGCTGGGGTTGGATGGGCACCGGCCGGGCATCCGGGTGGGCCGTTCCCGGCGAGCCCAGGTGGACGCCGCGCTCGCCGAGGTGGGCGCCACGGAGTACGCGAACATGCCGGTCGGGCAACTGTCCGGCGGCGAGCAGCAGCGGCTGCGGGTGGCCCAGGCGCTGGTCGGCGACCCGTCGGTGCTGCTGTGCGACGAGCCGCTGTTGTCCCTGGACCTGGCCAACCAGCGGGTGGTCAGCGAGCTGATCGACCGGCGGCGGACCGATGCGGCCACCGCTGTGCTGTTTGTCACCCACGAGATCAACCCGGTGCTGCCCCTGGTGGACCGGGTGCTGTACCTGGTGAACGGCCAGTTCCGGGTGGGCACGGCCGACGAGGTGATGACCTCCGAGGTGCTCTCCGAGCTGTACCGCACCCAGGTGGACGTGCTGCGGGTGCGCGACCGGCTGGTGGTGGTCGGCGCGGAGGCCCCGAGCGGGGACGACGTTCACCCCGGGCACGGCTCATGATCGAGATCCTGGCCCGGCTGTTCGACTTCTCCGGCACCGGCGCGCTGCTGCACCTGTCGTTCGTGCGGACCGCGCTGCTCGCCGCCGCGGTACTCGGCCTGATCGCCGGGCTGCTCGCCCCGCTCATCGTGACCAGAGGGATGGCCTTCGCCGTGCACGGCACCGCTGAGCTGTCCTTCACCGGGGGGGCCGCCGCCCTGTTGGCCGGCGTCTCGGTGGGGCTCGGCGCGGTGGTCGGCGCCCTGGTGGCCTCGGTGGTGTTCGGGCTGCTCGGGCTGCGCCACCGGGAGCGCGACTCGGTGATCGGCGTGGTGCTGGCCTTCGGGCTGGGCCTCGGCGTGCTGATGCTGGCGCTCTACCAGGGGCGGACGGCGAACAAGTTCGGCCTGCTCACCGGGTCGATCGTGTCGGTGGACTCGACCAACCTGTGGCTGCTCACCGGCTGCGCCGTGGTGGTGATCGGCGCGCTGCTGGTCTATTACCGGCCGCTGCTGTTCGCCAGCGCCGACCCGGAGGTGGCCGCCGCGCGCGGGGTGCCGGTGCGGCTGCTGTCCATCGTGTTCGCTGTGCTGATCGGGCTGAGCACCGCGCTCGCCGTGCCGGCGGTCGGCGCGATCCTGGTGCTGGCAGTCATGGTCACCCCGGGGGCGGCCGCGGCCAGGGTGTCGTCCAACCCGGTGGTGGTGACCGTGCTGGCGGTGCTGTTCGCCGAGGTGGCCCTGGTCGGCGGGGTGGTGCTGTCGCTCGCGCCCGGGGTGCCGATCTCCGGGTACGTGACCACGCTGATCTTCCTGTGTTACGTCGGCTGCCGCCTGGTGGCCCGGTTCCGCCGCCCGGCGGCCCGGCTCGCCGTCGCCTGAGGCGTCAGTTCTTCTGGTCCGCCAGGTTCGCCCGCTGGTCGCGGATCCGGGCAGCGAGGCCGACCATGACGTCGAGCTCCTCGTCGGTGGCGAGGGACAGGAAGTACCGGCGCACCGCCTCGTCGTGCAGCGCGGTGGCCACCCGCATGGTCTGTTCAGCGGCCGGCGTGGCGGTCATGGTGACCTGGCCGGTGCCCTCCTGGTAGACCCGCTCCACCAGCCCGCGCGTCTCCATCCGCTTGAGCTGGTGGGAGAGCCGACTGGGCGACCAGTTCAGCTTGGCCGCGAGTGCTTTGAGCCCGGACAGACGGTTCTCCGGCGCGGCACTCAGCCTGTTCAGCACCAGATAGTCGGCGGAGCTCAGCCCGGTGGCCGGCGCGACCGCACCGGATACCAGTGCCCGCAACGTATCGGCCAGCACGAGGACCGAGCTCCATGCCTCCCGCTCTCGCCGGGACAGGGGCTCACTGGTCACTGAGCTACTCACCTACCGAACGCTACCTCGAACCACCGACAGGTTGACACGTCACTCCCGACACGATTCAGTCTCGACAGCTCAGTGTCGGCGGCGGCGGGCCACCTCGGCGAGCAGCACACCGGCCGCCACCGAGGCGTTCAGCGACTCGGCGGGCCCGATCATCGGGATCGACACGGTCACGTCGCAGGTCTCCCGGACCAACCGGGACAGCCCGCGCCCCTCCGAGCCCACCACGATCGCCAGCGGGTCGGCGGCCAGGGTGAACTCGTCCAGGCTGACCCGGCCATCGGCGTCCAGGCCGGCCAACATCAGCCCGGCGGTGGCGTACTCGCGCAGCGTCCGGGTGAGGTTGGTGGCCCTGGCCACCGGGATGCGGGCGGCCGTGCCGGCCGAGGTCCGCCAGGCCACCGCCGTCACACCGGCCGAGCGGCGCTGCGGGATCAGCACGCCGTGCGCGCCGAACGCGGTCGCCGAGCGAATCACCGCGCCCAGGTTGCGCGGGTCGGTCACCCCGTCCAGCGCGACGATCAACGGCGGCCGGTCGGAGTCCTGCGCGATCTCCAGCAGTTCGTCGGGGTGCGCGTACTCGTACGGCGGCACGGACAGCGCGAGCCCCTGGTGCAGCGCACCGCTGGCCATCCGGTCCAGGTCGATCTTCGGCACCTCGAGAATGGCGATGCCGGCGTCGGCGGCCAGCCGGACCGCCTCGGCCACCCGCTCATCGGCGTTGGTGGCCTGCGCGACGTACAGCGCGGTGGCCGGCACCCCGGCGCGCAGGCATTCCACCACCGGGTTGCGGCCGAACACCGTCTCCGGGCCGTCGTCGTCGCCGGAGCGCTTACGCCTGCCGGCCACCTTGCCCGACCCGCCGAACTTTCCGGCGGCCTTCGCGGCGGCGGCCGCCCGTTTCTGCGCCGGATGACCGGGCCGCTGCTCGGCGGGCGGGGTTGGCCCCTTCCCTTCCAACGCCCGGCGCCGCTGACCGCCGGAGCCGACCACCGCGCCTTTCTTGGTACCGGACTTGCGTACCGCGCCCTGTCGGCGTGAATTGCCGGCCATCAGGCCATGTCTCCCAGCTCTGCTGTGTTGATCGTGTTCGAGGAGCAGCGCTCCACCGCTCTTCAACCGTCCTTCAGTGTCCAGGTTGCGCCGTCGCGGGTGTCCTCGACGATTACACCGGCGGCCAGCAGCCGATCCCGGATGGCATCCGCCGCCGCGAAGTCGCGGCGGGCACGGGCCTCGGCCCGCTGCGCGAGCAGGTCGTCCACCAGCGAGGACAGTGCGGCAGCCGCCGCTCCCTCGCCGGCGCCGGCCTGGTGGCGCCATTGCTCGCCGAGCGGATCCAGGCCGAGTACGTCGGTCATTGCGCGCACCGATGCGGCCAAGGTCGCGGCCTTCGCCCGATCCCCGGCATCCAGCGCCGCGTTGCCCTCGCGGACCGCGACATGGATCGCGGCCACCGCGCCCGGAGTGCTCAGGTCGTCGTCCATCGCCTCGACGAACTCCGGGCAGAGCACCCCGTCGGCGAGCGATGGCATGCCGATCCGCTCGCCCACCCGGTGCAGGAACGCCTCGATCCGCCGGTACGCCGCTACCGCCTCGGACAGCGCGGCGTCGGAGTACTCGATCATCGAGCGGTAGTGCGGGGCCACCAGGTAGTAGCGCAGCTCGGCGCCGCGCACCCGCTGCAGCAGCACGTCGATGGACAGCGTGTTGCCCAGGGACTTGGACATCTTGTCCCCGCCCAGGGTGACCCAGGCGTTGTGCGTCCAGAACCGGGCGAACCCGTCGCCGACCGCGTTGGACTGCGCGCGCTCGTTCTCGTGGTGCGGGAAGACCAGGTCCAGCCCTCCGCCGTGGATGTCGAACTCCGGCCCCAGGTACATGGTGGCCATCGCGGAGCACTCCAGGTGCCAGCCGGGGCGGCCCCGACCCCACGGAGTCGGCCAGGACGGCTCGCCCGGCTTGACCGACTTCCACATGGTGAAGTCGTGCGGGTCGCGCTTGTCGGCGGTGTTGAAGCCGTCCGACTCGCCCTGCTGCATCTCGTCCGGCCGCTGCCCGGACAGCGCCCCGTAGTCCGGGAAGGAGCGCACCGAGAAGTACACGTCCCCGCCGGCGGCGTAGGCATGCCCACTGTCGATCAGCCGCTGCATGAGCTCGATCATCTGCGGCACGTGGCCGGTGGCCCGCGGCCCGATGGACGGAGGTAGGCAGCCCAATGCCTGGTACGCGGCGTCGAAGGCGCGCTCGTGGGTGGCCGCCCACTCCCACCACGGCCGGCCGGCGTCGGCGGCCTTGTTCAGGATCTTGTCGTCAATGTCGGTGACGTTGCGGACCAGCGCGACATCCAACCCGCCCCGCGACAACCAACGGCGCATCACGTCGTAGTTGAGCCCGCTGCGAACGTGGCCTATGTGCGGCATGCCCTGCACGGTCGCGCCACAGACGTAAATCGACGCAGCCCCGGACCGCAGCGGGATGAACTCCCGCTGGCTTCTGGTGGCGGTGTCGTACAGGCGCAGACTCACCATTTACATGATACGGACCTGCTGTTTCTGGCGAATCTCAGGCTGCTTCAGCGCTCCGGGGTCAGTGGAACCAGCAGCGCGGTGGCCACCGCCGCGACACCCTCACCCCGGCCGGTCAGCCCCAGCCCGTCGGTGGTGGTGCCCGATACCGCCACCGGACCGCCGACCGCCTCGGACAGCGCGCGCTGCGCCTCCTCCCGGCGGGTACCGATGCGCGGCGCGTTCCCGATCACCTGTACCGCCGCGTTGCCGACCAGCCAGCCCGCCGCGGCCAGCCGTCGGCGCACCTCGCCGAGCAGCTCCACGCCGTGCGCCCCGGCCCAGCGCGGATCACCGGTACCGAATACCGCGCCAAGATCACCCAGCCCGGCGGCGGACAGCAGGGCGTCGCAGAGCGCGTGCGCGGCCACGTCACCGTCGGAGTGCCCCGCACAGCCGGCCACCCCGTCCCAGCGCAGCCCCGCCAGCCAGCACTCCCGCCCGGCCTCGACCGGGTGCACATCGGTACCCACGCCGACCCTGGGCAGCGCGGCGGTCATGTGGCTACCAGCAGCTCGGCGACCCGCAGGTCCCAGGCGGTGGTGATCTTGAAGGCGAGCGGGTCCCCCGGCACGGTGTGCACCGGCTCGCCCAGCCGCTCTACCAGGCCGGCGTCGTCGGCGCTCAGCGACGGCGTGCCGGGGCACTCCGGATCGAACCCGGCCTCCCGGTACGCCCGGCGCAGCAGCGCCATCCGGAACGCCTGCGGGGTCTGCACGGTACGCAGCGCGGACCGGTCCGCGGTGCCCAGCACCCGACCGTCGGCGTCCACTTCCTTGACCGTGTCGGCCACCGGCAGCACCGGCACCACCGCGTCCGCCCCTTCGGCGACCGAGGTGACCAGAATTCTGACCAACTCCGGCGGGGTGAGCGCGTGCGCGGCGTCGTGAACCAGTACGGTGTGCGCTTCCGGATGCTGACGCGCGCCGTAACAGAGCGCGGCGGCTACCGAGGATGCCCGGTCCGCCCCGCCGGTGAGCACCTCGATCCGGGCCGCGTCGCCGACCGGGCGTTGACCCGGCCGGCCGGCGAACAGCGACCGGACCCGTGCAACATCAGCTTCTCGGACGGCCACCAGCACGTGGTCCACCGAGCCCGAGTCCAAAAGTCCCCGGACCGCGCGAACCACCAGCGGAATCCCGCCGAGCGGGACCAACGCCTTCGGCATGCCCACACCCAACCGGACACCGTCACCGGCGGCCGGAACGAGCGCGAGCACGCTCAAGTTCAGGAGGCGGTGGCCAGCACTTCGTCGAGCAGCAGCTCGGCCTTCTCCTCGTCCGTACCCTCGGCGAGCGCCAATTCACTGACCAGGATCTGCCGAGCCTTGGCCAGCATGCGCTTCTCGCCAGCCGAGAGGCCGCGATCCTTCTCCCGGCGCCACAGGTCACGCACAACTTCCGCGACCTTGTTCACGTCACCGGACGCGAGCTTCTCGAGGTTGGCTTTGTACCGTCGAGACCAGTTCGTCGGCTCCTCGGTGTGTGGCGCACGGAGGACGTCAAAAACCCGGTCCAGGCCCTCCTGGCCGACCACGTCCCGGACGCCGACGAACTCGGCATTGTCCGCGGGAACGCGAACGGTCAGGTCTCCCTGAGCGACCTTCAGGACGAGGTACTGCTTCTCCTCGCCCTTGATCATCCGTGTTTCAATAGCCTCGATGAGCGCGGCACCGTGGTGCGGGTAGACGACGGTCTCTCCGACCTTGAAAACCATATGTCCTCTGCCCCTTTCGCTGACTCAAGGTTAACACGGCGAGTGATAGCGGGGCGCACTGGGACGTCTCGTAGTCGCAGGTCAGGGGGTTGACAATGCGGCAAGATCATGCAAGCAAGGTCAACCTTGGCTGGCCGGGCCAAATGCCGCCGCGACACGTTCGTCACCAGGGTGCCCCGTCGGAAGCGCGCGAGGCTAGGCTTCTTGCCAGGTCATCCGGTACGCACCCGAGAGCCTCCGCCGCGGTCGGCCCCGCACACCCGCGCGGACAGCCCCCTGGGTACCCGACCGAGCACGCGCCTGAGCACCCGCACGAAAGGACCCGCAAGTCGTGAAGCGACGCGCCGCAGCAGTAGCCACGCTCGCCCTCTCCGCCGCGCTCGGGCTTGTCACGCTGACCGCTTGCGGCGCCGGACAGATCACCCAGACCGACACCCAGGCCTCCGCCGTGAACGGCTACGAGGGCATGGCCGGGCGGGTCATGGTGCGCAACGCCAGCATCGCCTACACCGGGCAGGCGAACACCGGGGCGATCTACCGCGCCGGGGGAATCGCCGACCTGAACATGACGCTGGTGAACGTGAGCCCGATCCAGGACCAGCTGGTCTCGGTGAGCAGCCCGATCGCGGCGGCCGGGCTGGTGCAGGGTGACGCGGTGATCCCCGGGGGCCGGGCCGTGCAGGTGGGCAACGGCGACTCCCCGGCGGACGCCGCGGCGCTGGCCGACAAGACGATCAGCGTCCGGTTGGTCGGGCTGAAGCAGGACATCGTCGCCGGGCTGAACTACCCGGTGGTGCTCACCTTCCAGCGCGGCGGAGTGCTGCACGCGGAGATCCCGGTCGGCTACCCGACCGGCGCGCTGGCCGAGCGGAGCCGGTCCAACTGAGCAAGGTCGACAAGCGCACGGTCGCCTATCGCTGCACGGAGTGCGGCCGTGAGGTGACCAAGTGGGTCGGCCAGTGCCCGGAGTGCCAGAGCTTCGGCACCATCCCGGACACCCCGATCCTGGCCAGCCGGGCCCCGACCCGCACGCTCGATCGGCGGTTGGCATCCGGCGCCCCGGCCAGCACCGCGCAGCTCATCGCCTCGGTGGAGCTGGATTCGGCGCGGGCCAAACCAACCGGGATCGACGAGCTGGACCGGGTGCTCGGCGGCGGCCTGGTGCCGGGCGTGGTGGTGCTGCTGGCCGGCGAGCCGGGCGCCGGTAAATCCACCCTGCTGCTCGAGGTGGCCGCTCGCGCCGCCGCGGCCGGCGGCCCGGTGCTGTACGCCACCGGCGAGGAGTCGGCCGGCCAGGTGCGGTTGCGCGCCGAACGCACCGGCGCGGTGAACGACGGGCTGTACCTGGCGGCGGAGTCCGACCTGGGCAACATCCTCGGCCACCTGGACACCCTGAAGCCAACGCTGCTGGTGGTCGACTCGGTGCAGACCGTGTCCACCGGCGAGGTGGACGGGGCGGCCGGTGGGGTCACCCAGGTCCGCGCGGTGACAGTGGCACTGACCGCGCTGGCCAAGGAGCGCGGCCTGCCGGTGATCCTGGTCGGGCACGTCACCAAGGATGGCTCGGTGGCCGGGCCCCGGGTGCTGGAACACCTGGTCGACGTGGTGCTGAACTTCGAGGGCGACCGGCACTCCACGCTGCGACTGGTGCGCGGGATCAAGAACCGGTTCGGCCCGGCCGACGAGGTCGGCTGCTTCGAGCTGCGCGACGACGGCATCCACGGGGTGAGCGACCCGTCCGGGCTGTTCCTGGCCGACGCTTCGCTGCAGCGCTCCCGGCCGGTCCCCGGCACCGCGATCACCGTCGCCGTGGAGGGCAAGCGGCCGCTACTGGCCGAGGTGCAGGCCCTGGTGGCCGGCAAGGACATCCCGTCGCCGCGGCGGGCGGTGAGCGGGCTGGACTACTCCCGGGTGGCCATGGTGCTGGCCGTGCTGGAGCGCCGCGCCGGGATCCGGCTGGCCGACGCCGACGTGTTCACCGCCACCGTGGGCGGCATGCGGATGACCGAGCCGGCCGCCGACCTGGCCGTGGCGATGGCGGTGGCCTCGGCGAAGCTGGACCGCCCGGTGCCCGGCGGCCTGGTGGTGCTCGGCGAGCTGGGGTTGACCGGCGAGGTGCGCCGGATCGCGGGCGTGCAGCGGCGGCTGGCCGAGGCGGCGCGACTCGGTTTCAACGCCGCGCTGGTGCCCGCCGACTCCGGGCTCACCAAGGCCGACCGCAAAACCGCCCTGCGCGTCACCGAGGTCACCCACCTCGTCGACGCCCTCACCCTCCTCGGCGAGTCCGCCTAACTCGCTTACCGGACACGAGCTCCGCACACCTCGACGTCGCCGCACACAAGTTGGGACCTGTGTGCGGCGACGCGAGGGTTTGCGCGGCCGCGGGGCTATGAGGTGAGGTTGAACGGGGCCGGGCCGCTGGTCAGCGGGCCGAGCTTGCCGACCAGCTGGTAGTTACCCGGGCCGACCGCCTGCCGGGCGCCGCCGCAGCCGGGGTTCGAGGTACGGCCGGCCCAGTTCAGCGAGAACACCAACGGCTTGCCCGGGTCCAGCACCCGCACGTCCGGGCGGTGGTTTCCGTCGCAGTCGTTGCTCGCCCACAGCTTGCCGGCCGGCCCGTTGATGACCAGGCCCTGCAGGCCCGGATCGAGGTCCCGACTGCACGGCTTCTCGCCGATATTCGCGATGACCAGGCGGAACAGCGGGCGCTGGCCGATCTTGTAGGCCGGCGCGGACACCTGGGCGACCAGCGCGAGGTTCTGGTCCGAGCAACGCGCGACAACCGGCACCGCCTGCGGCGCTCCGGCGGCTCCGCCCGGTTTCGGCGCCACCCGGCCAGGGCCGGTGGGGCCGAGAGCGGATGCGCCGGGAGCGGCTCCGCCGAGAGCGGGCATGCCGGGCGCCGCGCTCGGCGCGGTACTGGGCGCGTCCTGCGCGATCGGTCCGGGCGGGACCACGCTGGGCGGGCCGGCGGCTGGCCGGGGACCGGGGAGTCGGCCCTGCGGGTGGAGGTCGCCGTTCGCACTGGCCGCGGAACTCGGATCGCCGGGCAGGGTCGATCGGGAAGTCCCGGACAGCCCCGGGGGCTGGGCCGACTGCGAGGACAACGCGGAACCCGGCGCAACCGGCGAGCCGGAGGCGTTCGAGCCGAAGGGACGGGCCGGCGTGCTGTGCCGGGCGGCGCCGGAAGGCGGTGCGGCCAGGCCGGGATTCGCGCCGGGCAGGCCCGGGTTGCCTGCCGCCAGATCGGGATCTCGCGGCCTACCCGGCAGCGCGGACGGCGAGCCCACCCCGGGCGAGAGCGCCGCGCCGGGGGCCATCGCCGAACCGGACGGCAACGCCGAGCCGTTCGGCAGCGCGGCGTCGGAAGGCAGCGCGCCATCGGAGGGCAGTGCTGATCCCGCCGCTAGCCCGGATCCCGGCAAGCCGGCCTGGACCGGGCCCGGGGGCTGGGAAGGCCCGCCCACCGGCTCCCCGGCCGGTGGCGGCTGGTTGAAGGAGAGCTCGGTGGAGCCGGCTGTATTGGTCTCGGCGCCGGCCTGCGGCTGTGCTGGCTGGGTCGGGCCGGACACCGCCCAGATGACCAGCAGCACGATCCCGAGGACGGCCGCGACGGCGATCGCCCGCCGCCGCCAGTACACCAGTTCCGCTGGGTCCATCATGCGGTGAACGTTAACTTGAGGTTGAGAGATCCTCCGGCAATGACCACGGCGAGTCACGAAACTTCTTGCCGGGCCACTCAAACGAGTCAGCCGAGGGCGGGATATTGCGCCACGTCAACACGCAGAGTCTACTTATCGTGTGATGCGCATGTGCCTCGAGTTCTTCTGGCCAAGCCGCCGCATCACGCACTTCGACGAGTTCTGTCGTCGGGTCGGCTGAGCCCACCCGCGCGCTTCCCGGCCTGCTCTGACTGGCCGCTTCATGCGCATTTCCGCCGCTCAGCGACCTCCAAAGCCCTCTCAAGGCCCTTCCGCGACGATCTTCGAGGAGACGAACATGTCCGTCACCGACCAGCTTCTGGAAAACAACGCCCAGTACGCGGCCAACTTCACCGGGCCGCTGCCGCTGCCGCCGGCCAAACACCTCGCCGTGGTGGCCTGCATGGACGCCCGACTCAACGTGTACAGCATCCTCGGCCTCAACGAGGGCGAGGCACACGTAATCCGCAACGCCGGCGGGGTGATCACCGACGACGAGATCCGCTCGTTGGCCATCAGCCAGCGACTGCTCGGCACCGAGGAGATCATCCTCATCCACCACACCGACTGCGGCATGCTCACCTTCACCGACGACGGGTTCAAGGGCTCGATCCAGGACGAGACCGGGATCAAGCCGCCCTGGTCGGCGGAGTCGTTCAGCGACCTGGACACCGACGTCCGGCAGTCCGTCGCCCGGATCCAGGCCAGCCCGTTCGTCCCCAAGAAGGACGCCGTCCGAGGCTTCGTATTCGACGTAGCCACCGGCAAACTAAACGAAGTCGTCTAACCCCCGTCCCGCGAGTCGGCGCTCTCAGCACACTGAGTCGGCGCTCTCAGCACACCCGAACCGTGCGGTGGAGAGGCGGCCGGCACACTACCCAGGTGGCCGCCTCCCTACCCGACCTGCTGCTGCCCTGGTTCGACGAGCACGCCCGGGACCTGCCCTGGCGCCGGCCGGAGACGACCCCGTGGGGCGTGCTGGTCAGCGAGTTCATGCTGCAGCAGACCCCGGTGAGCAGGGTGGCGCCGATCTGGGCCGAGTGGCTGGCCCGCTGGCCGACGCCCGCCGCGCTGGCCGCCGCGCCCCAGGCCGAGGTGCTCCGGGCCTGGGGCAAGCTGGGCTACCCGCGCAGGGCGTTGCGGCTGCATGCCGCGGCCACCACCATCGCCGCCGAGCACGGTGACCAGGTGCCGGACGACCTGGACGAGCTGCTCGCGCTGCCCGGGGTGGGGGCCTACACGGCCCGGGCGGTGCTGGCGTTCGGCTACCGCCGCCGCGCGCCGGTGGTGGACACCAACGTCCGGCGGGTGATCGCCCGGGTGGTGCACGGCGCCGGGGATGCCGGGCCGGCCCGCACCGCCGCCGACCTGGCCGACGCCGAGGCGCTGCTGCCGGACACCGACACCCACGCGGCCCGGTTCTCCGCCGCGCTGATGGAGCTCGGCGCGGTGCTCTGCATCGCCGGCACCGCGCCCCGCTGCACCGCCTGCCCGGTGCTGGAC
>DATHIT010000493.1:0-4082 GCA_035489915.1 Pseudonocardia sp. | reverse complement strand
GGAAGCGGATCCCAAGCGCGTGGTGGTTGTCAGCGGTGGTGGTAGAGCAGGGCACCCTGGTCGCCACCGAATGGCTGTTGGTTTTGGGCGGCCTGCTGCGAGGCTTCGCCGGGAGTAGCGGTGACTTGCACATTTCCCGGGCTCTGATTCACGGTCGCGTCGGCCGCGGCGATCGGTGCCAGTCCAATGGCTGCCGCGGAGGCGGCGAGGACCAGTGGCGCGACGATTCGCATTTTCATCATTTTCTTCCTCCTTATTGGGTGACATCGATTACATGCGATGTCGACTGAAATCGGGTTCCCGCCGGGCACTTTCGTCCTCGGCATGTATCTCAAGACTGCTCGCCGCGGGCACCGTTGTCGTCGGTGCTAGCCACCAAACTGCTTCAGGAGAAGTGGAACTCCCGCATGGTGGCTAGCTGGAATGCTGATCATCACGCCGTGGAAGAGGTCCGTTGGCCGACACGACATTTCCAGTTCGTCGATGAGACGACCAAGACCGATCTCGCCATGGGCTTCCGGTGCCGTTTGCTCGAAGCCATGCCCCGCCGGGATTTTCCCAGCTAACATCGAGATCAGTTGCGATTTGCGGGGGGAATCTTGAATCGGACGATTCTTTGCGGTGTGCCCCGGCGTTCGCGGTGTTGACAGCTCGGCGGCTGGCTCCCCCTCCAGGCCAGTCGCCGAGCACCACGACCGTAGCGCCTGCCGCCCTGATTGTGCGCGAGTCAGCAAATCTGACGCCACCCTATTGACATTTGCTCGACAACGTCCGTTGTCGGCTTCCCAGATTCCATGCAGGAGTTGATTATCAAAGAACGCACCATGTTCCATGAAATGAATGTCTGGCGCGGAGAGTCGCCTGCCTGCAGTGATGGTTTGCAGACAGTCGCCAACGGCTAGTCCCAGGTGCAGATGCTATCGGGATCGGCGCGAGACGAACGCGTCTGAACGCTGAGTAGCTGGAGCGCTGCGCCCCGGCGCCTCCGTGACCGCCCGCTGGTTACCGTGGTGCGGCGGCCTCGTCGTTTCGACGTCCCACGACTGCAGGCGCAGCATTCGGCGGCCTGCCATGGCAGCTAGTCGTCGACGGTGACGTAGGACTTGCGAATGGTCTCGCGGACCACCTAGGTGCCGCGCCATCCCCGCGGCAGCACGATGAGGGACGACGCCGAACGGCACTTGGGTCGTGGTGAGCGCGGCGCCAAGGAAAGACCAGGCGAAGCCCGACTCGCCCTGCCGCTCGCTCCAGGGAGTGAAGGTCTGACGACATGCCTGCGGTGAAGCCGGATCAACCGCAGCGTTCGGCGCATCGTCTTCAAGCAACGTCGCGGCATCATGGGAACTCCGTCGCCTTACTCAGTCGGCCCACCCGGTCCAATCTGGCCACCAACGTTTACGGACCGAACCCCCTGTCAGTACGACTGACCGTCGGCGTATCGCTGTCGGCGGTAGTGGCGCCCGTTGCCACGGTTCCGACTTTTGTATGTCGGTAGCTGTGAGTCACAGTTCGGACAGATCAGCCGCAGGTTTCCCGGTCGATTGTTGGTCGGGTCCCCATCGATGTGATCCAAAACGAATGCGAGGGGCAGGCTCAGCCACGCGCTGGCTCCACCGCAGATCGCGCAGCGGCCCGACTGGGCGTCGGCGAGATACTGCCGAATGTAGTGACCCTGGTGGCCGTCGATACGTGCCTCGCCGGATTCGAGCCAACGTTTCGTACTACTGTCGCGGCGGGTCGACGCCTGACATGCGTTACTGCAGTAGATCTTCTGGCTGCGCTTCGAGAGTGCTGAACCGCAGCCGCGGCACTGTCTCATGCTCCGAAGCTACGATCGACTACCGACATTTAGGTTGGGTGTGTGCCCGCGGACGACCTAACCACCGACTGGAACACCCCGGTGATTCCTGTGTGTTGAGTGGTCGTTCGCGGACACGTTTCGAGGCCGACTGGTGTCCCTGTTCGGGAACTTGGAGCCGCTCGCTAGCGGACTTCTGCTTACGGAATGTCTGGGCTATGCCCGTCGTGACTCGGGACCGACCTGGATCCGTCGAAAGGATGTGCGTGGAACTGACTTTGGGCATCGGCCTGGCCTGCCGGGCTGCTCATCAAGCGTCGCTGGCTCGCCCCGACGGGACGTTCGTGTGGACCGGGCGCAAGTTCTTCACCCGGCCCGCCGAGCTGGAGAAACTGTGGGCCGACATCGCGCTTGGCGAGAAGGACACGGTGCGTGTGGTGATGGAGCCGACCCGCAACGTGTGGGCGCCGGTCGGGTCGTGGTTTCGCCATCGCGGCGCCCGGATCTCGATGGTGCCTACCACCCAGTCTGCGGACCTGCGCGCGTACTACTCCAAGCACACCAAGAACGATCATCTGGACTCCAAGCTGCTGGCCCGGCTGCCGCTGCTGCACCCCGAGGGGCTGCGCGAGCACACCGGCGACGGCCCGGCCGACCCGCTGCGGCGGGTGGTCAAGATCCGCTCGTCGATCGTCAAGCGCCGCACCGCGGTCTTTCAGCGCCTCGACGCTCACCTGGAGCTGCTCGGCCCGGCCTGGTACGACGCGCTGGGATCCAACTATGGCAAGGCCGCGCTGGCGCTGCTGGCCCGCTACGCCGACCCGCACAGCCTGATCCGGCTGGGCCATGCCCGCCTGACCCGCTTCCTGATCCGCCACTCCCGCGGCGCCTGGCGCGAACACCACGCCACCATGCTGTTGGCTGCCGCCCAGGAATCCCTGCAGCTGTGGGGAGCTGGCGCCGAGGCCAGGATCGACTTCGCCGAGCTGGCCGCCGACATCGCCGTGGAAGCCGAGCAGGCCCAGGTGCTGACCGAGCAGATCGAGGACCTCGATGAGCGCTGCGCCAACCTCTATGCCGAGGCCGACCCCACCGGGATCATTGTCTCTGCGCCCGGCGTCGGACCGGTCACCTGCGCGGTCATCGCCGGCCGGATCGGCGACCCGCACCGGTTTCACTCGCTGGCCGCGATCCGCGCCTACTCCGGACTGGTCCCCAAGGTCGACCAGTCCGGACAAGCACAACACCAGTACGGACTCACCAAGGCCGGTGACCCACTACTGCGTGAAGCCCTCTTCACCGCCGCCGACCAGGCCCGCAAGACCGACCCGCAGCTCGCCGCGAAGTACAAGCGGCTCATGGCCACCGAACGACACCATGACTCCGCGATCTGCCACATCGCCACCGCGCTGCTCACCCGCATCGCGACATGCTGGCGCACCGGCCAGCACTACGTACTGCGCGATACCGACCGCCGCCCGATCACCGCGGAGGAAGGACGCTGCATCGTCCGCACCCACCACGCGGTCGACAGGCAGACCCGCATCAAGGCCGCTAACACCCGCCAATCGCTACGACTCAAAGGAAGGACGGGCCGGGGACAACAGGAGTCGCCAAGCGCTCCAATCCTCCGGCCCGTCAACACGAGCATAGAACCACCAAAAAGTGCTTGACCCCGCTTAGGAACTCAACAAGCGGCCGGATTTGAGCTGCGCCTAGTGGAGCCTCCTGTCAGGATCGAACTGACGGCCTACGCTTTACAAGAGCGTTGCTCTACCGCTGAGCTAAGGAGGCGGGCCGAAACCTGCCTAAGCGTATCGGCTCACTCGTCGTGGTCGATGACCCGCTGTGACGACACCGGCCGCGCCGACGGGCGGCGGCCGGGTCTGCGGCCGGGGAACGGGATCCGGTCGGCGATGTTGCTCAGCGGATTGACCACCGCGCTGAGGGTGTTGACGGCTTCGTACAGCGCGTCGATCGTCGGCGTCAGCGCCTCCAGCCCCGGGGCCAGCCGATTCAGCGTGTCGGCGACGTCGGCCAACTGCTCCAGCGGTCCGTTCCGTGCGGTGAGCTTGTCGATCAACCCACCTTCGGCCAGAAGACGGTCGGCCAGCCCGTCCTCGGCGAGCACCCGCTCGATCAGCCCTTCCTCGTCGAGCAGCTGATCGACCAGCCCTCCGGGCTCGATGGCGCGCATCAGCCCGCCGTCCTCCTGGGTCAGCCGATCGAGCGCGCCGCCGGGAGCCGTCACCTTGTCGACGACCCCTCCTGGCCGAAGTAGCCG
>DATHIT010000492.1:0-4709 GCA_035489915.1 Pseudonocardia sp. | reverse complement strand
GGAGAGTGCATCAACCGGTAGTAGGTCGGGTTTGCCTGGGCGAAGGCCACGTGGCTGTCCCAGCCGTCGCGCAGGTCGTGCAGCGGGTCGTCGGACGGGGTGGCCGCCCGCTTGCTGGCCAGGTACTTGTCGAACGCGTTGTCCACGACGGCGGAGAGCAGGCCCTCCTTGTCGCCGAACTGCCGGTACAAGGCAGGAGCCGCGACGCCGGCGGCTTCACACACTGCCCGGGTGGAAACGTCCCCGGACAGCGACTCCGCGAGCAGCTTGGTGGCCGCCTCGAGTATCCGCGTTCTCGTATCCACGCCAGTAACGCTAACACTAGATAAGTAGTAGCGCTAGCGTGTTTTTGTAAGCATCGCTACTCAATGCTTCAATCCCTGCACGGCTGGCGGGGCGTGTGGGCTCGAGCTTGGCTGCGTGGGGTGTTCGGGTTGCTTGTGTTGCGGGATTGCACTGGAAGGTGTTGTTGAGGCGCGGGGCAGGCGGGGTTCCGGTAACAGCTGGTGGGTCCGGCCGATTCAGGGTGTGATAACGCCTCGAAAGGACGCTGACCTGCCATGAATGCATCGCTGTCTCCCTCGCCGCCTGACCAGCCGGCCGGACCGCATCCGACAGAGCGGTGGATCCCCCGTCCGGTCACCCCGCGCTACGTGGCGCGCCGCCCGCCCGCGCTGCCCTGGCTCTGCTTGGGCGCAGTCGTGTTGGTCGTGCTGGTGGCGATCGGGGCTACCGGCCTTTTCATCCCCGCCGGGCTGGCGCTGGTCGGGACTGGGTTCACCGCATGGCGGTGGCGGGCCGCGAGGGCGCTCGCGGAGCGGAGGAACGACCAGGTGCGCACCAGCCCCGGCCGGCACGCGCGCCCGGACGAGCCCATCGACCTGTCCACCGTGGTGCCCAGCCAGCGCGGGGGCTCGCCGGCCCGGTCACCCACGACCGGGTCACCCGCGACCGAGTCGCCCGCAACCGGGCCCGCCAGGAACGAGGCGCCGAGGACCGCGGCGACGGAGCCGGCCCGGGATCCGGCCAGTTCCGATCTGACCACCGGAGATGAGTATCCCGGCCGACACCGCGCCACATTCGAGTAACACGTGTTGCCGCTGGCCGACCGGGACGATCAGCCGCGGCGGCTGAAGGGGCGCCGCCGCCGGCCCAACTTCGCATCGCGTTCTGCGACCGGTGACCCGCGTTGCTACCGGTCCGATCTATCCCGGGAGTCCAACGCCCTGGACAACAGTGCGAGCCCCAGCGCGACCGCGACCAGCACTGCGCCCAGCCACGAGGGTGCGCGGAATCCCCACCCGGCGGTGATCGTGATACCGCCCAGCCACGGCCCGAGCGTCGCGCCGATGTTGAAGGCCGAAGCGCTGACCGCGCCGGCGAGTCTGGGCGCCGCGCTGGCCAGCCCGAACACCCTGGCGTTGATCGAGGCCGCCGAGGCGAACGCGGCCGCACCGAGCAGCAACGCCGCGGCTAGCGCGACCGGGCCGAACGCCCCGGCGGTGGCGAGCGCGAGCAGCGCCAGCAGGACGGTGGCCAGGCCGAGGTGCAGCGTGGCCCATGGATGGGCGTCGGCAAGGCGACCGCCGACTTGCACGCCGATCAGGCTGCCGACGCCGAACAGGGCCAGCGCCGCCGGCACCACGCCAGCGGGGAAGCCGGCCACCTCGGTGATCAGCGGCGCCAGGTAGCTGAAGCAGCTCATCACCGCCGTCTGGAAGACCGCGATGATGCCGAGCGCCAGCCACAGCCGCCCACTGGTGAATTCCCGGAGCTCGGCGCGGATACCGGTCGGTGCTGAGTGCGGCTGGCCGTCGGCAACTGCCCGCGCGATCGCCATGGCGGCCAGCGCGGCCCCCGCCGCGAGGATCCAGAAGGTGGCCCGCCAGCCGAGTTGCTGGCCGACCAGGGTGCCCAATGGCACGCCGAGCACATTGGCCAGGGTCAGGCCGCCCATCTGCAGAGACAGCGCCCGACCTCGGTGCGCCGGGTCCACCATGCTGAGCACCACCGCCGCCGAGGCCGCCCAGAACGCCCCGGTTGCCGCCGCGGTGACCACGCGCGCGGCCAGCAGGGTGAGGTAGTCGCCGGCCAGCGCGCCGAGGACCTGTCCGGCCACGAACAGTCCGAGCGCGCCGAGCAGGGTGGCTCGCCGGGGCATCCGCAGGGTGAGCACGGTCAGCGCCGGCGCGCCGATCACCATCGCGATGGCGTAGGCCGAGATCAACAGGCCGGCGCTGGGCAGCGAGACGGCCAGGTCGGTGGCTATCTCCGGGAGTAGGCCGGCGATGCCGAACTCGCTGGTGCCGAGGACAAAGACGGCCCCGCTGAGCACATAAACGGCCCGAGGGATCCGCATCTTTCCAGAACGATCGGTCTCGATTTTGGACATAGCGCTCCCTCTGAGTAGATCGGGTTTGCTCAGCGCAGCGCGTTTAGCGCGTGCCGGGCGGCGTCCCTGGCCCGACCCGCGCCCGCCGAGGAGGCGCCGACCACCCGGATGCCTTGGATCAGTACGAGCAGGAACCGGGCCAGTGATGCGGGCTCGGCCCCGGCCCGGATCTCACCCTGGGCGCGGGCCCGCAACAGCGCTGAGGTGAGCAGCACCTCGCTGGAGCCCCAGCTCAGTTCCAGTCGACTTCGCACCGCCTGATCGTCCGGTGGGCACTCCACCGCGGCGGCCACCACCATGCATCCCGCCGGTCGATCGGCCGGGCCTGGACCTGCATAGATATCGAGCAGGGTCTGGATTGCCGGCAGTACCGGGCCGGGTTCGGAGAGCACCTCGACCGGATCCGGATCGGGATGGCGGATGTAGCGATCCAGCGCCGCCAGGTAGAGATCGTGCTTGCCGCCGAAGGTGGCGTACAGGCTGGCCTTGGCGATGCCGAGATGGGCAACGAGGTCAGCGATCGAGGTGGCCTCGTAGCCCTGCCGCCAGAACAGCTCCATGGCGCGCCCCAGGGCGACCTCGGGATCGAACTCCTTGATGCGGGCCATGCGGGGCAGCGTACTACTGATTCCAGAACGACTGGTCTCGAATTTTTGCCCGCGTCGCCTGGCGCGTTCCTCGGTGGACCGGTCGGGCTCGGGTGACCGGAGAGGTACCGTCCGGGCGTGACGTCTGGGAGACCGTCGGTGGCGCGCCTGAGCAGCTGGCCGACCCCGCTGGAACCGGCACCTCGGTTGGCCGCGCATCTGGGCCTGGAGCCGGAGGACCTGTGGATCAAGCGCGACGATCTGACCGGACTGGCCGGTGGCGGTAACAAGGTGCGCAAGCTGGAGCACACCGCCGGGGCGGCGCTGGCCGCCGGCGCCGACACGTTGATCACCACCGGCGCGGCGCAGAGCAACCACGCCCGCTGCACCGCCGCCGCGGCCGCCCGGCTCGGCTTGCGCAGCCTGCTGGTGCTGGCCGGCTCCCCGCCGGCGGAACCGGTCGGCAACCTGGTGCTGGACCTGCTGCTCGGCGCGGAGTTGCACTGGGCCGGGCCCGCCGACGACATCGAGTTGGAGAAGCGTGCGACCGGGTTGGCCGAGGAGGTGCGGGCCGGCGGTGGCAGGCCGTACCTGGTCCCGTTCGGCGGCTCCGGCCCGATCGGCGCGCGGGGATACCTGGACTGTGCCGGTGAACTGACCGAGCAGGCGCCCGACCTCGCGCATCTGGTCGTGGCGGTCGGCTCCGGCGGGACCATGGCCGGCCTGGTCGCCGGGCTCGGTGCGGACCGGGTGCTCGGGGTGGACTCCGGCGCGGTGGCCGACCCGGTGGAGCGGGTGCTCGGCATGCTGGCCGAGCTGGGCACAGGGGCTGGCAACGCAACGGGTGGCCAGCTCCGGCTGCGCCGCGACCAGGTCGGCCCCGGCTACGGCGTGCTGACCGACGCGGCCCGGCGGGCGATGACCGACGTCGCCCGTACCGAGGGGCTCGCCCTGGACCCGGTGTACACCGCGAAGGCGTTCGCCGGGCTGCGCGCCGCCATCACCGACGGCGAGATCCAGCCAGGCCAGCGCACCGTATTCCTGCACACCGGCGGCCTCCCCGGCCTGTTCGGCCACGTCAGCAGTCGTGAGTGGCGATGGTCGCTATAGCGACCATCGCCACTCACGACCCCTGATCAGGCGGGACAGGGGGCCACCGCGCTGGCCATCGGGGAGAATGCGCGGGACACCCGCGGAGGGGAGCCCAGTGCCTGACGAGACGCCTGACGAGACGCCTGACGAGACGCCACAGCCACCGGTGAAGATCGGCAACGTGCTGCACCCGGTCGACGATGTCGCCGCCGCCGTGGCCTTCTACCGGGACGCCTTCGGGCTGGGGCTCAAGTTCGCCGACGGGGACCGGTACGCCGCGCTGGATGCCGGCGGCACCACGCTGGCTCTGGCCGGGCCGGAGGAGGACGTCACCGGCGGGGTCGCGGCGGCGTCGTTCAAGGTGCCGGAGGTGGCCGCGGCGCTGAAGGCGATCACCGAAGCCGGTGGCGCCGTGCTCAAGGACGCCGAGCGGGGGCCGCACGAGGTGCGGGCGGTGGCCCGCGATCCGTGGGGGAACACGATTGTGGTCTACGGCGCACGTTAGGAACTCGTAGAGATCACGCCTCGGCTCCGCCGCGCGAGCGCATCCTCGTGCACGGAGGTAATCGGACACATGGTGATCACCAAGACGGCAACGCCGCCGGCCGCGGCTCAGGGCGAGGACCGCCACCGGCTGG
>DATHIT010000491.1:0-5401 GCA_035489915.1 Pseudonocardia sp. | reverse complement strand
CTCAGCCGCACCGTGCCGTGCCGCAGCAGGGTCATCACCGCACGGGACTGCGACGGCGTGATACCCCAGGGGGCGAGTGTCTCCCTGGACATCTGTCGCAGCTGTCGCGCGACCGACCAGAACGCCTCGGGCAGCGTCTCGTCCTGGTCGCCGCGGGACACAGGAATAAGTTACCAGAAATTCGTGTTGCAGCCTCATGTTGAGGTAACCTCAGCACTGAAGGCCCGCACTTGGCCCGCCCAGCTGCGCGGCCCGGCCAGATCGTCCCGACAGAAATGGGGAACACCCTTGGAACCCGATACCCAGAACCGGCCCAGCCGATCCGGCGGCCGCAGACCAATTACCGCAGCCGAGAAGGCGCAGGCCAGAGAGGTTTCGCTGCGCCGCGTCGGCCAGCTCTTCACCCCCTACCGCTGGTCGCTCGCCGTGGTCACCGCGGTCATCGTCGCCTCCTCCGTGGTGGCGATGGCCTCGCCGTTCCTGCTCCGCGCGGTGATCGACACCGCCTTGCCGGACCGGAATCTCGCACTGCTGGCCTGGCTGACCGCCGGCATGATCGCCGTCGCCGCCGTGACCTCCGCCTTCGGCGTCATCCAGACCTGGATCAGCACCAAGATCGGCCAGCAGGTCATGCACCGGCTGCGCACCGACGTCTTCGCCCACCTGCAACGCCAGTCGATCGCCTTCTTCACCCGTACCCGCACCGGCGAGGTGCAGTCGCGCATCACCAACGACATCGGCGGCATGCAGTCCGTGGTCACCTCCACCGCGACCTCCGTGGCGTCCAACCTGACCACCGCCGTGGCCACCGTGGCCGCCATGGTTGCGCTGTCCTGGAAGCTCGCGCTCATCTCGCTGGTGGTGATGCCGCCGTCCATCTACCTGACCCGCCGGGTGGCCAGCATGCGCCGCGCGATCACCACCCAACAGCAGCGTGAGCTGGCCGATCTGAACGTCACCGTCGAGGAAGGGCTGTCGATCAGCGGGATCCAGCTCAGCAAGGCGATGGGCGCCGGGCAGGCCCTGGTCGACCGCTTCACCGCCTCCTCGGCCCGGCTGATCGACCTGGAGCTGCGCTCCCAGCTGGCCGGTCGCTGGCGGATGGCCTCGACCAGCGTCATCTTCGCCGCGATCCCGGCGGTCATCTATCTCAGCGCCGGCCTGCCGATGACGGCCGGGGCCATGACGATCGGCACCCTGATCGCCTTCACAACATTGCAGAACGGGCTGTTTCGCCCGATCACCGGCCTGCTGAACGTCGGCGTTTCGCTGGTCAGCTCGCTGGCTCTGTTCGCGCGGATCTTCGAGTACCTGGACCTGGCGGTCGAGGTCGACGACCCGGCGGATCCGGTGGAGATCGATCCGGCGCGGCTGGACGGCCACGTTCGGTTCGAGGACGTCACCTTTGCCTACCCCGGCAGCGACTCCGCGGCGGTGGCCGGCATCAGCCTGGACGTGCCTCCCGGTACCACGCTGGCCCTGGTCGGCGAGACCGGCTCCGGCAAGAGCACGATCGCCGCGCTGGCCGCGCGGCTCTACGATCCGGCCGGTGGCCGCGTCACCATCGACGGCATCGACCTGCGCGACATGCGGCTGAGCGATCTTGCCTCGGTGGTCGGCGTGGTGAGCCAGGAGACCTACCTGCTGCACACCACGGTCCGGGAGAACCTGCGCTACGCCAAGCCCGAGGCAACCGACGCCGAGATCGAGAACGCGGCACGAGCGGCACAGGTGCACGACCTGATCGCGGGACTGCCCGACGGGTACGACACCGTGGTCGGATCCCGCGGTCACCGCTTCTCCGGCGGGGAGAAGCAGCGCATCGCCATCGCCCGGACCCTGCTGCGCGACCCGAAGGTGCTGATACTCGACGAGGCGACCAGCGCGTTGGACACCGAGACCGAGCGGGCCGTGCAGCGGGCCTTCGACTCGCTCGCCGACGGCCGCACGACCATCACCATTGCGCACCGACTGTCCACCGTGCGCGACGCCGACCAGATCGTGGTGATCGACCACGGGCGGGCGATCGAGTCAGGCACCCACACCAGTTTGGTCGCGGGCAACGGCCGTTACGCCAGCCTGGCCGCCTGACCAGCACGGTCGGCGCGGTCGGCGCGGTCGGCGCCGCGGGAACCGACAACTCAACACGGCGACATCACCGAATCGGCGCTGTTCACCGGTAGGCGAGCGGCATCACAATGCGGGCAGGAGAGCCGCGGTTGCGCGTCCGGCGCCCACGCCGTTCTCTCGAGGAGGCCGGGCAATGGACGACGCCTACTGCCTATTCGTCACCCTCTCGTGCATGCTCACCCTGATTCTGCCCAGCCCGGCACAGCCGCTGTTTGCGCTGCTGGCATTCGCGCTGGCGGTTACCGCTTTAACCAGTTCTGGGCGAGCACGTCCGACGAGACCGACGCAAACCCATAGGGGCGGCGTACCCGGGCCATGACTCCGCCGCGTCAAGGTTAGCTGGCGGTTAACTGGCGGCATGCGTTCCTCCAAAATACCCTGAGAAACCTTAAGCAATTTCACTCAAGCGCCAGATGACGTGCTCCGCCGGATTGACGTCGCCCAGAATGCCCCCGAGCTGTATCGCCTGGTCAGCGCTGGGATGTCCGCGCTTCCGCGCTGATTTCACCAGATGAGCGCACGCACAGAGACTGATAGGTATAGCGGGGGCTCCTCGCCGACTCAACAACGCGGTCAGTAGGCTCACGGACAAAGCTCAGGAGTCCTGACTCACCAATCGGGACAACCGGACATGCCGGGCCGGTCAATCACCGACTCGGCGCGCAGACTCTATTGGAGAGCCATGTCTTCCACAGTTCCCGGGCCAGCCGGCCCCGCGGCTCCGAATGATCCGGCCGGCTATGTGCTGCGCAAGCTCCCGCACGTAACATTGCTGTTCTGGATCTTGAAAATTATCGCCGTGACGTTGGGCGAGACCGCCGGAGACTTATTCGGTATCACCCTCCAGGTCGGCTACGTCGCCACCGCGCTGATCTTCCTCGTGTTTTTCCTGGTCGTCCTGGTGGTCCAAGTCAGGGCCAAGCGATTCCATGCGCCGCTGTTCTGGGCGGTGGTCCTGGGCACCAGCATGGTAGGTACGGAGATCTCGGATCTCTCCAACCGCGGGGTCGGTCACGGGAGCGCCCAAAATGGAATCGGTTACGTATGGGGCGCGGTCATCCTCACCAGCCTCTTGGTGATTGTTTTCCTGGTGTGGTGGCGCACAGGGCAGACCTACGACGTAGAGAACATCGCCAGCCGCAAGGGCGAGATCCTGTACTGGATTGCGATCTTGGTCTCGAACACCCTGGGCACCTCCAGCGGTGACTGGCTCTCCGATGACACCGGCCTAGGGTTCCGCAACGCCTTCTTCCTCATCGCCGGGATCATGGTGGCGATCGTGGCCGCGCACTACCTGACCAACATCAACGGCACGCTGTTGTTCTGGCTGGCGTTCATTCTGACCCGGCCGTTGGGGGCGTCCGGGGGAGACGCGCTGACCAAACCGACCGACGAGGGCGGCCTCGGCTGGGGCACTTTGTGGGGCTCGGTCGCGCTGGCGGGACTGCTGATCGCTCTGATCATCTACCAGATCGTCCAGATCCGGCGCCACCCCCTTGAGCCGCTGCCCTACCCAGTCAACCGGCTGACCGGCCAACCACAGAAGCCCAATGGGGCGGTCATTGCCTCAGCCCCGCACGCGACTGGATCCGCCGGCCGCGACGAGGCCCGCCCGGCGAACGCACCCGACGGTCACGTCAGCGAACCGGTGGAACGGGACCACTGACTCACCACCGCGGCTGGGTGGCCGTTCGTTGTGATCTTGTGCGGCTTTGGATTGCTGGTAATTTCGAAAAGATGCTTTGGACGGAAGAACAGTCAGCTACAACTGTCTGGCTTCGGCCTTTTCTGTCGGGTCGGGGACCCTAGTCGGGGACGGCAGGCGGGGCGCCCAAAATAAACGGTGTGCACGCCCTGCCGCGCGGGGGTAAATGAGCTTTCCGACATACCCACATTGCGGCAGCCGGGTACGACAGTTTCTGAAACCCGACCCAAGCGCCCCGACGACAACCCATGCCCGCATAAGTCGCGGGTTCCCTCCAGGACTGACCCGTGCCCTCCGGCGGGCTACGCCCCTCGCCGTCAGCCTGCACCGGGCTGACGCTCCGACCGACGCCCTAGCCGCGCTTGATCTCCTGAAGCGACCAACCATTGCCGTCCGGGTCCGAGAAGAAGGCAAACCGAGATCCCGGGGCTCCTTCCGCGCCGAGCTGCTGCACCTCGGTGATCTCCACGCCGCGCGCTGCCAGCTGCTCGCGGGCCGAGTCGATGTCTTCGACCACGAGCTGCGCGCCCTTGGTGGTGCCGGGGTCGCCCAGCGGCAGGCCCTCGCCGATCACCACCGAGCACGCCGAGCCGGGAGGGGTCAGCTGCACCACGCGTATGCCCGGGACCGGATTGTGGTCGTGGTCGAGCAGGAAACCGACGCGCTCGACGTAGAACGCCTTCGCCGCGTCCACGTCCGAGACCGGAAGGCCGATCACCTCAAGCTTCATGTCCATGCGTTACTCCTTCTGCCGACCGCGCCACCGCTGGGACGCTCGACGAAGCCTGCCGGAAATTCAGGTCAATTTCTGCCACTTGACGTTCGCCCGTTGCCCATGACCTCCGGGGGTTGACCGCGCGGCGGGAAGAGCGGGAACCCGCCGTACGTTCAACTTGTAGGAGGTGGTCGACGGGTGGTTAGTGCCGCGACCTGCGTTGAGTGCGGGGTCGAGCTGACCGAGGAACGGACACAGCTCGGTTACCGGTACTGCACGAGGGAGAGCTGTCAGGCCCGGCGTCACCGTGGTGTGGCGGTGACCGCGATCGGGGTCAACAAGAGCGCGGAGGTCTTCGTCGTCGCTGAGCCCGACGAGATCCGTCGGCGGGGTGAGGCCGGTGAGTTCGCCAAGAAGGACAGCGCGCTGGGCCTGGACTACCGGGGTGGCACCACCACGCCGACCACGCCGACCAAGCCGGCCGGCACTGTTCGGGCGCCGTCCGGGTCCGCCAGGGTCCCGTCGCAACGGCGACAACCGTCGCGGCAGCCGTGGACCGCTCAGCAGGAGAAGATTGTCCGGCTCTATCACGACATGGGACTGTCGCCAAGGCAGATCGCCGAGCGTGCCAGGCAGAACGTGCCCAGGCTGGCAATCACCGAACGCCTCGCCATCCAGATCCTGTCCTATGGCGGCCGGCGATAACGCACCTGCTCGAACGCGGGCGGGTACTGTCCGGGACCGTTTCGACAGGACGAAACGCGGCTGACACGGGCGTCGTAGGGTCGACCTATGACCACCGAAGCCGCGGCGCTGTTGCCGGAAACCCGCCGGGCCCTGCTGCACCGCGT
>DATHIT010000490.1:0-5660 GCA_035489915.1 Pseudonocardia sp. | reverse complement strand
GTGTCCGAAGTCTCTTCACCGTCTCCGGCGCCCAGACGACGCCTGGCGGCGTTCTCGGACCGCCTGGATATGCCCGATATCCAGGCGGTCCTCGGCCTTGCCAGCCGCCGCCTGGATCACCGGATACGGCAAAGGAAATCGAACACGAGACACTAGGTCAGCCGCTGGGCTGGTCCGAGCCGGTGGTCATCCGGTCCGAACCGGGATGCACGTGGTGGTGCGTGCCGGGCTGTGGCCGGTGGCGATGCGGGTGGCTGTCCGGCGCCGGGGGAGAGCCACTGGGTGGGGGAGGCGAGGTCGCGGGCGTGACGGACGGCCCTCGGGGCGCCGGTGCCGCCTCCCGGGCCACGCCGAGTGTCTCGACCAGCTTCCGCACCCCGAGTTTGTGCTGGATCCGCCGGCGCCGGTGTTCGGGCAGGACCGGCCAGATCTCCTGGATCGCGTTGTTGAGCTGGGCACCGAGCACCACCGCGAACCCGATCAGGAACGCGAACAGCAGGAACGCGATCGGCGTGGCCAGCGCGCCGTAGGTGTAGCCGGCGCCGGCCAGAGCCGCGATGTAGATCCGCAGGCCCAGGGCCGACACGGCGAACACCAGCATCGCCAGCACCGCGCCGGGCAGCAGCCGGTGCCACGGCAGGCTGCGCGGCAACGACACCTTGTACAGCGTGGTCAGCCCGATCACGATCACCATGACCGCCACCGGGTAGTAGAACGTGTTGATTGCGTTCAGCACGTTGGGCGTCCAGGAATTGGGCAGCACCCGGTTCAGGATCGCCGGACCCAGGGTGAGCAGCGGCAGCGTGATCACCGCGAAGACCAGCGCCACCAGGTAGATCAGCAGCGCGAAGATGCGCTGCCAGACCGGGTGCCGCACGCTGTACTGCTCGTGCGCGAAGGTGATCGAGTCGACCAGCGAGGAGATCGCCGAGGAGCCGGCGACCAGCGCAATGGGAAAACCGATGGAGATGATGTCGGGTCGGCCCCGGTTGAGGATGTCCGCCACGGTCGGTTCGATGAACTGGCTGACCACGTCCTGGTTGAAGATGGTGCCGGAGAACCGGATGATGCCGTGCTGCACCGACACCAGCGTCTCCGGGCCGAACCAGCCGGCCACGTAGCCCATGCTGCCGAGCAGTCCGAGCAGCAGCGGGGGCAGCGACAGGGTGGACCAGTAGGCGGTCTGCGCGGCCATCGCGAAGATGCCGTCATCCCACGCCTTGGACAGGGTCCGGACAGTCAGCCGGCGCGCCGGCGACCCGCTGATCGACGGAATCGGCCGAGGTGGTTCGTCGTCCCCCGCTTGCAATCTCATGTCACAGCCAAGTGTGCGGCACCGGCCCGGAATCCTCGAGCTCTCGGCGACGACTCGCCGACCCGGGTGCCCGATCCGGTGGGCAGGCGGGGAACTAAACTTCCCCTCGCCCTCACGGCCGTGCGGCGTGACTGCTCCGCCGCGACCACCCCCGGGTCCTGGCCACCGACGTGGTGGCCGGACGGTACGGGAGGGCGTACTCGCCAGTGTTCCCGACGTGGCACCGCCGCTGCGTCCTGACGCGGCCGCCGCCACCCGGCGCCGCCGCCGCGGAGAGGAGTCGCGTGTCCGAGCCGGGCTCTCGTTCCCCGTCGACCGCCTTACCCAGCACGGCACCGCCCGACACGGCACCGAGCACCTCACCGCCGGGCAGCTCAGCGCCGGCCGGCCCCAGCCTGCGTGGCTGGCAGCGGCGGGCGCTGGCGCGGTACCTGGCCGCCTCGCCCAAGGACTTCCTGGCGGCCGCCACCCCCGGGGCCGGCAAGACCACGTTCGGGCTGCGGATCGCCGCCGAGCTGCTCGCCGACCGCACCATCGCGGCGGTCACCGTGGTCACCCCCACCGAGCACCTGAAGTACCAGTGGGCGGACGCGGCCGGCCGGATGGGCATCGCGCTGGACCCGGAGTTCCGCAACACCAGCGGCGCCACCTCCCGGGACTACCACGGCGCGGTGCTCACCTACGCCCAGGTGGCTGCCCATCCGGTACTGCACCGGGCGCGCACCGAGGCCCGCCGCACCCTGGTCATCCTGGACGAGGTGCACCACACCGGGGACGCGAGGTCCTGGGGGGACGCCATCCGGGAGGCGTTCGAGCCGGCCACCCGCCGCCTGGCGCTGACCGGGACACCGTTCCGCAGCGACGACAGCCCCATCCCGTTCGTCACCTACGAGCCGGACGGGGAGGGGGTGCTGCACAGCAAGTCCGACCACAGCTACGGCTACTCCGAGGCGCTGCGCGACGGCGTGGTGCGGCCGGTGGTGTTCCTGGCCTACTCCGGCCAGGCCAGCTGGCGGACCAGCGCGGGGGAGGAGTTCACCGCCCGGCTGGGCGAGCCGCTGACCGCCGAGCAGACCGCCAGGGCCTGGCGCACCGCGCTGGACCCGGCCGGGGAGTGGATCGCCTCGGTGCTCGCCGCCGCGGACACCCGACTGACCCAGTTGCGGGCCAGCGGCATGCCCGACGCCGGTGCGCTGCTGATCGCCAGTGACCAGACCACCGCGCGGGCCTACGCGGTGCTGCTCACCCAGCTGACCGGCAGCCCTCCGGTGGTGGTGCTGTCCGACGAGGCCGGCGCGTCGGCCCGGATCGCCGCGTTCGCCACGTCGAACGAGCGCTGGCTGGTCGCGGTGCGGATGGTGAGCGAAGGGGTGGATGTGCCCCGATTGGCCGTTGGGGTTTACGCCACCAGCGCGTCCACCCCGCTGTTCTTCGCCCAGGCGGTCGGCCGGTTCGTGCGCGCCCGCAAGCCGGGGGAGACGGCCAGCGTGTTCCTGCCCAGCGTGCCCGCGCTGCTCGAGCTGGCCAGCGCCCTGGAGCGGCAGCGCGACCACGTGCTGGGCAAGCCCGACCGGCCCAAGGAGGGCTGGGAGGACGAGCTGCTGGCGGACGCGCTGCGGCAGAAGGACGAGCCCGGCGAGGACGAGAAGGCGTTCACCTCACTCGGCGCCGACGCCGAGCTGGACCAGGTGATTTTCGACGGGGCCTCCTTCGGCACCGCCGCGTTCGCGGGAACCGACGAGGAGCAGGACTATCTGGGGCTGCCCGGCCTGCTCGAGCCGGACCAGGTGCGGGCGTTGCTGCGGCAGCGCCAGGATCGGCAGCTGGGGGACAAGACGACGCCGGTCGCCGAGGCTCCGTCTGCCGTTGCGGACCGGCCGGTGTCGGTGCACCAGCGGTTGTCCGGGCTGCGCCGGGAGCTGAATACCCTGGTCGCGTTGCATCACCACCGCACCGGGAAGCCGCACGGCGTCATCCACGGCGAGCTGCGCAGGTCCTGTGGGGGCCCGCCGACCGCGATGGCTAGCGCCGAACAGCTGCAGGAGCGGATCGCCGCGTTGCGTACCTGGCGATGAGCTATTCCCGGCTGGAAAAACGCAACGGGGCGAGGGCCATGTCAGGCCCCCGCCCCGTTGCGGTGGTCAGTGGTGTGTCTTGGTCTCAGGTCCCCGACTGCATCTCGACGGAGAGCTCGCGCAGCTTTGCCTCGTGGGCTCGTGCGTGATGTCCACAGAAGAGAAGTTCCCCGCCGGACGGCAGTACGGCGCGTACCTTCGCGGCGGCCCCACAGCGGTCGCAGCGGTCGGCGGTGGTGAGCTCGGGCCGGACAAGTGTTCCTGGCATGGCTGCCTCCTCCGTCTCCGACACCGGTTCACCCGGTGCCCTA
This sequence comes from Pseudonocardia sp., assembly GCA_035489915.1. Classification (GTDB taxonomy): domain Bacteria; phylum Actinomycetota; class Actinomycetes; order Mycobacteriales; family Pseudonocardiaceae; genus Pseudonocardia. The sequence goes on along the minus strand of DATHIT010000490.1, from coordinate 1,959 downwards.
ATGCGGGACGTCACCGCGCAACCGCGGTTCCATCACTCTTCCAGACGTTCGGCCCCCCCGCACGTGTTCCCGACTCAGACGCGACATCCGTCACTGTCATTTAGCGTGTCAGTTACACAGCGAGTTCCCAGCTGACTACCCAATGAATCATCCGCTGTAGCTGCCTGTTCAGGCAATCCGGCAACAGCGGTAACGAGGTGTGGTGAGCTGGTTCCTCTGGGTGACCGTCTGTAAGCGCCCGGGAGACGTCGAGAAGGGAACGATGAGCGGAAGAATTTCTCAGCAACTCGCGCGTGTCCCGGCCCCCGCGCTGTTCCTGCTCGGCGGCGGTTCCCAGTATGTGGGAGCCGCGATGGCTGTGGCGCTGTTCCAGACGCTCAACCCGGCCGGCGTGGCGTGGCTGCGGATGCTCGGCGCGGCGGTCGTGCTGGTGCTCTGGCGCCGCCCGCCGCTGGCCGCCTGGCGGGGCCGGCGGCTGCTGCTGGCCGGGACATTCGGGGTGGTCACCGGCCTGATGAACGCGGCGTTCTACGAGGCCATCGACCGGCTCCCGCTGGGTACGGCGGTGGCCATCGAGTTCTGTGGCCCGGTCGCGGTGGCCGCGTTCGCCTCGCGCACCGCGCGGGACTGGGCGGCGCTGGTGCTGGCCGGGCTGGGGGTCGCGCTGATCGCCGACGTGCAGTGGGCGGGCAGCGCCGGCGGGGTGCTCTGGGCGCTCGGCGCGGCCACCGCCTGGGCGGGCTACATCCTGCTCGCCAAACGGGTGGCTCAGGGCGGCAACGGGATGGACGACCTGGCGGTCGGGTTCACCGTCGGCGCCGTGCTGTTGGTGCCGCTGGCGTTGGACTCAGGGCCGGTGTGGGGCAGCCCTCGGCTCCTGCTGCTGGGAGTCGGAGTCGGCGTGCTGAGCAGCGTGCTGCCCTATGTGCTGGATCAGGTGGTTTTGCGGCGGATCGGCAGGGCCCGGTTCGCTGTGCTGCTGGCACTGCTGCCGGTCACCGCGGCGCTGGTGGGGCTGGTGGCGCTGGGCCAGGTGCCCGGTTGGGCCGAACTGGCCGGCATCCTGGCCGTGGTCGCCGCGGTGGCGCTGCGGTCCAGGGACGAGGACCCCCCGCCGGAGGACGCGGACGCGGGGGCCGCTGAAGGCACCGGAAAAGCCGGCTGAAAGGGCCACAGAGCGCCTGAGAGGGTCTGGCCGGGGAAACGGGCCAGAGCCCCCGGGCGGAAGAGCCTAGGAGACCGACTGCAGGGCGACGGCGGCCTCGCGGAGGCGGCCCTCGTGGGCGCGGGCGTGGTGCCCGCAGAACAGCAGCTCGCCACCATTGGCCAGGACCGCGCGGACCTTGGCTCTGGCGCCGCAGCGGTCGCAGCGCTCACTGACTTCGAACGGACGAGTCCCGGTCAGGGACGCACTCTCGATGGCGGACATCGGCGTCTCCAAATTCTGTGCGGGGAGCGGAGCGTTGTACCTGGAAGATCGGGATCGGGATACCGGCCGTTACCCGGGCGCCGGGGTAGCAGCCATCTTCACCCGACCGGGTAAACGCGGGCCGCGCGGGGGCCGGACGGCCCCGGACGCGCGGCGAGCGCCGGCCAGCCCCAAGGAGCGCCCTGGGGCCGTCCGGCGCTCGCCACACGAGGTTCGCCGAATGTGTTCGGGTCAGTCCAGGTAGTCGCGCAGCACCTGGGACCGGGACGGGTGGCGCAGCTTCGACATGGTCTTCGACTCGATCTGCCGGATCCGCTCCCGGGTGACCCCGTAGACCTGGCCGATCTCGTCCAGCGTGCGGGGCTGGCCGTCGGTGAGCCCGAAGCGCAGCCGGACCACGCCGGCCTCCCGCTCGGACAGCGTGGCCAGCACCGACTGGAGCTGGTCCTGCAGCAGCGTGAACGACACCGCGTCCACCGCCACGACGGCTTCGGAGTCCTCGATGAAGTCGCCGAGCTGGCTGTCGCCCT
>DATHIT010000489.1:0-5272 GCA_035489915.1 Pseudonocardia sp. | reverse complement strand
CCGGACATCGGCCTCCAGCCCCCGCGAGTAGCCAGGTGAGGTCGTCCCCATGTGCACAACCGTGTGGCCCGCGACGTTTGCGTCGAACTCCGGCGTGCCACGGCCCAGGGCGGAGTCAACCGCGGCGCCGTCGGCCAGCATAAGGATGACCACCCGCGCCCGCTTGAACACCTCGGCGGGCTCGGTCGCCACCGTTGCGCCGGCGGCCCGCAGCGCTTCGCTCCTGGCGGGGGTGCGGTTCCACACGGCGAGCGCCGTACCGGCTCGCGCCAGGTTGACCGCCATCGGCTGCCCCATCACCCCGAGGCCGATGAAACCTACGTCCACGTGTACCTCCACCTCGAGCCGACGGCATTCATCCGTGGCACCGTCAGCGGTGGCCGGCGGATCCGGGGAAGCCGTCCTGGCATCCGTGCCTTGTGGGCTATGACGGCGGTCATAATAATGGCGGCCATGACAGCGGTCATAGTCGATTTCGGGCTATCCACATTGATCACGGAGTTGGAGGTCGATCATGGCGGGGTCTGATCGGGGACCGAGGGAGCGGATGGTCTTCAGTGCGGCCCAGCTCATCCGCCGCGATGGGGTCACCGCGACGGGCATGCGGGACGTTGTCGCCCACGCGCAAGCGCCGCGCGGATCGCTCCAGCACTACTTTCCGGGTGGCAAGCAGCAGCTGGTCAACGAGGCGGTGAGCTGGGGCGGGCGCTATGCGAGCGGCCGCATCGGGCGATTTCTCGACGCCATGTCGCAGCCGTCGCCGAGCGGGCTGTTCGCCGCGATGGTGCGCCAATGGGCCGACGAGTTCGCCACCATCGGGTTCAGCTCGGGCTGCCCGGTTGCGGCGGCCACGGTGGACTGCACGGCCGAGTCCACCAGGGCCGCCGCCGCGGCGGCGTTTGCCACCTGGCGCCGGCCGATCAGCGAGGCGTTGGCGGAGATGGGCGTGCCCGCCGGCAAGACGGGCGCGCTGGCGACGCTCATGGTCAGCGCGCTGGAGGGAGCCATCCTGATCGCCAGAGCCGAGCAGGATGTGCGCGCCCTGACCAGCGTGGCGACAGAGCTCGGCCCGCTGCTTGACGGGTACCTGAAAGCTGACCGCCCTCGCGATCCGACCGGCGGCTGATCAACGGTCAGCAGTGATAGGTGACGTTGGCCCGGTCATTGCCCTTCAGGTAGATCGCATTCACATAGCCCGTGCCGCCGCGGACAAGCTGGAGTCTGACCCAGTTCCGCCGGCTGACACCCTGGAAAACGACCGGATCACCTTCGATCCAGCACTCGGCGGGATACGAGTTGTTCCGAACGACGTGGCTGACGACGCGATCGTTGGAGCTCGGGCCGGTGTGCACGTTGCCGGCGGTGACGGCAACCACGCTGCTGGAGCCGTACGGGGTGGTGGCTGGCAGCGGCTGCGGTTCCGGCTGCGGCTCCGGCTCCGCGCTCGGGATGGGGCTCGGCACCGGGGCCGGGGCCGGGGCGGCCTGGGCGGTGCCGGTCATGGCCAGCCCCGCTCCGCTGGCCGTCAGAACAACCGCAACGACGAGGGTTGCCCCGCGCCGGCGCGTGCTCATCGTTGGCATCGTCCCTCCCATTCCGGGCATGTGTGGCCAGATCATGTCTTGACCGGCGTTCCCCCTCAACACGCCAAACCTTGTGGTGGACGCCCACCGCCCGGTCGTGTGCGAGGAGGTCAGCACTGTGTCGCTGGGAGGCCGAATGGCCGACCGGATGGGTGAGGAGGGGGCAACCAGTTCGGGTTCCGCGTCGTCGTCGCTCGCCCCGGACCCGGGACCGTCGACGCGCTCGAGTCAACCGGCCGACCCGCCCGCGACCCGGATCACCGACTTGCCCGGCGGTGGGCTCTCACAGCCCGCCAACACCTCCGGCACGTCCGCGAACTCGTAGACGTTGCCGACCGGCGTGGTGATCGCCTTGCGGTCGGCCAGCTCGAACAGCCGACGGTTCGCGGCGGCGTCCTCTTCGGAGGTGAGGCCACCGGCGAACACCCCGGCCGCGGAGTAGTTGCGGACCAACATGTCCAGCGGATCCAGCCGCACGAAGGAACCGCTGGCCAGGCCCACGATCGCGATGCGGCCGAACCGGGCGATGCCGGCCAACGCCCTGGCGGCGAGCTCCCCGCCGACGGCGTCGTAGATGACGTCCGCGCCCCTGCCATCGGTGAGCGCGCTGACCTCCGCCGCGACGTCAGCGGTGCGGTGGTTCACGCCGTGATCAGCTCCGATGCCCGCGCAGTAGGCCAGCTTGCGCTCGCTGCCGGCCACCGCGATCACCGTGGCGCCGAGTGCTTTGCCCAGCTGGATCGCCGTCACGCCGGAACTCCCGGCGGCGCCCAGCACCAGCACAACCTGGCCCTCGGACACCGGCACCCGCAGCACCAGCCCGGTGTAGGCGGTCCTGAACCCGACCACGAAACCGGCCGCCTCCTCGTCGGTGAAGTGCCCAGGAACGAGCATCGTCTGCTGTTCCCGAACGTAGGCGTACTCGCCGTAGCCTCCCCAGCCTTCGGCGAACGGAGTCATCCCCATCACCCGGTCGCCGACTGCGAACGCCGAACCGACCGGAACGGCGACGATCGCGCCGCACACCTCCTCGCCCGGCGACACCGGCAGCCGGGACAACCCGGGCAGCTGGCCCCGGGTCATCAACAGCTCGGGCAGCCCCACTCCGGCGGCGAGGACCTTGACCAGCAGCCAACCGTCTTTCGGGGCAGACCAGGAGGTCTCCTCCAGGTGGAGCACGTCTCGCGGCTCGCCGAACGCGACGCCCCGCCAGCGGCGGCCCTCAAACATCGTGCCGTCCTTCCCGCGCGTCGCTCTCTTGCCAGCCAACTCGCGCGGCTGGCAAGAATCTGTTGACGCCCGGTCAAGAGTGCGGGCTCATGGTCAAGACGTTAGTCACCCGATGATGGAGGACGCCGCATGCGGATTGAGAATCAACTCAGGGAGCTCGGCCTGGTACTGCCCGAACCGATACGCCTGCCGCCCACCGCGGTGCTGTCGTTCCCCTGGGTCCGGGTGCACGGTGACCGCGCGTTCGTGTCCGGGCACGGTCCGCTGCTCCCGGACGGCTCGCTGGCCGGCCCGCTCGGAAAGGTCGGCGGCGAGGTGGATCAGGACGAGGCGTACCAGGCGGCACGGTTGACCGCGTTGGCGATGCTGGCCAGCCTCCGCCGGGAGCTGGGCGACCTCGACCGTGTGGTGGCCTGGCTCCGGGTCTTCGGCATGGTGAACACCGCGCCGGGTTTCACCGCCACCCCCTCGGTGATCAACGGTTTCTCCGACCTCATCCTACGGCTGTGGGGGCCGGAGGCAGGCAGCCACGCGCGCTCCGCGGTCGGGTTGGCCGAGCTGCCGTTCAACCTGCCGGTGGAGATCGAGGCCGAGGTGGCGATCCGGAGCTGACCCGTTTGCCCCAGCTGCTTGCGAGCGGCCGGATCGGGCAGCGAGCATGGCATGCGCGTCCAGACGACCGTGCCCGGCGAACCCCGCGAGGAGCCCCGTGACCAGTCCCCGACCCGGGGCCGAGCCGGACTCCGCACCCGGCGCCCGATCCAGCCCCGAGGCCGACCCCGGCGCCGCCGCGCCCGAGGGCTCGCACGGCATCGGCGCGTGGCTACGCCGGCGGGACCCTGGCCTGGCCGGGATCCGCAAGGCGATCCGGGTGACCGTGGCGGCCTGCGTGGGGTTCTTCGCCTGCCGGTACGGCCTCGGCGACACCGTGACGGCGACCTACGCGGCATTCGGCGCCATCGCGATGGGCGGGCTCTCCGATGTGTTCGGGCCACCGGCCATCCGCACCCGGGTCTACCTGGCCGCGCTGCCGGTGGCCGCGGCGCTGGTCGCATTGGGCACCGCACTCGCCGGGCACACCTGGTCCGCCGTGCTGGGCATGCTCGTTGTCGGGTTCCTGGTGGCGTTTGCCGGGGTGGGTGGGCCCAGGCTGATCGGGCTGGCCAACGGGATGCAGTTGTTCTACATCCTGCCCTGCTTCCCGCCGTACGCCCCGGAGACGCTGCCCGATCGGCTGGGCGGATTGGTGGTCGGATTCGGGCTGCTCATCCTGGCCGACCGGGTGTTGCTGCCCGCGCCGACACCGCCGGCGTTCTGTACCAGGATCGCCGATACCGCCGAGCTGGTCGCCGGGTACCTCGAGCGGGTGCGTGCGAACCCCGACTCCGAGCAGCTCGAGCTGCGCGCGGCCACCGAGGCCGCTGTTGAGGCGCTGCGGCTGACCTCCGTCCCGGTGCCGCAGCGACCCACCGGCCCCGGGCGGCGGGACCGGGGGCTCACCCACGCGGCCGGGGCGGTGCGGATCATCGGCGCCCGCGCCGCGGTGCTGGACGCATTGCTGCACCGCCGAGGCGCCCCGCCGGCGCAGCTCACCGCCGAGCTGCTGGCCGCGGTGCGGACCTCGGTGCTGGAGTCCGCGTCGGCGTTGCGCGGCACCGGCCCCGCGCCCATCGCCGGACCTTTGCTCATCGCGATCGAGACATACCTGGAGCGCCGGGCCGACTGGATCGCCGAGCGCGGCGACAGCACGGATCTGCCCCGGGGGCTGCGCGCCGGAGTGGCCGCGCTGGCCATCGCCGAATCCACCCGGGGGCTGGTGGCGGCCGTTCGAGCGGCCGTCGGCGCCGGTCCGGACCGCACCGGTGAAGCCCCGTCGACCGCCTGGTACACCAGCGCGTCCACCTTGCGGCTGTGGTGGACCCGGCTGTTGGTCCACCTGACCCCTCGGTCGGTGTACCTGCAGAACGCGGTGCGGCTGGCCATCGGCCTTGCCGTGGCCAGGGCCGCGGTCGACGTGTTCAACCTGTCGTATGGCCTATGGGTGTTGTTGGCCACGCTGACCCTGATGCGCACCTCGTTGATCGCCAGCGGCGCCGCGTTGCTCCCGGCGTTCACCGGCACTCTGGTCGGCGCCGCGCTGGCCGCCGGGATGCTCACCCTGATCGGTGGGAACGCCGTGCTCTACGCGGTGTTGCTGCCGGTGGTCATGGTGCTCACCTACGCGGCCGGTTCGGTGCTCGGGGCGTTCTACGGGCAGGTCGGTTTCAGTGTCGTGATCGCCATGTTGTTCGCCCAGCTGGCGCCGGCAACCTGGGAGTTGGCCGGGTACCGGCTGCTCGACGTGGTGGCCGGAGGGCTGATCGGAACCGCGATCGGCGCGGCGGTGTGGCCGCGCGGCGGCACCGGAGAGATCAGGCGGATTGCCGAGGCCGCCCTGCGCGCCGGCGCGGACGACGTGG
>DATHIT010000488.1:0-5313 GCA_035489915.1 Pseudonocardia sp. | reverse complement strand
GGAGAACATCCAGGTCAGCGAGCCTTTTTCTCTGTTGCTGGTCGATCATGCGGTGTCCCCGACGATGCGAAGCTGGGGACCACTCGGGGACCGGGGCGCCCTCAGGTACGCGGTCAGCGAGTCGCCGGCGGCCGCGACAGTTGCCGAATCCGGGTGCAGGTAGCGCTGTGTCGTCATCAGCGATCCATGCCCGGCGATCTTTCGCAGCACGTGCACCGGAACGCCCGCATCAGCCATCCACGTCAGGCCGGTGTGCCGCAGGTCGTGCCGGCGAAGATGCTCGTGGCCGAGCTTCTTCGCCCGCCGGCCCGGTTGTCATGTCCGCCGCCCACAGCGCGTCTGCTAGTGGACTCTCTTCTCGCGGCCACTCGTTCAGCTCTGCCAGCAGACCGCGCTCCTCGGCCTCGAAGGTCGCCGCCGAGTGATGGGCCACTAGCGCACACAGCCGTTGTGGATAGCCCTGGCCGGCTAAATAGCGCGCGCCGTCCAGCTGGTGCAGGCCCGTCACATGCAGTGCCGGGGCATAGCCCAGGTCGTGCCACCAGGCCGCAACGACCAGCAACTCGCGCTCGTCCTCGGCTACCGCCAGCGACAGCTCGACCGCAAGCGGATACGAGCACAGGGATACGCGACGAACCATGGCGAGTGGCGCTCCGGCGTCGGCTCGATCGCCGCGGTCATCGGCGACGCCGGAGTGCCGATCGCCAGCCTCAGTGTCAATCTGCCGGTCAGCCGGCTCCGTGATGTCTCGAGTGCCCGCTACGGCGCCGCGGTACGGGAGGCGGCGCACAGCATCACAAGCCGGGTACGGCACACGCTGTGAGCGGTGGACGTATGCGCGCCCGGATAGCCTCGCCGTGATCAAGTGCATCAGTCGAAACAGCAGGTTAGATGATCACGAAATGACCGAAGCGCAGACGAAACGCCAGGTCAACCCGTCGACGTCAGGTTTTGGCACCGCACAGGTGGTGGCCGCCTCGATCCTAGGAGTAGCCGGCGATGTTCGAATTTACCCGGCTTAATCAGCCAGAAACGACGTGCTGCTACGTTCGTGAAATATCACAGTTCGGCTAGTGATCTAGCAGCTGAGTGGAGTAGGCAATGCCCGGTACGACCGCCGGAAACCCGCCGGAAGTGGTCTCGTCCCGGCCTGCGCCGGACCTGCCGTCAACACTCTCCCGACGGCGCTTCCTGGCGGTCGGAGGCGCCACAGTCGGCGTTCTGGGCGCGGGAGCTTTCCTGGCGGCCTGCGGCAGTGGCTCCGGGAGTTCGGTCGCCTCCAGCGGACCGTCTGACACGCTGACGGTCGGCGTATACCAGGAACCGGACACACTCGACCCTGGCGCGAGCGGGCTCATCCTATCGTCGCTGATCGCCTCCGGGATCTTCGATCCGCTCGTGTGGTGGCTGCCGACGCAGGATGGGGGCAAGCAGCTCTACCCCGGTCTTGCGACGAGCTGGCAGGTGGCTCCGGATGCGACGAGCTACACGTTCAAGCTGCGCCAGGATGTGGATTTCCACGATGGCACCCATTTCACCGCCGCCGCGGTAAAGGCGACCTTGGATCACATCGTCGATCCGGCGACGAAATCGCGGTCGGCGAAGGGCGCGCTCGGCCCGTATCAGGAGACCAGGATCGTCGACGACTACACCGTCGAGGTCCGCTTCAGTCAGCCCAACGCGGCTTTCCTGCACGAGATGACCACGACCGTGTTCGGCATCTCCTCGCCGGCCGCGCTCAAGCAGTACGGCCCGATCGGCTTCGGCAGCCACCCGGTGGGAACCGGGCCGTTCAAGTTTCAGGAGTACGTGACCCAGGACCATGTCTCGCTCGTGCAGAACCCGGGCTATAAATGGGGGCCCTCAGCCTTTGGTCCGCCTGGCCCGGCCAAGCTGAAGAACCTGAACTTCAAGATCCTGCTTGACGCGACCGCCCGCTACAACGCCCTGCGCACCGGCCAACTGCAGCTGGCGTGGAACCTCAACCCGAGCGACATCCAGAGTGTGCGGAGCACCTCGGGGCTGACCCACTACAACGTGCCTTCGACCGGTCAGCCCTATGGGTTCCCGATCAATGTGAAGAAAGGGCCGACCGACGACATCCGGGTGCGTCAGGCGATCAACTTCGCGGTCGACCAGGACACTCTGAACAAGACTGTGCTGCAGGGAGCCTACGAAGCCGCGCACAACGTGATCACTCCGTCTACGCCGGGCTATGACAAGGCCGCCGACACTATGTACGCGTACGACCCGGTCAAGGCGAAGTCGCTGCTCGACCAGGCCGGGTGGGTGGCGGCCGGTAGCGGTACCCGCGCCAAGGGTGGCCAGCCGCTGGAATTGGAGATTCTGATCCAGTCGTCGAACGGGTTCGATCTGCCGACCCAGTACGTGGTCAGCCAGCTCAAAGCCGTTGGCATTTCGGCAAAAACGAGCTCGCAGCCGTTCCTGACCGCCGCCGCGTCCTACAACGAGGGGGTGCAGAACCTGTCCGCGATCTTCTACTACGACGTGGATCCCTACCTGCTGAACAACCTCGTCACCAGCGAGCAGATCCCGTCCGGGTTCAACTGGGCGCACTACAGCGATCCGAGTGTCGACAGCGGGATTGCGCAGGCGAACACCGTGGTCGACGACGCCGCGCGCACCGCGCGGTATCAGCAGATCACGCGCACCCTCATGGAGGCCGCGATCTTCCTTCCATTGTGGAACGTCAGCGGTGTCTTCTCGGCGGCGAGCAACCTGACCGGGCTCCACTTCGGAGTGACCGGGTACCCGTTCTTCCACGCCGCGGCCCTGGTCTGAGGCCAGCCATGATGCGCTTCGCCATGGGGCGTCTGTTGATCGCGATTCCCGTGTTGCTGGGAGTCAGCATCGTCGCATTCCTCATCATTCACCTGATCCCGGGCAACCCGGCGCAGGCGATGCTCTTCGGATCCAATCCGACCCCGACACAGATTCATGATCTCGAGGTCCGGCTCGGACTGGATCAGCCGTTGTACCAGCAATACGGGAAATACCTGGTCGGTCTGGTTCACGGGGACCTGGGCACGTCATTCGTGACGGGGCGCGGAGTGTTCAGTGAGATCGTCTCCCGCGCGCCGAGCACGTTCGTGCTCAGTGGCTCGGCCATGCTCATCGCGATCGTCGTCGGGGTGCCGTTGGGCATCGTCGGCGGTGTGCGGCCCGGTTCGTTCTGGGACCGGGCGGGCCGGGTGATCTCGGTGTCCGGTGTGGCGATTCCATATTTCTGGCTGGCGCTGCTGTTCGTGCTCATCTTCGCGGTGCGGCTCAGACTGGTGCCCGCGGTCGGCACCCAGGGCTTCAGCTCGCTGATCCTGCCCGCGGTGGCGCTCGGCTGGGGTTACGCGGCGATTCTCACCCGGTTGGTCCGCAGCAGGCTGATCGAGGAATACCAGGACGAGTACATCAAGACGGCTCGCGCGAAGGGCTGTGGCGAAACGCGGGTGCTGCTCAATCACGCCCTGCGCAATGCCGTGATCCCCACGATCACCATGCTCGGTCTGCAGATCGGCAACATCCTCACCGGTGCCGCGGCGATCGAGGTCATCTTCGGGCGGCCCGGTCTGGGCAGCTTCCTGGTTCAGTCCATCGCGGCGAAGAACATCCCTGTCGTCCAAGGGGCCGTGCTGTTCATCGGGGTCGCGTACGTCCTCATCAATCTCGTGGTCGACATGCTCGTGGGCGTGATCGATCCTCGGACGCGGAAGCAGGTGACGGTATGACGGCGCTCTCCACACCGAGCCGGGGATTCCGCAAGTCCGCGGCCATACTGTCCGCACGTGGCGGGCTGGTTTCCGGGGTAGTGCTGAGCGTTCTCGTCCTGCTTCTTGTGGTGGTCGCGGTGTTTCCGGGCGTGCTCGCGCCCGGTGATCCGACAGCGTCGGTCGGAGGGGCGTTCGCGGCGCCGGACGGCAGCCACTGGTTCGGCACAGATGATCTTGGCCGCGATGTGCTGACCCGGGTCGTATGGGGTGCGCACCCGATCCTGCTGGCCAGCGTCGCCGGCATCCTGATCTCGACCGTGATCGGGGTGTCGCTGGGGTTACTCGGGGGACTGGCTCGCGGCTTCGTGAGCGGGCTGGTGATGCGCGCCCTCGACGTCATGCTCGCGCTGCCCGCGTTGCTCATCGCGCTGATGGTCGTGGCGATCGTCGGCACCGGCGTCACCAGTGTCGTCATCGCCGTTGGCGTGGCTTACATTCCGGCGTTCGCGCGCGTGGTCTACGGCTCGGTCCAGCGGCTCCGCACAGCCGATTTTGTCGCCGCCGCGAGGCTTTTCGGTGCCAGCAGGCCGCGGACGGTGCTCCGGCACCTGCTGCCCAACCTGGCTACCGAGATCGCCGTGGTGGCAAGCAGCGCGATCGGCTGGGCGGTGCTGACGGCGGCGACGCTGAGCTTCCTCGGCTTCGGCGTGGCATTGCCGGCGCCGGACTGGGGTGTCGATCTGTCCTCAGGTGGTCAGTATCTGGAGACCGCGTGGTGGATCTCGACGTTCCCGGGCCTGGCTATCTCCGCGACCATTCTGCTCAGCAATTATCTCGGTGACTACGTGGGTTCGATCCTCGATCCGCGCCGCACGGTCCGCGTCCGGCGGCCCTGGCTGCCGAGTTAGGAGAGGGAGAAATCGTGACCCTGCTTCAGGTCCGTGACCTCCGGACGCAGCTCCGGCGTGGACGCGAGGTGGTCACCGCCGTGGACGGGATCTCTATCGACATCGCGCCCGGCGAAACCGTGGGTCTGGTAGGCGAGTCCGGATGTGGCAAAACCATGACCGGGATGTCGGTCATGCGGCTCCTCCCGCCCCACGGACGGATTTCCTCGGGTTCGGTGCTCCTCGCGGGACGAGACTTGACTGACCTGCCAGAACGCGAGATGCGCCAAACGCGCGGGCGCGACGTGGCGATGGTGTTCCAGGATCCGATGACCTCGCTGAACCCGACGATGACCATCGGCAAGCAAATCGTCGAGGCGGTCCGGCTGCACCGCCGAGCCAGCGCGGCGCAGGCCCGGGACCGCGCGATCGAAGTGCTCGGGCTGGTGGGCATGCCGCAACCGGATCAGCGGCTGGACAGCTACCCGCACCAGCTGTCCGGCGGCATGCGGCAACGGGTGATGATCGCGCTGGCTCTGGCGTGTGAGCCGAAGCTGCTGATCGCCGACGAGCCGACGACCGCCCTCGATGTGACGATCCAGGCGCAGATTCTGGAGCTGCTGGAAGAGCTGCGTGACCGGCTCTCGATGGGAGTCCTGCTGATCACTCACGATCTCGGTGTGATCGCCGGCCGGGCTGAC
>DATHIT010000487.1:0-4120 GCA_035489915.1 Pseudonocardia sp. | reverse complement strand
AGCAAGCAACGGCGTCCCGGCGGGGCCGCGGTTCTTCATGTATTTCAGCAGTCACTGCTGATCGCGCGACTCCCGCTTCGGGGATCGAAGAGAGGCACTCGCGCGGATCGTTACTCAACCGGGAGGTTGTCCCAGGCATGGCGACACTTGGACTCATCGGCAGTGGACACATCGGTGGCACGCTCGCCCGTCTGGCGGTCGATGCCGGCCTGGACGTCGTGCTCAGCAACTCGCGGGGGCCGCAGACGCTTTCCGACCTCGTGGACGAACTGGGGCCGCGGGCCCGTGCGGCCACTCCCGCGCAGGCGGCGGCGGCCGGGGACTGGGTCGTCGTGACGATCCCGGTCGGCGCTATTGGCACGGTTCCCCAGGAGCCCCTCGTCGGCAAGACGGTCATCGACACCGGAAACTACTTTCCCCCGCGTGACGGCACCATCCCGGAACTCGAAACGCGGGAGCTCACCGATAGCGAAGTGCTCCAGCGGCACCTGGCCGAGGCGCACGTCGTGAAGGCGTTCAACAACATCAACTACAAACACCTCAGGGCCCTGCCGCGGCCAGTGGACGCGGCCGACCGCACCGCCCTGCCGATCGCCGGCAACGACCCGGGCGCAAAGAAGCAAGCCGCCGAGTTGATCTCGCTGCTCGGGTACGACTCCGTGGACATGGGACCGCTCACCGAAAGCTGGCGCTCACAACTGGGCACTCCGGTCTTCTGCGCGCCCTACGCGGTAACCAAGGACAACCAGTACAGGACCCAGCCGGCCGCTCCCGCCTCGGCCGCCGAGGTCGGCGCGGCGCTGGCGTCGGCACGGCGCTGAGCGACGCGCTGGTCAACACCCCACCGAACCACGCTGGTTCGCAAGAAGCTCGCACCGTAGGGGGTTTGGGGGACTCGGTCCCCCAACGTCATCACCACCCGACCCGGTCCACGCCATCCGTGGACACAGCGATGCTGAGGGTGGGCGATACTGGGATCGAACCAGTGACCTCTCCAGTGTGAACGGAGCGCTCTCCCGCTGAGCTAATCGCCCGCGACCGGGGCGGCTAAGCCCGCCCCATCGACGGATACGAACCATACCGGATCAGAAAAACGGCGACCGCAGCCAGGTCCAGTCCAGCCCGATCCAGCCGGCCACCATGTTCAACGCGTTGAGCAACCACAGCATGAGCAGCACGACCAGACAGGTGCCCGCGAGCACCAACAGCTTGATCGGCCATGACTGGCGGCCCAGCCACGCCGTCCAACGGTCGTAGTAGCCCCTCGCGTAGTGGAGCAACCGGCGGGCCCACTCGAACTCGGTGGCCAGGATGGCCAGGCCGCCGAAAACGATCAGCCAGCCCGGGCCCGGGTACGGGACCAAGATGAGCCCGGTGATCACGACGGCGCCACCGATCACCGCCACCCCGACCCGCCACAGCACACGGAGCGTCGGATTAGCGTCCAGCCTCGCGCGTAGCCCCATTGACTCGCGCTCCTCTGTCCCAGTCAGTTCGCCACCTGCCCTGTCGCCACCACCAGGCCGGGCAGGTCCGGAGCCCGCCGACCGTTCTCGATTGAGATCGCATAACTGGTGGACGGGTCGGCCTGGGGCGGTTGAGCGCCCACCGGATGCAGGCCGTGATCGCCCGGGTGCACGTCAAAGGTACCGACTGCTGCTGGTTGGTCGCCGCTCATTTCCCATAAGACGTAGGTCGTGTGGTCGGCGTCGTTGACCGGGAGCGCGACCGACACCAGCTGGATCTGGCCGTCGGAGAGCAGTAGACCGGCCGCTGGTTGCCCGCTCGGGGAGTTCAGCACGGCGCGCCTGGCGCCGGGCAGGTCGAGCTGAGCCAGGATGCGCTGGGCGTCATCGGCACTCGCCCGGGCCGCCTCCTCCTGCCGCGCGCCGCCGAACTGACGCAGCGAGATCCCGGCGATGCCGATCAGCGCGACCACCACGGTGGCCACCAGCACACCGATGCGGCGCCGGCGGCCGGATCGGCGGCGAGCCTCGGCCTGGTCCGATGTGGTTGAGCGGACCGCCGGGCGGGCCGGGTTCCAGGCCAGCGAGTACGCCTGTGGCGACCTGGCCGGTGGCGGCGGGGGCAGCTCGGGCCACGGCCGAACCCGCTGCTCCTCCGGTACCTGAGGGGTTGCCGCCACCGCTGCCAGCAACCGGTCCCGCTGCTCGGCCGGCGGTTCGGCCTGCTCGTCGACGGCCGCCATGGCCCAGATCAGGTCTTCGGTCCGCCGGACCATGTCGCGGCAGGCCGCGCAGGTCAGCAGGTGCTCGGTGAACAGGTCCTCGTCGCCAGGTTCGAGCACCCGCAGCGCCCAGCCGACGGCCTGCTCCACATCCCCACATCTCGGCTTGACGCTCCCCCGGACGCCGCCGGAACGCTCGTCCGGCTCCATCGCCGGCGGGATGAGCGCGCGCCGCAGTCGCTGCACCGCGGTGTAGGTGCGTGAGGCCACGGTGCCCAGCTCGGATCCGGTGATCGCGGCGACCTCCCGCTGGGTGTAGCCGCCGTAGAACTCCAGCGCGACGGCCCGACGCTGCTCCGGGGACAGCTGCCCGAGGGCATCCCGGATCGGCTCGGCAACCAGCGTGGTCGACCCCGCTGCCCCCCCAGCCGACCCGGCCCCGACAGAACCGCCGCCGAGAGCGCGGGCGTCCATGGGGGCGACCGCCGGCTCGTCGCCAGAAACGAATTCCGGTATCGCCGGGAGCCCGGGCCCGCCCTCCCGGCGCACCAGGTCGAGCGCCCGCTGGTGCACCTCGCTCAGCAGCAGGCTGGCAAGGCGGCCTCGGGTCGGGTCGAACCGCCGAGGATCACGCCACACGGCCAGGAAGACCTCGTGCACCACGTCTTCGGCCAGGCCGCCGCCCGGGCGGATACGCCTGGCGTGGGAGTAGGCCAGCGCGCTGTACCGCTCGTAGAGCACCTCGACGGCGGCCGAGGCCCCCCCCTCGAGGCGTTCCACCAACTGCTCGTCAGGGGGATCGAACGACGGCGGCATCGGTGCCGCGCGGTGGCCGCGCCGACCGGATTGACCGGACGACGCGGAGATGTCGGCGACATCGGACACCAGCGGATCCTCACGTTGACGAAACCGAACCTAAAAAAGTCCGCGGTTCAGGGTAGTGGCGTGTCGCCCCTGCCGGCCCGCTGACCACGCGGTTCTCGGCGACTTGCCACCGTTCGCACTGCGCCAACCGGGTGAAGTGTGGTGCGAAGGGGGGCAGACACCGGCCCGCGGACCGTGACATATCGACGGTCCGGTCGTTCTCCAACCTGTAGGACGGGCGATAACCCACGGAGGGGCAGCACGATGCGCAACGAGCACGTCACCATCCGCTCTCTCGCCGTGTTCGATCTGCTGGCCCAGCAGGCCGACGCGATGCCGGTGCGGGTCGAGCTGCGGTATGACAGCCGTGATCCATATGCGGTACATGCAGTGTTCCAGACAGGTCGGACCGACGCGGCGGACGTCGAGTGGGTATTTGCCCGCGATCTGTTCGCCGATGGACTGCTCACCGACGCGGGGACCGGCGACGTCCGGGTACGCCCGGCGGCCGGTGACGCGGATACCGTGGAGATAGAACTCAGCTCTCCATCCGGGCACGCGCTGTTCTCCACCAGCGCGCCAGACCTGGCTGATTTCCTGGACCGGACCTTTGAGGCCGTCCCGCCGGGCACCGAATACGCCTGGCTCGACCTCGATTTGGCTCTGGAAGATCTACTCTCCAGCGAAGCGAGCTGATCAGCCGCTAGCCGGGGGGTGGTTTGGAGCCTGACTAGCGGGTCGGCTAGGCTTCAGCCACAACGTCCCGCCGAGAGATCGGCGGGGCACAGTGCGGACGTAGCGCAGTTGGTAGCGCATCACCTTGCCAAGGTGAGGGTCGCGGGTTCGAATCCCGTCGTCCGCTCGGAGGGTGCTCGGGTCCCTTGCCGGACCTCCGGATCTCGGCTCCCTATGAGTTCGGCGGAGTGGCCGAGTGGCTTAGGCAAGGGCCTGCAAAGCCCTGTACGCGGGTTCGATTCCCGCCTCCGCCTCGCGGGGCGATTAGCTCAGTGGGAGAGCGCTTCCTTGACACGGAAGAGGTCACTGGTTCAATCCCAGTATCGCCCACCA
>DATHIT010000486.1:0-30375 GCA_035489915.1 Pseudonocardia sp. | reverse complement strand
AGCTCGTTCACGCTGCTGTTCTCCCCCGCCTACCTGATCCTGTCGCTGATCGAGCACCGGTACGCGATCGCCGGGATCCTCGGCGCGTGGTGGATGTTCAGCCGGTCGGCGAAGTTGCTGGCCCACCTGGAGCGCAAGCCGTGGCACTTCATCACGATGATGCCGTTCTTCATCCTGATCAGCTTCGCCATGTCCCTGACCAAGATCGTCGCGCTGCTCACCATCCGCCAGCAGCGCTGGCTCACCCGCGACGTCGCCGTCTCGGCCAAGACCAAGACCGTGGGTCGTACCCGTGGCGCTGGTGACGACCTGCCCGTCGCCGCGGTGGCCATCGCTGAGGGGTCGTCCGAGGCGGTGCACGTGCCCGACGACGCGGCGGTGACCCAGGCGCTGCCCATTGTGAACAACGCCGCGGTGACTCAGGCGCCGCCGCGCAAGCCGCGGCCATCTCCAACGCCGCGGCCGTCCGCGGCCGCGCCCAGCGACGAGTCGGTGACCCAGGCACTGCCGATACTCAACGACGCGAGCGTGACCCAGGCGCTCAAGCTGCCGACCGGTGCGGCGGCATCCAACGGTGCGGCGGCATCCAACGGAGCGGCGGCATCCAACGGAGCGGCAGCATCCAACGGAGCGGCAGCATCGAACGGTGCGGCCGAGTCCAACGGTGCCGCGGCGTCCAACGGTGCGGCAGCATCCAACGGCGAAGCGGCGCCCCACGACGCGGCAGCGTCCGAGGTCGAGGCGGCGTCGGAAGGCGCGGCAGGGTCCCACGACGACGCGGCGTCCGAAAGCGAGTCGGCGCCCGAGGGGGTGGACATGCCCCACGGTGCGGCCGCCTCGAACGGCGTGGCCGCCTCCCATGGCGTGGCTGCCTCGAACGGCGTGGCCATCTCCAACGGCGCGGTCGCCTCAAGCAGCGTGGCCGTGGCGGAGAAGCCGGACGTGACCGATACGGCCGAGTCAGCCAACGGCGTTGACACGAGCAGCAGTGCCACCAACGCGGCCACCAACACGGCGGACGACAGGGCCGCTGATGCGGCCGAGGCAGCCCACGGCCTCGATGTGGCCGACAAGCTCGACGCGCTGAACGGTGTGGACGCCGGCGAGCGGCACGAGGCATCGAACGGCACGGGAGCCACCGACCAACACGAGGTACCGAACGGCGTGGACATGACCGAGAAGCTCGAGGCACTCAACGGCCTCGACGTCGCCGACCAGGTCGAGCTCCCGGCGACGCTGGACGTCCCCGACGGCCTGGACGTTGACCGGGTTCCGGAGGCCGAGGCCGCATCCAGCGCGACCTCAGGCGCCTCCTCCAGCGGTGCGGAGTCCGGCCGATGAGGCGGCAGCATCGTCTGCGCCGGGCGTTCCTCGCGGTGGTCGCACTGGCCGCGGTGGCCTGCGCCTCGCTCGGCGTACTGGCCGGGCTCGGCGTGTGGAAGCCGCAGGAAGGGCTGGTGGGAGGGCTGTCCGGGCTCCGCGCGCTGACCGGGCAGCCCGCCGCACCGACACCCCCCGAAGACACCACCGACCCGTTGGCTGCCCCAGTCGGCCGTGACCCGCACGCCCTGGTCCCGCACCGCCAGCGGATCACCATGCTGCCTACCCAGTTCGCCGCTGTTACCGCGCCGAAGACGCTGCGCGGCACGCCGTGGGCGAACATCGCGGTGTGGCCGGACAGCATCCGGATGATGGTCGGTGACCGGGTCATCTCGACCAGTTACTTCCGTTCGATCCCGCGCTGGGACGGCACCATCACGCTGGAGAACGTGGCTGCGCTGGTGGCTAAGAGCTCCGTGCCGGAATGGCTGCGAGAGACCGAGCCCGGGGTGTTCCTGCTCCAGGTCGGGCTGATCCAGGCGCCGTCGACCACGCTGACCGTGGCGGCTCCTCGGGTGCGCGAGCTGCGGATGGAGGCGAACCCGTACGTCTACGTCGCCGGTTACTCAGCCACCGGGATTTTCCGCGGCGTCAAGGTCCTGTCCTGGCAGGCCCGGAACAACGCGCCGGACCCCGATCCCACCCACCGCCGGCCGTTTATCTCCTACAAGGGCCCCGGCTCCCGGTTGGACACCATCGACTCCGACTTCTCCTACCTGGGTTCGGACGGCAGCACCGCCTACGGGGTGAGCTGGGGACAGGGCACCACCGGGCAGGCCCTGCGCTCGGTGTTCCACAACAACCTGTTCGGCGCCTACACCGGCGGTGCGGTCAACGTGTCCTTCCAGGACAGCATCTTCCGGGACAACGCGATCTACGGGCTGGACCCGCACACCAACAGCACCGGGCTGACGGTCACCGGTAACGAGGCGTACGGGAACGGCACGCACGGCATCATCTTCTCCAAGGGCGTGATCAACAGCGTGGTGGCCAACAACCACTCGCATGACAACGGCGCCAACGGGATCATGATGGACGAGAAGTCCGACAGCAATGTCATCCAGAACAACGTCACCGAGCGCAACGGCGGCGGTGGCATCGTGCTCCAGGGCTCGTCGAACGTCCAGGTCATCGACAACGTGGTGGCCAACAACCTGCTCGGCGTCCGGGTGAACGCCAATGAGCTGGGGCTCGCGGACAACAACCACGTCAGTGGTAACCAGATCACCGGCAACCACAACGGTATTGACGTGTACAACGGCAGCCGAGGCACCGCGCTGGAACGCAACGTGGTGCGTGACTCGCAGGACACCGGGCTGCTGCTCAGCGATCCGACGAGCAGCCTGAACGACACCGTCATCAACGCCCGGAAGGGCGTGGTGGTCGGGCACGGCACCTCGACGCTACGTGAGCTGTCGGTCCAGGACGCGGTGCAAGGCGTCGTCCTCGCGGCGGGCACCACGGCCACGATCTCGTCGGCCCAGATTCAGGCCAGCAGCGTCGGCATCATCATGCGCGACATCGCCACGCTGAACGTCAGCGGGCCGCTCAGCACGATCAATGGCGCGCGCAAGGGCGTCGTTGTGCGCGGCACCGCGAACCTGACCAACCTCGCCATGCAGGACGTCACCAAGGGCGTGGTACTCGATCCGACCGCACGGGTGTCGATGGACGGCGGGCGCATCGATGCGGACAAGGTCGGCCTGGACGTGCAGGGCCTGGGCGGCGCCGATCGGATCGCGCTGCACAACTCGGAGGTGCGTGCCCAAGACCCGGTGGCCGGAGCCACGCTGAACGCCGCCGAGGAGGGCAACGACCTCAACATTACGCTCTCCTGGCTGGCGCTGGCCGGGGCCATCTTCGTCGGGCTGGCGCTGGTGCTGCACCTCCTCCACCGGATCTTCGCCCCGCTCTCCTCGGTGCGCCACCGCTCGGCGCCGAGCACGGTGAGCGGCTAGCAGATGCCCGAGGCGGCACCGCCGGGACGTTCGGCGCACCGCTCCTGGTTGGCCCGGCGGACCAGAGCCGCCGGGCTCCCGGGCCGAGGTGCATCGGCGGCCGTGCTGGGCATGGCCGCCGTGCTGTCCCTGTCGCTGACCGGGTGTGGCTCGCAGCGGATCGAGGGCCAGCTCAATGGGCGCTCGGTGCCGGATCGCGCGGCTCCGGCGCCAGCCCCTCCCCCGCCGCCCGCTCCCCGGCTGAAGGAGCGGGGTACCGGCCGCACGCTGTTCGTCGCCGCGCTGGCGCCGCGCGGCGGTGACGGCAGCGCGGCAGCCCCGTTCTCGTCGATCCAGGCCGCGATCCACGTGGCCCAGCCCGGTGAGACGGTGCGCGTCGGCCCCGGCACCTACGTCGGAACCATCCAGACGGTGCGGCCGGGACGTGCTGGCCAGCCGATCCGCATCGAGGGCGACCGCGCCTTCCTGGTGGAGCAGCCGAGGGCCCGCAACAGCACCGACTACGTGGTGGTCATCGGCCACGACTACCACGTACTCACCGGGTTCGACGTCGCCGGTGGCGATACCACCCTGCGGCTATTTCACGCCAGCAATGTGCTGGTCACGAACAATCACATTCACCACGCCCGGGGTGAATGTGTGCGCGTGAAGTACTTCTCCAGCCACAACGAGATCTCCGGTAACGGCGTGGAGCAGTGCGGGCTGCGCAACTTCAGGGTCGCGGCGGATAAGAAGAACGGCGAAGGCATCTATATCGGGACAGCGCCGGAACAGGTCGACGACAATCCGCGGAGTATCGCGGACCAGTCCAACGCTAACCATGTCCACAACAATGATGTGCGCCCTCACGCCGAATGCGTCGACGTAAAAGAAGGCGCCCGGGACAATCTTGTCGAGCGCAATACGTGCCACGATACAAAGGATCCCGAGGGTTCCGGATTTGATTCCCGGGGCACCGGCACGATCTTCGTGAACAATATTTCGATGAACAATGCGGGCGCGGGAATCCGGCTCGGCGGGGACACCGACGCCGATGGCGGCGGCAGCATCGTCCGGGGTAATCGCCTGATCGGCAACGCCGGGTACGGGGTGAAGATCCAATCCAGCGGACCGCAGAAGCTCATCTGCGGCAACACCCTGGAGAACAACCAGAAGGGCCCCAGCAACGCCGACGGCGTGGACCCCACATCCCCCTGCCCGGTCTAGAGCGTGCCGCGATCACTCACAGACCAGCTGCCAGGCAATCAGATCGTGCAGCTCGCGGGCCTGTTCCTCACCCCGGCAGCCGAGCTCGTACATCACCTCTTGCACGAGGATCCCGACGGTCGTCGAGTAGGCCACTGACTTGTCCGTCGATACCAGGTAAGACACGCTGATCACCCGGCTAAAGGGCACCGAGGTCATGGCCAGCCGATCCTCACAGGACGTCGTCTCCACCATCATGAGCCGCCGATTGGTCACCGCCACGAGCCGGACACCTTTATCGCAGCCGCGGTAGAGCCCATCGAGCTGCTCCCCGTCGAACAGGCTGTCGTAGATCATCGCAAGATCGGTGCGATCATCGACGAGGGGGGTTTGCGGTACGGGGCAGAGAATGTCTGACGCGGACGGACTCATCGGTACTCGGGCCACGGTTGGGCCTCCTACTCTCGCCCCCGATGGTTGTCCCCCGACAACGGCGGGATACCCGGCGGAAATGAACAACAAACGAGCGCGCTTACGCGAGAGTCATCAGCCACGAGAGTCATCAGTCATGGGCCGTCGGAGGTGGGCCGGAAGGAGAACGGCGTAGCCCGGTCAGAGAGCCGGCCCCGGTGATCAGCCCTTCGGCACCGGACGGCGAGGCACCACCAGGACCGGGCACGGCGCGTGTCGGACCGCGCTCACCGCGACAAGTCCAAGCTCACGGGACGGTCCGACCCGGCTGCCGCCGATCACCAGCAGGTCCGCGTCCAGCTCCTCGTTGACCAGTTCGTGCGGGTTCGCGCGCACCAGCCGAGCCGACGCCCGCATCCGGTGACCCAGCTCGCCCAGCGAGCGCAGGCACTCCTCGAGCACGGCGCGGCCCCGGTCCACCGCGGCATCCAGGCCGACGCTGCGCTCCCCGAACGAAATCGGCACGCAGTGCACCAGCTCCAGCTCGGCAGGCAGCGCCTCGGCGCACGCGGCCGCGTCCAGCAGCACGGTCTGGTCGCCGGGCACTTCCTGGACCGCCGCCACCACCCGGGGCGGACCCGGTTCACGCCGGGACGGACGATTGATCAGCACGGTGCCGCCGGCCGCCGTCGTGGTGCACACGTCGGACATGACCAGCGCCCATTCGCCGGCCCCACCAGGACACGACTGGGCCGCCGGGCTGGGCAACGTGGGATGCCGGAATATGCCGAGTCTGGCCTGGTCACACCATGCGGACGCCCACCGGGGCAATGCGGCCTCCGGCCGCTCGCACACCAGGAGCGGGGCGCGGACGGCCGACCCATTGGGCGGCGGCGCGAACGCGATACCCCCGGATCTCATGCTCCTCACCCACTTCACGTCCGATCCGGCGTTGAGCCTCCTCCGGGGACACCGATCGGACAAGTACCAGCTGGGTGGTCCCTCAGCTAGGCAACTGTCGACGAAGCGAGGACTGGCCGTCCGACCACCGCCGCAGCAGCCGCGACTCGAGATGCTCCGCCAGGTGCACGCTGGCCCGGATCCCGAACACCACATCGGCGGCGAGCTCGGGCTCCGCCCCGAGCAGCGGGGCCAGCACATCGCGCCGAACCACCTGTTCGTGCACCGCGTCCGCCTCCACATGCTCGGCGTAGAACTCGATGGCGTCCGGACCGAGGCCGAGGCGCCGCATCGCCCGCACCAGGCGGTCCGATCCCGGCGAGGAGGTCAGTTCCACCGTCACGAACTGGCCGATCAGTGACCCGCGCAGCGGGCGGTGCAACCCGCACATCGACATGAAGTTCACCTCGGCGAGCGCCTCGGCGGGTGCCGCGTTCAGGTACGCGCCGTAGGCGTCGTCCATGTCCAGCGCGCGGAGCATCCGGGCGAAGAGCTCGGCGTGCATGCGCTCCGGGTCCCCGGCGCCGTACTCGTCGTGCTCCACGGTGACCAGCGCTGCCTTGGCCGCACCGTGCAACCGAGGGATCACCCACGCCTGCGGGTCAGCCTCCTTCAGGTGGTAGAGCGACCGCAGGGCCAGGTACTCCCGCAACTGCCGGAGTGTGCCGTCGCGCATCAGGTGGTGCGACACCCCTCGGCCGTCCACGTCCGCCGGCTCGGTGAGCAACTCGGCGATCTCGGCCTGGACGTCGGTGCCGGGCGGGACGTCCCGGCGCAACCCGGCGAGGAATGACCGCTCGAGCTCGCGGCGCACGGCGAGCAGCGCGGGTTCCCACTCCAGTTCCTCGGCGACCTCGGCGAACCCCCGGTAGTGCAACTCGTAGAGGCAGTACATGGCGAGCTGGATGTCGTCGCGGTACGGGTTAGCCGCCGAGATCGCCGGGCCGACATCCGGGCATTCCGGGCACGCCGCACCGCGCAGCGCGGCGAGCACCGCCGAGGAGACGGGTCCGCGCGGCTCGGGCAGCGGCGGGGCGGCGACCTGCGCCGAGGGCGGTTTCTCCACGGTCGCCGACATCACGCATCCCCGTCCCGGGACCGGCGGGCACGGTCGCGGTGGCTGGTGTCGCAGAGCGGGAAGCGCCGACTGCGCCGGCAGGTACACAGCGCGGTGACCGGCCGCTCGGACCGGACCACCGCCCCGTCCCCGACGGTGATCTCCACCGGGCCGCGGACCAGCACCGGCCCCTCGCCGGTGATCTCCACCCGGGCGTAGCGGCGCTCAGACACGCCGGGCCTCCACCACCACGATCTCCTCCTCGCGTTGCCCCCGGGCGATGAGCCCGCGAGCCTCGAGCAGGGCGGCCCGCGTGGACATCACCGGCCCGAACGGCAGCATGGCCCGGTCCACCACCTTGGCCTCCAGCCCGGCCTCGGTCAGCCGAGACAGGGTGATCTGCTCGCCGCACACCTCGGACTGCACCAGCAGCAATGTCCCGTCCTCGGCCAGGACGTCGGACACCCCGGCACAGATCCGGTCCAGCAGTAGGCGGCCATCCCGGCCCGCGTCCCAGCAGCGCCCGATCCGATGCCGGGCCGGCGCCGAAGCCCGGGACGGAACATAGGGCGGATTCGCCAACACGAGGTCGAATCGCCGACCGCGAACCGGTTCGAACAGGTCTCCGCGCAGCACGGCGACCGGTGCGCCATGTAGCCGACAGTTCAACCAGGTTGCCACGGTGGAGCGCAGGGACAAATCCACCGCGGTCACCGACCGGGCGCCGGACCGTGCCGCACTCAATGCCAGGACACCGGTGCCTGCGCCGACATCCAGCACATCTCGGCCTTCGGCGTGGCCGGTCCGGGCCACTACGTCGGCCAGCAATGTGGAATCACGGTCGATCCGGTACACCCCGGGCGGTCGCAGTAGCAGCACACTTCATTCCTGCCCGTTCCGCTGAGGACCAAAACTCTCGTCCCGTCCGGGGCGACTCGGGCCTGCCGAAACTCCCGTTCGGCACCATTACCGACGAATCGAGGCGGAAACTCCGCCATTTGGCCCAAGGGTGTGTCGCATCACCGAGGGTGATGCGACAAACCCGCTTTCAGGCCGCCCAGGCCGGGGTACAGACCTGAGGTACCCAATGACGAGTAACAAGGACGGAGTTCCATTTTGACGTCGACCACGACGCTCATCCGCCAGCTGCGGGCAATCCTGCAGCTGACCCAGACCGAGGCCCAGGTGGCCCGTCTGCGCACCGCGCAGGCACGCACCGACGCGGTGCGACGCGAGCTGACCCAGAACGCGGCCAACGCCGAGCGGCGCAGCCGGTTGATCGCCGACCAGCTCCGCGAGCTGGGCGGCGTGCCGGACGCGGTGACGCCGCTGATCGGGCGGGTCACCGCGCTGCTCAAGAGCACCGTCGAGCAGGTCGAGCCCTTCGACGAGGCGCTCCTGCAGGATCTGGCGTTGGAGCAGCAGCTGCTCGGACGGGCGCGCTACCTCAAGGCGCTCGCCGAGGGCGGCCGCAAGCCCGCCGTCCGTGCGCTGGCCGAACAGCTGGAGACCGCGCACGCCGAGACCGTGGAGTGGATCAGCATTGTGCTGGCCGAGGAGGCCTTGGGCGGCCCCGCCGCGTTGCGGGCCACTCCGCTGCAGCGCGCCACCGGCGGGGTGACCAAGGTGATCGGACTGCCGGTCCGGGCCGCCCGGGAGGGCATGAACCGGGCCATGGACGGCGCCCAGGAGGTGGGCGACCTCGCCCTGAGCACGGTCGCCGGCGTGACCAACCGGGCAAAGCGCTTGGGCGGCGCGACCCGTGAGGTCGCGGTCAGCGGGCGGGACGCTTCGCTGAGCCAGGCCGAGGCGGTCGCCCGCCGGGAAGGCGCCCGCGACACCGAGAAGGCGCTGCACGAGACGCGTCGAGAGCTTGGCTCGCTGAGCGAACGGGAACTGCCGATCAGCGGTTACGACGAGCTCAACCAACAGGAGGCCGTCCGCCGGATCAAGGAGCTGGGTAACAGCGCGGATGTGCGCACGATCGTGAACTACGAAGAGGCACACCGGAACCGCCCCAGCGTGGTCGCGGCCGCGCAGACCAGGGTCGCCGCGCTGGCCAAGGAGACCGTCGGCAGCTAACCACCGAACCAACGTCCCGCGAGTCGGCACTCTCAGCACACTGAGTCGGGACTCTCAGCACACCGGCCCCGGGCACCCGCCCGGGGCCTCGCTCTGCCGCGGTGGCGCCCACTCGCGGCGTCGACCACGCAGTTCGGGGCGCGTACACCCCGGTTAGGCCAAGGTTCGGCCGATCCGGGCCTTTCACCCGTTACCCCGCGGTGGGATGTTTAGTCACGGCCCGCGCGGCTACCCGGCGATTTGGGGTATGCCCGCGACCGCACCTCCGGACGGCGCTGTTGGGAGGCACCGTGACAGAGCTCGCTCCACATCCGGTCAGCACCCGCGCCTATCCGGTGCGTCGCTCGGTCAAAGGCGCCTCGCTGTCGCGTTTCCTGCACACCACGGACCCCAAGGACATCGGGATCCTGTATTTGACGACCTCGTTCGCTTTCTTCATGGCGGGCGGGGCGATGGCGATGTTGATGCGGGCCGAGCTGGCCCGCCCGGGCACCCAGTTCCTCTCCCCGGAGCAGTACAACCAGCTGTTCACCATGCACGGCACGATCATGTTGCTGCTCTACGCGACGCCAATCCTGTTCGGCTTCGCCAACTACATCCTGCCGCTGCAAATCGGTTCCCCGGACGTGGCTTTTCCTCGGCTGAACGCGTTCTCCTACTGGCTGTTCCTGTTCGGCGGCCTGACCGTGATGGCCGGGTTCCTCACCCCAGGCGGGGCGGCCGATTTCGGCTGGACGGCCTACCACCCGCTGGCGAGCCAGGCCCACTCCCCCGGGGTAGGCGGTGACCTGTGGGTGATGGGTCTGGCGGTTGCCGGCCTGGGCACCATCCTGGGCGGGGTCAACATGCTGACGACGGTGATCTGCCTGCGCGCGCCCGGTATGACCATGTTCCGGATGCCCATCTTCACCTGGAACATCTTCATCACCACGATCCTGATCCTGATCGCGTTCCCGATCCTGACCGCGGGTTTGATGGGCATGGAGGTGGACCGCCATCTTGGTGGTCACGTGTTCGACGAGGCCAACGGCGGCGCCATTTTGTGGCAGCACCTGTTCTGGTTCTTCGGCCACCCCGAGGTGTACATCGTGGCGCTGCCGTTCTTCGGCATCGTCAGCGAGGTCTTCCCGGTGTTCTCCCGCAAACCGCTGTTCGGCTACAAGGCGCTGGTCTACGCCACCATCGCGATCGCCGCGCTCTCGGCAGCGGTGTGGGCCCACCACATGTTTGCCACCGGTGCGGTGCTGCTGGCGTTTTTCTCGTTCACTACGTTCCTGATCGCCATCCCGACCGGCATCAAGTTCTTCAACTGGATCGGCACCATGTGGAAGGGGCAGCTGACCTTCGAGACGCCGATGCTGTTCGCGGTCGGCTTCCTGGTCACCTTCCTGTTCGGCGGCCTGACCGGCATCCTGCTGGCCTCCCCGCCGGTGGATTTCCACGTGTCGGACACGTATTTCGTGGTCGCCCATTTCCACTATGTGCTGTTCGGCACGATCGTGTTCGCCACGTACTCGGGCATCTATTTCTGGTTCCCGAAGATGACCGGGCGGATGATGGACGAGACGCTGGGCAAGGTGCACTTCTGGCTGACCTTCATCGGCTTCCACGCCACCTTCCTGGTGCAGCACTGGGTGGGGAACGAAGGCATGCCGCGCCGGTACATCGACTACCTGCCCACCGACGGATTCACCGTGCTGAACACGGTCTCCTCGATCGGCGCATTCGTGTTGGGCGCTTCCACGCTGCCGTTCGTCTGGAACGTGTTCCGCAGTTACCGGTACGGCCAGGTTGTCACCGTGGACGACCCGTGGGGGCACGGCAATTCGCTGGAGTGGGCCACCAGCTGCCCGCCACCCAGGCACAACTTCCTCGAGCTGCCCCGGATCCGCTCCGAGCGCCCGGCCTTCGAGCTGCACTACCCACACCTGGTCGAGCGGATCCGGGCCGAGGCGCACACCGGGCGGGAACCCACCCTGTCGGAGGTGGCCAGCCAACAGGTCGGGCGGGAGCAGCAGCCCGACGACGATCCGAAATCGCGGTAACCGCCCCTACCGGCACTGGTGAGAGCACCCGCCCACTCAGCCGCGGCGCCGGCGCGCAAACCGAGGGATTATCAAGCCACGGGGTGTGCGCGGCACGCGCCGACGACGAGGAGGCTCACCGATGCCGGAAGGGCCGTTCGGGCCGGGCTTCAACCCGCTCGAAGAACTGGTCAAGACCCTGGTCGACGGGCTGGAGCAGACCCTCGGCGGTGGCCAGGGCAACCGTGAGCCGGACGAGTCCGGGCCCAGCCAGAGGCCCACCCCGAGGCTCAACCGGTACGGGCGCGATCTCACCGCCGACGCCAAGGCGGGTCGGCTGGACCCGGTGGTGGGCCGGGACGAGGAGGTCGCCCAGGTGCTCGAGGTGCTCTGTCGGCGCAGCAAGAACAACCCGGTACTGATCGGCGACCCAGGAGTCGGCAAGACCGCGATCGTGGAAGGCATCGCGTCGCGGGTGGTGGCCGGCGACGTCCCCGAGGCGCTGCGCGGCCGGCGGATCGTTTCGCTGGACCTGGCCGGCATGGTCGGCGGTACCAAGTACCGAGGCGAGTTCGAGCAGCGGCTCACCGAGGTGATCGACGAGGTGCTCGCCGCCAACCGGACCGTGGTGCTGTTCCTGGACGAGCTGCACACGGTGATCGGCGCGGGGTCGGCCGAGGGCGGCGCGATGGACGCGGCGAGCATGCTCAAGCCGGCGCTGGCCCGAGGTGGCCTGCAGGTGATCGGCGCGACCACGGTGGACGAGTACCGCCGGCACATCGAGCGGGACGCCGCGCTGGAGCGTCGGTTCCAGCCCATCGTGGTGGACGAGCCCTCGGTGGCCGACACCGTGGCGATCCTGCGGGGGCTGCGGGAGCGGTACGAGTCCCACCACCGGGTGCGGATCACCGACGCCGCCACCGAGGCGGCCGCCCGGCTCTCCGAGCGCTATCTCACCGACCGATTCCTGCCGGACAAGGCGATCGACCTGATGGACCGGGCGAGCGCACGGGTCCGGATGCGGGCGGCCGAGCCGGAGGACGCCACCGCCGTCACCGCCCTGGACCAACGGGTCGAGCAGCTGCGCCGAGCCAAGGACATCGCGGTGGACGCGGAGAACTACGAGCGCGCCCAGGCTCTGACCGTCGAGCTGGACACGGCGGCAGCCGACCTGGACGCGGCGAGGAACGCGGCCAAGGCGGACACCGCGCGGCTGCCCGAGGTGAGCGCCGCCGACATCGCCGAGGTGGTCTCCCGGGGCACCGGGATCCCGGTCAGCCAGCTGACCGAACTGGACCGGGACCGGCTGCTGAACCTGGAGACCCAGCTGCGCACCCGGGTGATCGGGCAGGAGGAGGCGGTCGAAGCGGTGGCCGACGCGGTGCGGGCCGGGCGGGCCGGGCTCAGCCACCCGAACCGGCCGATCGGGTCCTTCCTGTTCCTGGGCCCGACCGGGGTCGGCAAGACCGAACTGGCCCGAGCGCTGGCCGAGTCGCTGTTCGGCGGCCCGGAGCGGCTGGTGCGCCTGGACATGACCGAGTTCTCCGAGGCGCACACGGTGTCCCGGCTGGTCGGCGCCCCACCGGGGTACGTCGGCCACAACGAGCCGGGCCAGCTCACCGACGCGGTCCGCCGCACCCCCTACACGGTGGTCCTGCTGGACGAGGTGGAGAAGGCCCACCCGGACGTGGTCAACGTGCTGCTCCAGGTGCTCGAGGACGGTCGGCTGACCGATACCCGGGGCCGCACGGTGAACTTCAGCAACACTGTGGTGATCATGACGAGCAACCTGGGCGCGGACGCGATGCTGGCCGCGACCGCCGCCGGCCGGTCCATCGAGGACATCCGCGAGCCGATCATGGCGGTGGCCCGGGGTCACTTCCGCCCCGAGTTCCTCAACCGGGTCGACGACGTGGTGCTGTTCAAGGGGCTGGGCAGAGAGCAGCTGCGAGCCATCACCGAGCTGCTCCTGGCACAGACCCGGGAACGCCTGAGCGCCCAGCGGATCGAGCTGCGGCTGGACTCGGCGGCCGTGGACTGGCTGGCCGATCGGGGCTACCAGCCGGAGTTCGGCGCCCGCCCGATGCGTCGGACCATCGGGCGCGAGCTGGAGCGGCGGCTGTCCCGGATGCTGATCGCCGGAGATGTGGTGGCCGGTCAGCGGGTGGATGCCACCGTGGTCGACGACCGGCTGGAGCTGACCGTCACCTCGGGGTCGTGAGTGGCGACGGTCGCTATAGCGACCATCGCCACTCACGAGGGTCAGTCGGGGGTGCCGGTCAGGTCGGGGCCGGGCACGGGTTGGCCGGCGCTCTCCCGTCGGCCGGCCCTGGTGCGCAGCGGGTTCGGCGCCGCCTCGTTGGGCAGCCGCCGGAGGAACTCCCGCTCCATAGCGAGCATCCGCTCGGTGTGCGTGCGCAGCGCCGACTCGCTGCCCTCCAGCAGCGTGTCGTGCCGCGTCTCATGCAGATGCCGCAGCTCCCGCCGCAGGTCGTCGTCCTCGAGCTGGCTCGGGGGGATGCCGTCAAGCCGGTTCGCCATACACCTGAATACCCATCCGCCGCCCGGCCAACACGCGGGTCGAGGCGTGGCTCGGCTCGGAGCGTGATCCGGTGTTGCAGCTCCAACCGCTCGAGCTCAACATCCTCGGCCACCCGGGCTAGCGCGGCTCCTGGACCGTGTAGTCCATTAGACTGATCTGGTGGAACGTCAGCTGACCCCGAAGGGGTTGGCTACCCGCCAGCGGATCGTCGAGGGCGCGGTGGCCGAGGTGCGCGCCCGGGGCGTGGCGAATACCACCCTGGATGACATCCGCGCGGTGTCCCAGACCAGCAAGAGCCAGCTGTTCCACTACTTCCCGGACGGCAAGTCGGAGCTCGTCCTGGCCGTGGCGCAACACGAAGCCGACCGGGTGATCGCCGATCAGCAGCCCTACCTGGACAACCTCACCAGCTGGCCGGCGTGGCGGGCTTGGCGGGACGTGGTGGTGCAGCGCTACCAGCAGCAGGGGCAGTTCTGCCCGCTCAGCACGCTGCTCTCGCAGATCGGCCCGGAGGTGCGGGAGGGCCGGGAGATCGTGGTCGACCTGCTCAACCGGTGGCAGGCCCGGCTGGCTCAGGGGATCCGGGACATGCGCGAGCAAGGCAAGATCGCGCCACGGGTGGACCCCGATCGGCAGGCGGCGGCGCTGCTGGCCGGCCTACAGGGCGGCGTGGTGGTCCTGCTGGCCACGGGCGACATCTCCCACCTGGAGATCGCCCTCGACACCGCGATCGAACGCCTAGGAGGGTCCTGAGCAATGCCGCTCTTCGCGAGCGGTGATCCAGTTGGCGCGTCGCAAGGCTGCGTCTTCTTCGGAGTGGCCGATACCGGGGTTGTATCGGCCGCGACGACAACGCCGCGAGGCGCCGACTGGGGGCGCCGCGCAGCAGAGCATGCATTGTTCAGGGCGCTCCTGGCGTCCAGCGGGTAAAAGCGGCCGGTCGTGCTGCAATCGTTCGCATAGACTCCAGGGTCACCAGAGGGAAGGCGGGCCCTAGTGACCGAAAAGGTCCGGCTGATGGTGAACGGGCAGGAGATCGAGGTCAACGCCGGGCCCGATACCCCGCTGCTCTATGTGCTCCGCAACCACCTCGGCCTGGTGGGCGCACGATTCGGCTGCGGGCTGGGGCTCTGCGGATCGTGCGACGTCATCCTGGAGGACCGGGTCGTGCACTCCTGTGACACCCCGCTGTGGTCGGTCGCCGGCAAGAACGTCCGGACCCTCGAGGGGCTGTCCTCGGCGGGCGAACCCTCCCCGCTCCAGCGCGCCTTCATCGAGGAGCAGGCGGCGCAGTGCGGCTACTGCGTGGCCGGGATCATCATGAACGCCACCGCCCTGCTCGAGCGCGACCCGAATCCGGACGAAGCGGAGGTGCGGGCGGCGCTGGACGGAAATCTGTGCCGCTGCGGCGCGCACAACCGAATGGTCCGGGCGGTGCTGCGGGTCTGTGCGACCACATCCGCTGCGGAGACCACCCGATGACCGCCGCGCTCCCGGACAGCCTCCAGCGCAACCCGGTGCTGTCGCGGTGGGTGAGCGTCGACGCCGGCGGCACCATCGCGGTGCGCTGCGGCAAGGTGGAGCTCGGCCAAGGCATCGTGACCGCGCTCGCCCAGGTCATCGCCGAGGAGTTGGACGTCGACCTGGCCCGCATCCGGATGCTCTCGGTGACCACCGGGACCAGCCCGGACGAGGCGTTCACCGCCGGCAGCCGCTCGCTGCAGGACTCCGGCGCGGCGCTGCGCCAGGTGGGCGCCGAGGTGCGGGCCCGCTTCCTGGCCCGCGCGCAGGCCCGGCTCGGTGTGCCCGCCGATCAACTCCAGGTGTCGGACGGGCGGATCACCGCGCCCGACGGTGCGGGCACAACCAGCTACTGGGAGCTGGCCGAGGAGGTCGACCTGGATGTGCCGGCCACCGGCTCGGCGCCGGCCAAGGCGGCCTCGGCCCACCGGGTGCTGGGCAGCAGCGCGCCGCGCGGCGACATCCCGGACAAGGTGTTGGGCCGGCCCCGGTACATCCACGACCTGCGGCTGCCCGGGATGCTCTACGGGCGGGTCGTCCGACCGCCGTCCCCGGCCGCCACCCTGCGCGCGGTCGACCCAGGAGCCGCCAAGACGGTGCCGGGCGTGGTCGAGGTGGTGGTGGACGGCGGGTTCCTGGGAGTGGTCGCCACCGAGGAGGAGACGGCGATCGCGGCGGCCGAGCAGCTGCGCCGCGGCGCAGAGTGGAACGAGCGGGCAAGCCTGCCCGATCAGGCCGCGCTGGCCGATTTCCTCGCCGGGACGCCGGCCGACCGCGAGGTTGTGGATCAGCGCCCGCTTCGACCGGACCCGGCGGCGGCGACTCCCGCGCGGACCCTGAGCTCGACCTACGCCCGGCCCTACCTCGCGCACGCCTCCATCGCCCCCTCCTGCGCGGTAGCCCGGTGGGATGCGGGCTCGCTGCGGGTGTGGAGCCACAGCCAGGGGGTCTACCCGCTGCGGGCCGCGCTGGCGCAGGCCCTGGCGTTGCCGTCGGAGCGGATCGTGGTGCGGCACATGGAGGGCGCGGGTTGCTACGGGCACAACGCGGCGGACGACGTCGCCTACGACGCGGCCCGGTTGGCGCGCGCCGTGCCCGGCCAGTCGGTCCAGGTGGTGTGGTCCCGCGCCGACGAGTTGACCTGGGCACCCTTCGGCCCGCCGATGTCCGTCCAGCTGAGCGCCGACCTCGCCGAGGACGGATCGGTGCTGGCCTGGCGACACCGGGGCACCAGTGGCGGCCACGTCAGCCGGCCCACCTCGGCGAGCGGCCCCGGGCTGCTCGGTGCCGCGCACACCGGCGACCCGATGCCCATCTCGGTGGCCGTCGATCCCCCGCTGGCCCGGGGCGGCGGTGGCCAGCGCAACGCGGTGCCGCTCTACGAGTTCGCCGAGCACGAGATCGTGTACCACCGGCTGCTGGACATGCCGCTGCGCACCTCGGCGATGCGCGCGCTGGGCGGCTTCATGAACGTCTTCGCGATCGAGTCCTTCATGGACGAACTGGCGTCCTCGGCGGGGGCCGACCCCGTCGAGTACCGGCTGCGGCACCTGCGTGACCAGCGGGCCAGGGCAGTTGTCGAGGCGGCCGCCACGCGGGCGGGTTGGCCCGGTCGCGATCGATCCGACGAGTCCCGAGGCACCGGGTTCGGCTTCGCCCGCTACGGCAACAAGGCCGCGTACTGCGCGGTGGTCGCCGAGGTCCACGCGGAGAACCAGGTGCGGGTGGAAAAACTGACCATCGCGGTGGAGGCCGGCTTGATCGTCAACCCGGACGGCCTGCGCAACCAGATCGAGGGGGGCGCGATCCAGAGCACCAGCTGGACCCTGAAGGAGCAGGTCCGCTTCGACCGTACCCGGGTCACCAGCGCCGACTGGGAGAGCTATCCCATCCTCCGGTTCTCCGAGGTCCCCCAGGTGGACGTGGTCCTGCTCGACCGGCCGGACCTGCCCTCCCTCGGCGCCGGGGAAGCCTCGATGGGCCCGACCGCGGCGGCAATCGCCAACGCCGTCTACGACGCCACGTCCATTCGAGTCCGCACCCTGCCGCTCACCCCCGAACAAGTAATCGCCGCGATGCAAGGCTGATCGCGGACCTACGTGTGGTCGGTGTGGGCGGTTCGCTCGAGTGCCTCGGAGGCGGTGGCTGTCACCTGGAACAGGGTGATCAGGCCGGCCAGTTCCAGCGGGCGTCGGACGGCGGGCGTGGCACACACGAGCACCAGGTCGATGTCCCGCTCCCGGCTGGTGGACAGCGCTTCCACCAGCACCGCGAGGCCGCTGGTGCCCATGAACGTCACGGCGGCCATGTCGATGATCAGCCGCTGCGGTCCGGCCGCTACCTCATCTTCGATCGTCTTGAGTAGCGCGGGGGTGCTGAGCATGTCCACCTCGCCGGACACGGCGAGCAGCGTCGTGCCCGGCACGGGATGCGCGACGCCTACCGCCATCTCCACCTCCGACACGTCGCGCACAGTATGGCCGCGGCGCCCGGACCTCAACTCCAGCACCCGGGGCTAGAGCGTGTCCCACGGATCATCCAGCCGGCTGCATAGATCCACGGGACACGCTCTAGTGGAATCGGGGAGTTTTTCGCTTCCGTTCGGGGATAACCGGGTACGCCGGGTTAGTCGAGAGGACGGACGCAGCCGTGACTGAGCAGGGCACCGCAACTACCGCCGGCGCGGACACGGGCAGCCAGGACGGGGAGATCAGCGACCTCGCGGCGTTCCACGAGCTGGTCGGCCAGCTCGACTACCCGATGCTGATCGTCACCACCTCGGTGGCCGGCGAGCGCTCCGGCTGCCTGGTCGGCTTTCACACCCAGTGCTCGATCGACCCACCCCGGTTCCTGGTCTGCATCTCGAGGAGCAACCACACCTTTCCGATGGCCTTGGCCAGCGAGTTGCTCGCGGTGCATGTCCTCGATGCGGCCGATTGCCGGCTGGCGGAGTTGTTCGGCGAGCACACCGGCGACGAGGTGGACAAGTTCGCCGCGTGTGCGTGGCGCGTGCGTCACAGGCTTCCGGTGCTGTCGGACGTCAAGGCCTGGTTCGTCGGCCGGGTGCTGGACCGGGTGGACTGCGGCGACCACATCGGGCACCTTCTCGAGCCCATCCGGGCGAAGTTCAGCGGTGAGCTGCGCCAGCTCGGGTTTCAGCAGGTGAAAACGCTAAATCCGGGTCACCCCAGTTGACTGGAGAGGCCCTGCTGGCAGGCCGATCACATATTTGCCGAAAGATGGTTTGGCCGTCGCGGCGCTGGGAACACTCCCTCCAACGGACTTCGAGCTGGCTGCTGCTGGGGAGCGGACAGACCGGCGGGCGTAACGGGGCCGGTGATGTCGTGGGTGGCGCGACATCACCGGCCCCGTCCTTTATTCCTTCCTCGGACACCGGTGGCCCCGGGGCCCCACTTCACGGGTACCCCGGCGGGTTCAGCTGACGTCAGCCGAGCTTGGCGTCCTTGGAGTTGCCGAGCAGGTCGAACTTCCCGTTGTGCACCCGATGGATGAAGATCGCGGTGCTCTCCACATTCCCGTTTGGCTGGAACTTGATCGCCTTCGCGACACCCTGGAAGCTGAGCGTGGTGAGGTAGTTGTTGATCGATTCCGAGGTTGTGTTCCCCGCCTCGATCGCCTTCACGAACGCGGTCGCCGCGTCGTAGCCCTCCGTCGCATACACGCCAGGATCGGCGCCGTACTTCGCGCTGTAGGCGTCGAAGAAGCTCTTCAGATCCCCCTGAGCGGAGGCCCGGCTCGGCACCGCGCAGGGACACCCCACGATGGCACCCTCGGCGGCCCCATGCCCGGCCCCGTTGATCAGTCCCACATCCAGACTGCCATCCCCGGCGGCGAACAGCGCCTTCACCCCGGCGTCCCGGATCTGCTTGAGCAGTCGGCCGCCCTGCGAGTAGTAACCGCCGAAGAAGATCACCTCGGGGTTGGCGGCCTTGATCTTGGCAATGGTGGACGAGTAGTCCGAGGCGGTCTGCGCGAACTGGTCCCGACCCACGGTCAGACCCTTCGCGGTGAGGTCCTTCTCCACCGCGTCGGCCAACCCGACGCTGTACTCCTGGTCATCGTTCACCACGTACGCCCGCTTCGGCTGGGTGCTCGAAACCAGGAACTGGGCGATCGCCGGTCCCTGCTCTGCGTCGCTGGCGATGACCCGGTGAAAGTACTTCCACCCGTTCTCCGCCAAGCCCGGGTTCGTCGCTACCGGGGAGATGTTGGGGATCTTGGCCTGTTCCAGCACCGGGTCCGCGGCCTTGGACTCTCCGGAGAAGGCGGGCCCGATCATCGCCACGATCCCGTCCTGGACCGCCTTGGTCACCAGCGGAACGGCCTGGTCGGGGGTGCCCTGGCTGTCGTACTCCACCAGCTCGATCTTCTTCGGCGGGTT
Source organism: Pseudonocardia sp. (assembly GCA_035489915.1). Classification (GTDB taxonomy): domain Bacteria; phylum Actinomycetota; class Actinomycetes; order Mycobacteriales; family Pseudonocardiaceae; genus Pseudonocardia. Next base: position 10,853 of record DATHIT010000486.1, on the reverse strand, counting down.
CTTCGCGTTGTATGCCTCGATCACCATCTTGGCGCCGTTGCGCGGTCCGATGACCAGACCGGAGCTCTCCCCGGTGAGGTCGCCCAGGAACCCGATCTTGATCGTGTCTGTCGCGCGGGCCCCGCTTCCGCCGCCCCCAGCACCGCACGCCGACAGTACGAGGGCGCCGGCCAGGAGCGCGGTAGCGGCGGGGAGCGCCCGCTTCCACATCATTCGAGTAATCCTCCTTGATCTTGAGCGGGCCTCGGCGGGTCGTGTCCGGTGCGAGGCATAGCCCGGTCACAATCGGGTACGGGGCTTGCGTGATCCTTGCAATGCGCTTGAACAACTGCCCCGGGCTGGCCCAGATGGCGCAGCTCAGTGACGTGTCCGGCAACTGGTCCGGACTGAGGGGCCGCCGAATGCCGGGTTGCAAATCGGCACCGGAGGGGTATGCCTAGAACCATGAGCGATTCAGTTGCGGTGGTGCGCGAGACCGAGCGCAAGTACGAGGCGGACGACGCGGTGGTGCTGCTCGACCCGGCCAGGCTGCTCGGCCTGGATCCGGGTTCCCAACCGGAGGAACAGCAGCTGGAGGCGATCTACTTCGACACCCCGGATCTGAGGCTGCTGCGCGCGGGAGTCACGCTCCGGCGCCGGAAAGGCGGGTCCGACGAGGGTTGGCACCTGAAGTTGCCGGCCGGGCAGGACAGCCGCGATGAACTGCGGCTGCCACTGACCCGCGCCCGGAGCAAGCCCCCGGCGGAGTTCGTGGCGCTCACCCGACTGAACACCAGAGGCACCGCGCTGGGTCCGGTCGCCCAGCTGAACACCCAGCGTCGCCGCTGGGTGCTGGCCGACGCCGAGGGGCATGAGCTGGCCGAGCTCGTTGAGGACCAGGTCAACGCACACACCATGGGCAAGCAGACCACCGCGGTGTCCTGGCGTGAGGTCGAGGTGGAGCTCGGCGAACACGGGCAGGTGGACCTGCTGGACCGGATCGAACGCGAGCTGCTCGAGGTCGGGGCGCACCGCTCGTCGTCCGGATCGAAGCTGGGCCGTCTGCTCGCGGATCAGCTCCAGCCCCCGGCGGGCAAGGACTCGACCAAGGGCTCGGCCAATGGCGCATCCAAGGCGTCGGCGAAGGACTCGGGCAAAGGCGGGAAGCCCAAGGTGAAGCGCGGGTCGGCGGGAGAGGCCGTGCTGGCGTACCTCGGTGCGCAGGCCGAGCAGCTGCGCGCCCAAGATCCCCTGGTGCGCCGGGACGCCCTCGACGCCGTACATCAGATGCGGGTGGCGGCTCGCCGCATGCGCAGCGTGCTGCAGGCCTACGGCAACGTGATCGACGGCGAAGCCACCCGGGGCTTGACCGACGAGTTGAAGTGGCTCGGCGGCGAGCTGGCCGGGGCCAGGGACAGCGAAGTGATCGAGGAGCGGCTCACCAGCGTGCTGCACGCGCTGCCCGACGACGCGGTGCTCGGGCCGGTCGCCGCGCAGCTCACCCGCTCACTGCAGCGGCGCGGCGCGGAGGGCCGGGAGGCGGCACTGGCCGCGCTGGACAGCGACCGCTATCTCGCCCTGCACGATGCCGTTGACCAGCTGCTCGCCGATCCGCCGCTGACCGCCCGGGCCAGCCGGCCGGCTCGGAAGGAGCTGGCCAGGGGCGTGGCGAAGGTGTGGCGGCGGATGGAGAATCGGATGGCCTCGGCCGACGCCGCGGCCCCGGGCGAGGAGCACGACATTGCGCTGCACGAGGCCAGGAAGTCCGGCAAGCGGCTGCGTTACGCGCTGGAGGTCGCCGAGCCGAGCGTCGGGAAGCCGGCGGAACGGTTCCGCCTCAGGGCCAAGGACGTGCACACCCTGCTCGGCGACCACCAGGACGCGGTCGTCGCGCGCCCGGTGCTCCGCGAGCTGGCCGCGCAGGCGCATCTCGACGGCGGCAACGGCTTCACCCACGGCGTGCTCTACGGACTCGAAGTGGTCAGAGCGGAGCGGGCCGAACGCGAGCTGCCCGAGGCGTGGCGGCGACTGGGCGAGCCCGCGAACACCAAGTGGCTGAAGAGCTGAGCACCCCCAGCAACCCAAACGTGAGCCCCGGGTAGTAGCCCGGCAGCCCACGCCACAGAGCCTGCGTCCACACCACAGAGGGTGCAGGGTCTGCGGCGTAGACGCGCGGCGCCGCACCAGCCCCTGCAACACCTCGCCCACGGCCTCGGCATCGACGAGCCCGATCGCCAGCGCCGCGTCCGCGACCACCACGGCCTGCTCGAACGGGACTGTCCGAGCCAGGTCGACCACGGTGCGCGCCGGCGAGGTGACCAGGACTCCGTCCACCGTGACGACCTCCCCTGGTTTCAGCGTCGCCCCGCGCATGTGGACGTACCGGGACCGGCGGGCGCCGTTGGCCCTGCTCCGGGTGACGTGGACCCGGTTCAGCGGGATCGACCAGATCGTATGGCCGTCGGCGCGGAGCGACGGAGTGCTGAACAGTTGAGCCGTCATTCCTCCAGCGTTCCGCGTGATCCGCCACCGCGTCGTGGACTATCCACAGGAGCGCGGATCACTCGGCGAGCCCCGCACGCCACAGACCCCGCGTCCACGCCGCAGAGGCTGCACAGTGCGCTCTGTGGCGTTGGGCCTGGGCCCGTCAGCAGGGGCCACGCGCGCGCAAGCCACTGCGCGAACCCAGGCCAGGACTCTCCTGGCTGCCCTATGTTGCCGCTCCTCCGTTCTGGTGAATATCTGTGCTTGCGACTCTAGATATGTTGCATCCGCGTCCGCGATGCGCATACTGGTCTTGTCCGCGAGGCGGACGCGAAGCGTCGCTGAAATGTCCAGACGAGAGGAGTGAACGCGCGATGCTGATGCGTACTGACCCGTTTCGTGAGTTGGACCGTCTGGCGCAGCAGCTGCTCGGCGCCAACGGCACCAACCAGCGCCCGGCGATCATGCCGATGGACGCCTATCGGGACGGTGACCAGTTCATTGTCCACTTTGACATCCCCGGGGTAGACCCGTCCTCGATCGACCTCGACGTGGAACGCAACGTGCTCACGGTGAGGGCCGAGCGGGCGTTGCCGACCCCTGAGGGCGTGAACTACCAGGTGGCCGAGCGACCTCGAGGGATGTTCAGCCGCCAACTCTTCCTCGGTGAGACCTTGGACGCCGAGCACATCCAGGCGAACTACGACGCCGGCGTGTTGACCCTGCGTGTACCGATCGCCGAGCAGGCAAAGCCACGCAAGATCGAGATCAACGGCGGCTCAGGAGTGAAGCAGATCAACGCCTGAGTCCACCGTGCCCACTGCGAGGTGATCGCTGTGATCACAACGAGAACACCGAGCCGACCCCCACCACCGGGACCGTGGCGAGGCCCCGAGGCCCGGTACGCCGATGCGGAGTGGGTGGATCGGGAGTTCGCCGCCATCATCACCGCGAATTGGCCCGTACGCGACCAGCTCGCGCCGCTTCGGCCCCGCGCCAGGACCGTGGTCCTGCTGGCCAGGCGTCCCCGACGGCGCCCGCTGGGCCAACCCCGACCCGGCGGCGGGAGCAAGCGCCCGGTGCTCGGCGCGGATCCGGAGCGCCGGGAACGCTCTCCGCCCGAGGGCCCCGAGCACACCGTAGACAACCGAAGAAGACGACGCGCAGGAGGTGACTGACCAGGCACGAGGCACTGCCAAACCGACATAGATCAAATAGAAGTGCCATCGCTCGACCCCGCCGGCGGCAGGCGAACCGCCGGCGGGGTCAGGACCGCCGAATTGAGACCGACTGGTGGATCAGGATCACGTGATGAGTCAGCAGAAGCCCGCCCACCGATGGAGCCAGTACCCGCCCGAACGGGCACGGGACCGCCAGCTTCGGCGGGACACCGCCGCCCGACTCCTGGCGGACTACCTGGACCGGGTTTCCCTCGCGGTGCGTGCCATGGGGTTCAGCGTCACCGATGTCCAGTTGGGCACCGGCGCTGACCTGGAGGCACGGATCATCCTAGGCGCCGGTACCGGGGAGTTCGCCGGCGCGCCAGCGGGGGCCGAGCTGGCCTGGGCTGAGGACGTGGGCTGGTCCGCCACCCACCCGCTACTGGACAGCCCGGCAAACCCATGGCGATATCTGCACCTCGAGCTGGTCCCCAGCCCGGACGCGGTGGCCAATTTCCTCGGCGCCCTGATCGTCGACGGCGAGCAGGTCGGGATGCCCTACCCCGCCCAGTTCCGTCACCGGAGCCAACCCCTGCAACCGGTGATCGACGCCCTGACTCGACACGCGGTCACCCAACGGCCCGCGTCCACGCCTGTCCCCAGGACACCCGAAACCCCGCGCGCGGTGCTCGCCGGCCAGCTCTCAGGCACGGCGGCCGACCGTCCCTGACCGCCAGCCCCGGGGTGCCGCGTTCGGTGGAGGGTATGCACCGGGAGCACGGCCTATCCTCCGGACAGTAGATTGTCTGCCCTGCCGGACGATGGTTATGGCGGACGCGCGATGGAGGTGACGCGGGTGGGCGTGAATCGTCTCGATGACCAGGACTACCCGGCGGTCACCATGGGACAGGCCGCCGAGTTGCTCGACGTTCAGCCGGCGTTCCTGCGCAGCCTGGATGCCGCGGACGTGGTGCGCCCGGCACGCTCCGCCGGCGGGCACCGTCGCTACTCACGTCGCCAACTCGAGTTCGCCGCGCGGATGCGGGCGCTGTTCGACGAGGGGCTCACCCTCGAGGCGGCCCAGCGCATCGCCCGCCTGGAAGACGAGCTGACCGCGGCCCGCGAGCGCATCAGCGAACTGGAGCAGGCGCGGGACCTGACGGGTTAGCGGGATCCGCCAAAAACCCAGGTCAGCGGACATGCTTCGGCCCCACCGGGCGGGCTGACGAGCCTCCCGATGGGGCCGAATGGCGATGCACGCCCGCCTCAACTGACGGACGCGGCGTGGCTCACCCCTCAGGATCGATGTCCATCCGAACCTCTTCCACTCCCTCCATGAAGCGAGGGAATGCCCCGAATTGCGTCCACTGGTCGTATGCGGCACGTACTGGAACTCCTACGTCCACGGATTCCGTAATCGTGTCGGCCATCACGAGCTCCCTTCACTCGATTGGGTAGGCTCGGATCGCGCCCGATTACCCGAGCTCAGGTTCCCTGGTGACGTTCCTCGTTGCTCTCGAATGCCTCGGCGCGCTCTTCGTGGCGCTCTGCCTCGGCGCGAGCCTGGTCGGCCTTCTCCTCCTGCTCGGCCTTGCGCTGCTGAGACTGCCCCTCCTCACGCAGGCTGTCGCTTCCGGTCAGGCCACCGACAGTTTCCTTTGCCTTGCCCTTGACTTCCTCAAAACCGCCCACGGTCAACTACCTCCTCGGAATAGACCGATCGTTTCCACTCCAGGCCTACCCGGAGTGGGCCAGTTTCACTCATTGCCCGCCACTCATTGGCAGCCGGCATGAGCCGCTGGCCCTGGCCACATTCCCCGCAATGGCCCGGCGAAACCTTCCGGCGCGACATTCGCCTGGCGGAGAGTCAGGAGGGGCAGTAGGGGGTACGGAGGAAAAACCGGGATTCGCGCCGCGCCCGGAACGGGAGCCATCGGCGCGAGAGGAGAGCCGATGACTGACATCAACGCCAGCGTCACCGCCGCGACTTCAGCACGCCCTCGGGGTGCGGACCCGACCGTGGTCGTTCCGGTGGAGAACCAGGGCACCTTCTGGGCTGACCCAGACAGCCTGCTCGCCTGCCTGCGGGAACCCACGCCTCGGATCCCGCCCGTGTTCGGTTACGACGAGGTCGGCTCGGAGCTGTTCGAGGCGATCACCCGGCTGCCCACCTACTACCTGACCCGGGTGGAGTGGCAGCTGCTTCGCCGGCACGCCCAGGACATCGCCGCGCGGCTCGGCGCCGGCTCATTCGCCGAGCTCGGCAGCGGCAGTGGGAAGAAGACCCGGGTGCTGCTCGCTGCCTGCCTGCGCCGCCGCCGGACCACCTACCTGCCGATCGACGTGAGCCGGGAGATGCTGGAAGCCTCCGCCGCGGTGCTGCGCGCCGAGTTACCCGAGCTCGTGGTGACCGCCTTATGGGGTCGCTACGAGGCCGCGCTGGAGTGGCTGCGCACCAACCTGGCCACCGACGCGTCGGCCCGGCCGCTGGTGGTGAGCTTCCTGGGCAGCAACATCGGCAACGCCACCGACCCGGAGCGCGAGGGCCTGCTGGCCGACATCGCCACCGCGTTGCGCCCCGGGGACGGGTTTCTGTTCTCCGCCGACCTGCGCAAACCCAGGCGGGTGTTCGAGCGGTGCTACAACGACCCGCCCGGCCACACCGCCTTCCACGACTTCCGGCTCAACCACCTGACCCACCTGAACCGTCGATTCGGCGCTGACTTCGCCATCCAGCGGTTCGATCCACGCGCGCACTACACCGAAGCCACCGGCATGGTGGAAGGCCACCTGTACGCCCGGGCCGACCATTCGGTCACGGTGCGTGATCTCGACCTGACGCTCCGGATCCGCCGCGGCGACTCGATCAACGTCGGATTCTCCGCGAAGTTCCACCCCAAGGCACTGGCCGAGGAGGTAGCCCGGCACGGGATGGAGCTGGAACACCACTGGGTGGACCCGGAATGGCGCTACGGGATCTTCCTGGCGCGCCTGCCATAACCGGAACTCACGACCCTATCCACCAATGTTGTTCGTCCGGCTGGCGTATGTCGCTGGCCGGGGAGGCTAGGCTCGGCGAGGATTTCGGGCGGTCAACGTGTGAGGTTGCCCGGTATCGCGCCAGGTGGGTGGAGGGAGGGGTCGTGGCTGAGTCTTCTGTCGGGCAGATGGTCGAAACCGACCTTGGCATATCGAGTGAGGCCCTGCTGCCTCAGCTCGTCGAACATCTCAGGCAGAACCGGACGGCATTGCGTGAGGAGTGGGCGCGCCGAATTACCGATGCCCGGCTACTCACCGCGATGACCCCGGAGGAGCTGTTCTCCGAGGCCACCTCGGTGTATGACAACTACGTCGAGGTGCTCGAGACCGGGAGTGTCGAGGCGCTGCAGGCCTATGCCCGCAACCTTTCCGAACGAATCATTCCCCGAGGCGTGGAGACCGATGAGGTACTCGGGATCGTGTTGTTGTTGCGTGATGTCCTGGCTCGGTCCCTGTTCGAGAAATACCAGTCGGATTTCAAGCTGCTGAACCGCGTTCTGGATGCGTACGAACCGGCCGCGAACCGGATCGCTAATACCGTGGGCGTCAGCTTCGTACAGGAGCGCGAGCGAATCATCCGACAGCAGCAAGAGGCAATCCGCGAACTCTCCACGCCTGTTCTGCAGGTTCGCGAGCAGTTGCTGATTCTGCCGATCATCGGGGTGCTGGACGGGCAGCGGGCCCGCCAGCTTACCGAGCAACTACTGCGGGCAATTCGGGCAAATAGGGCCAAGGTCGTAGTTATCGATATCACCGGTGTGCCCACTATCGATTCAACAGTGGCGAACCACCTGGTCCAGACCGTCGACGCGTCCGGTCTGATGGGCGCAAGCGTGATCATTACCGGGTTGTCCTCGGAAATCGCGCTGACCCTGGTGACGATCGGGCTGGACCTGTCGAAGATGAACGCGGTGGGCGACCTGCAGGGTGGTATCGAAGAAGCCGAGCGGCTGCTCGGCTACGAGGTCACCCGCGCCGGCGACCCCCACACAGGCTGAGCTCTCCCCCATGCCGGTCCCCATTCTGAAACAGGGCAACTACCTCATCGCCACCGTGCAGGCGGCGATGACCGACGCCGATACCCAGCGGCTGCAGGATGACCTGATGGAACGGGTGGGCCTGTTCCGCACGCAGGGCATCATCGTGGATCTCACCGCCATCGATGTGATGGACTCCTTCGCCGCCCGCTCGCTGCGCACTGTCGCGCACATGACGCGGCTGCGCGGCGCCGAAACAGTCATCGTCGGCCTGCAACCCGAGGTGGCCTTCGCTATGGTCCAGCTGGGCCTGGCTTTCGAGGACATCCACACCGCGCTCGACCTGGAAGAAGGCCTGATCCTACTCAATCGCCGGGTGGCCGAGCGGCGGCGCGCGGACGGACGCGACGGTGGACGCTGAGGTCGTCGTGGCGGTGGACGGCCCGGACGACATCGTCACCGCCCGCCAAGCCGGCCGGGTGCTGGCCAGCGAGCTCGGGTTCTCGCTGACCGACGTGACGATGATCGCCACCGCGATCTCCGAGGTGGCCCGCAACATCACCAGCTACGCCGGCAGCGGGGAGATCCGGTTCCTGGTGGAGGAGCGCAGCGGCGGTAAAGCGCTGGTGGTCGAGGCAGCCGATCAAGGACCGGGCATCGAGGACGTGCCGAGGGCGCTGGAGGACGGCTTCTCCACCAGTTCCGGGCTCGGCGTCGGCCTGCCCGGCGCCCGACGTCTGATGGACCAGCTGGAGGTCCACTCTCGGCCTGGGCACGGCACTCTCGTGCTGATGTGGAAGTGGCTGCCTCCCGATGCGGGCTGACGGACGGCTCGGTCAGCTGGAGTGGGCGGTGGCCGCCAGGCCGATCAGCGGTGAGGAGGTTTGCGGAGACCACTGGGTGGTTGCCGACACCGGCGACGGCGTGCTGCTGGGGGTGATCGACGGCCTCGGGCATGGCCGGCATGCCGCTATCGCCGCCAACCGCGCGGCCGAGGTGCTCGCCGAGAATCCCGCCGAGCCGCTGGATGTGCTGATCCTGCTGTGCCATCGCGCGTTGCTGGACACCCGCGGCGCGGCGATCACCCTCGCACTGGTCACCTTCGGCGAGCCGGGGCTGCGCTGGCTCGGGGTCGGCAACGTCGCCGCGTGCCTGGTCCGGGTTGGACCGGGAAATCCAGCGCCCGTCGGCGCCCCGCTGCACGGCGGCATCGTCGGGTACCGGCTGCCCGCCGGGCTCGATGCCCAGGACAGCCCGATTCAGGCCGGCGACGTGCTGCTGCTGGGCAGCGACGGACTGCGCGGTGACTTCGCCGACGACATCGGGCCGCTCCGAGCTCCCGGTCGGCTGGCCGAGGACGTTCTCACCCGATCGGCCAGGGGCACCGATGACGCGCTGATCCTCGTTGCTCGGTACCGGGGTGGACCGCGGTGACCTCGACGACCGAGGCATTTCGGGCGACCTACCGCCTCGCCCTGCGCCGGCACCTGCGGGAACCCACCGAGACCAGCTTGGCGGCCGGACACGAGATCGGTCGCCAAGCCCTGGCGGACGGGCTGAGCATCCTCACGGTGACCGAACACCACTTCCGGGTTCTCGCCGAGCTGTCCCCCGACCCGGCACAGTTCACCTCGGCGCCGCTCGATGCGGCCCTGCAGTTCCTCCTGCAGACCCTGGCCGCGCTGGACATCGCCACCCGCGGCTTCCTCGACCGGACCCGGGGCTACCAGGAACAGCGGGCACGGGCCGAGGCCTTCGAGGAGCTGGCCCAGCTGCGCGCCCTGGAATCCGCGTTCCGCCGGGCCATGATGGATTCGCTGCAGGAGGGCTTTTTCGTCACCGACCACGAGTCCGCCATCACCGACATGAATGCCGCGTTCGCCGAGCTGACCGGTTACCCGCCCGAGGGCCTGCCCTATCGGTGGCCGCATCCGTGGATCCCCGGCGACCAGGAGAGCCGGCTCGAGCACGAGGGGGCGCGGGAGACCATTTTCCGGGACGGCGCCGGCCGGTTCACCCTGCCGATCCGCCGGCGGGACGGTCACCGCCGCTGGTTGGCAATGATGGTCAACTCGCTGGTCGACCCGAGCGACGAGCAGTCCCGGCGAATATTCGTGGGCACCATCCGGGACATCACCGCCGAACGCGCGGCGGCGGACCGCGAGCACGCCGCGGCCCAGTTCCACAGCGCGGTGGCCGCCGCGACCAGCGTCCCCGAGGTGATCGAGGGTGGGCTGGCCGCCCTGCGCACGCTGGCCGGAGTTGACCGGGCGATCGCCGCGGTGTGGTCGGACCACAACCCCACCGTCTACGCGGTGGGGTTGCCCGGCCCGGTGAGCTGGGCGAGCCTCGACGAGCATGTCCGGGACGCGCTGGTGAAGGCCCGCCAGGAGCCGCTGCCGCACGTCACGCTGGTGAGGACGCTCAACGGTTCCGGCGTGGGCGGCGCGCTGGCCATGCCGATCAGCGCCGGTGGCGACGCGGCGGTGTGGCTGTCGCTCGCCCGCCCGGACCTGGTCACCGCCGAAGACCGGTCCTTGATCACGCTGCTGGCCAGCCAGCTCGGCCAGGCCCTGCACCGGGCTCGCAGCTACGACCAGGCCCGCACCGTCTCGCTGACCCTGCAGAACGCGATGCTCAGCCACGGCGAGCTGCCGGAGGGGTTCGCGGTGCGCTACGAACCGGCCGTGCAACCCCTGGAGGTGGGCGGCGACTGGTACGACGTGCTGCCGCTGCCCAACAACCTGATCGGCATCGTGGTCGGCGACTGCGTCGGGCGCGGGCTCGCCGCCGCCGCGGTGATGGGTCAGCTACGCAGTTCGTGTCGCGCCCTGTTGCTGCGCGGCGCCGGCCCCGGGGAGGTACTCGACGACCTCGACGCGGTGGCCACCCGGATCCCGGACGCCAGGTGCACCACGGTGTGCTGCGCGACGATCGACCCGGAACGCGGGGTGCTGACGTACAGCAGCGCCGGGCACATGCCGTCGATCCTGTCCCGACCCGGTCAGCCCACCGAGTTGCTCACGTCGGCGAACGCGGTGCCGCTGGCCACCGTGGCATGCGCGCCGCGCCCGGAGGCGACCACCACGCTGACGCCCGGCGCCACGCTGCTGCTCTACACCGACGGCCTCGTCGAACGCCGTGGTGCCTCCATCGACGTCGGTATCAGCGCGGTCGCCGAGCTACTCGCCGGCGCCGCCCAGCTCACCCCGGC
>DATHIT010000485.1:0-2021 GCA_035489915.1 Pseudonocardia sp. | reverse complement strand
AGGTGTCCTCCTCATCGGTGCCCCGGAAGAGCAGGTCGGCGAGCCAGCCGCGCTGACCGGTCTCGGTGAGACCGGCCCGCACGGTGGTGGTGACGTCACAGCCGACCGTGCTGGCCTGGCAGTGCGCCTTGCTCGAAGCCTCGCCGTTCTCCTTGCTGTTGGTCGCGGCCCGCTCCGCCGCCGCGGCCGCGGTCTCCCCGGCGGGAGCGGTTTCGGTGGCCCGCCGACCGGTGGAGTTGGTGTCGCACACGCCGTTGGCGGTGTTGCAGTCCGAACCGGCGTCGGCCTGGTTGGCGAAGGAGGCCAGCGCGCAGTTCTTGGTGCACGAACCGCTCGCCTCGGACACGCCCTCCTTCTTGCCGGCGGCCAGGTCCGCCGCGTCCGGCTCGGTCGGGGTCTCCCCGGAAGTACTACAGCCGTTGCGGGCCTGGCAGAACGTGTCCGCGCCGCGCGAATCGGCCACCGTCGAGGTGTTGCACTCACCCACCCCGCAGGTGGTGGACGCGGCCGTCTTGCCGGCCTTGCTGGTGGTCTTGCAGCCGTCCAGGTCACACGACGCCGACGCGGTCCGGTCACCGGCGCTCGACGAGCTGCTGCAGCCGGAGACCCCGGTCAGGCACAGGCTGCGGTCCTCGGACCACTGGCCGGTCTTGGCATCGGTGGCGGTGGTCGTGCACTCGCCGAACGCGCCGGATGTGGCGCAGGAGGCGCCGGCGCCGTGCTGGCCCGCCGCCGGCTGCCCCAGCCCGGATCCGCCGGTCGCGTCACGCAGCTGCTCGGTCTGGGCGTAGACCTCGTCCTGCTGGGCGGTGTAGGCGGCTGCCTGTTTGTCGTAGGCCGCCTTGTCCAGCTTGCCGGCGTCGAGCTGCTGCTTTGCCGCGTCAAGCTTGGTCTTGGCGGTGGCCAGGCTCTGCTGGCCGGTGATCGTGTCGTTGATCAGCGTGCTGTCGTCGGAGGACAGCTGGCCCATCGACTCGTCGGCCTTGGTCTGCAACGCCGTCTGGGCGGAGACCTTCTCGTCGTAGGCGGCCTTGGTGATCGCGCCCTTGTCCAGCTGCGCCTTGGCCTCGTCGACGCTCTTCTGGCCCTTGATCACCGCAAGGCGGTCGTTCAGTGCTTGGTTGGTGGCGGTCGGGGAGCTGTAGTCGTCCCACCAGGAGACCAACTGGACGTTGTCATCGGGGTTGCTCGGGTCGTCGGCCAACAACGGCGGAGGCGCTCGGGTGCTCAGCGTGCCCGGCTGGCGGGGGGTGAGTGTGCCGTCCACCAGAGCACACTCGGCGTCGCTCTGGCATTCGGTACCGGCGAACTGGCTCTCCGCACCCAGCGACGACGACCCGCCGTTCTGCCCCGCGCCGGCCTGCCCGCCACCCGAGCCACTCATGCCGCCGTTCGTGCCGCCGTTCCACTGGTCACTCGCCTGGAGCGCGGCCAGCACATCCTCGGCGGCGGCAGCCAGCACCTCCCGGGCCTGCGCGCCGGCCTGCTTCCCGGCCGCCGCGGTCACCACCCCGGACACCACATCCACGACGCCGGACAACACCTGGCCGAAGTCCTCCAGCGACGGAGGCCGGCTCTGCGCGGCGCCGCCGCCGGCACCCGCGGCCTGCTTGCCGGGACGGTCACGCCACATCCACGACGGGTCGTCCTCGTCCATGGGCTGCTCGTCCTGGTCGCGCACCACCTGGCCGACGGTGTTGTTGCTCGACTGCTGAGGCTGCGCAACGCCGAGACGGTCCAGCAGATCCCGCACGAAGTTGTCCGTCGACTCGGCGATCGAATCCGACAGATCGCCCTGCGCGGCGCTCGCCCGGGGACGCTCGTTGGGCCGTTGCCGCTGGCCGCTGGCCACGGCCTCCTTGACCGTCGAGGACACCTTGCCCGCGATGCCCTCGGTGAACTCCAGCACCGAGCCCAGGATTGACCCGACCAAGCCGTCGGTGCCATCGCCGTGCTGGTCGAACCGCGCCTGCTGGACCCGTTGACCGGCTCGGTTGGCGGCGCTGCCGCTGCCCGGCTTG
>DATHIT010000484.1:0-11250 GCA_035489915.1 Pseudonocardia sp. | reverse complement strand
GTCGGCCAGCCGGAACGCCGCGTAACGCAGGCCGTCCGGGCGCTCGCGGTTCAGTTCGGCGAATACCTGGCGCACCAGGTCCTGGTTCCGCTCGGCCGCCTCCGGCCTGGTCTGGTACCGCACCACCACCGCGGTGCCCTGAGCTCTGCTCATCGCCGTGCTCCTCCTCCACAGGGGCGGGCCGGCCGGTCAGTAGCGGGCGGCCCACGTATATAGAGGCGGCAGCGGCGGGAAAATCATCGGCGCCGGGCGAACAACCGGCGCAGCCGGGCCAGCAGGACGCCGAGCACGATCCGCACCGAACTCGGCCCGGCGCCCACCTCCGGGGCGGTGCCTGTGGTGGCGGCCTGGTCGACCGCCGAGGCGAACTGCTCGAACATCCGGCGGCTGACGTCCCCGGCCAGCGCCCGACCGAACTGGGCGATCCGGCCGGACAGAAACAGCCCGGCGTCCGCACTCAGCACACTGCCCCCGCCCGGCGCCGGGGAGACGAGCAACTGGATGTCCGCCTGGGTGGCGCTGCCACCGGCGTCCGCGCCCTGGGCGTGCACCCGCAACCGATGCCCCTCGACGTCGCGCTCCACGACCTGGGCAAGGCCCTCGAAGGACAGCTTCACCGGGCCCAGCGCCACCACCGCCCGGCCCCGGTAGCGGTCGCCGTCGAGGGTCTCGACCAGCGAGGCACCGGGCAGGCAGCGGGCCAGCTGCTCGAAGTCGTCCAGCACCCGCCAGACCGCGTCGACCGGCGCGGAGAGCTCGCTGCGCACCTCGACGGTGGCCGACGGGGCGCCGCTGGGCAGCCGTACCTCGGCCGGCGGCTCGACCCGACCGTCGCCGGTCTCAGCAACGGGCTCCGGAGCGACACCGGGGCGCGAGCCGCCGCGTCCCAGCAGGGTGCGCGCGGCGCGGTTGCCGGGTTCCGGCACGCCGTCCGGGTAGGCGGCGGCCACATCGGCGACGGCGGCCAGGATGCCTCGGTACCCGGTGCACCGGCAGAGCACCCCGGACATCTCCACGGGCAGCTCCTCGGGGGTCACCGAGGAGCCCGAGGGCCCGTTGGCCAGGAGGTCGTAGCTGCTCATCAGCATGCCGGGGGTGCAGAATCCGCACTGCAGGCCGTGGTGCGCGGAGAACGCCCGCTGCAGCGGGTGCTGGTCCCCGGGCGTGCCGAGCCCCTCGACGGTGTCCACCGAAGCGCCGTCGCACTGCACCGCGAACAACAGGCAGGCCCGGGCCGCCGCGCCGTCCACCAGCACCGTGCACATGCCGCAGACGCCGTGCTCGCAGCCCAGGTGGGTACCGGTGAGACCGAGCCGCTCGCGCAGCACGTCCGCCAGGTGCATCCGGGGGGTCACCGACACGGTGGCCGCGGAGCCGTTCACCGTCAGCGTGACCTCGACCGACTCGTACGCCTCGACGCGGGACCGCGGCGCAGGCGTCATGGTCCCGCTCCCGGAGCCGGCGCCGCTCCGGCCCGCCGCGCCGCACGCGCGAGTTCCCTGGCGGCCAGTACCGCCAGCAGCCGCCGGCGGTAGCCGGGCGAGCCGTGCGCGTCGCCGGCGGTGTCTACCAGGTCGACGGCGAGATCGGTGGTGCCCTCGCGTAGCGCGTCCGCCACGCCGCCGGCCGACCGGACCAGCTCGGTGACGTCCCTGGTGACCGGCCGGTCGGAGATCCCGAACCCGGTGAGCACCGCCTCGGCGACCGCGCCGGCCGCGTCCCGCCGCACCCGGGCCGCGACGCCGGCCAGCGCGAAGTCACCGTGGCGGCGGGCGATCTCGGCGAAGCCGAACCCCTCCCCCTCGGCGGCGACCGGGAACTCGGCCGCGACCAGCACCTCGTCCGGGCCAACGCCGGTGGTCATCGCGCCCACGAAGAACTCCGCCGCCGGCACCCGCCGCCGACCGCACGGCCCGGCCACCTCCAGCACCGCGCCCAGGCAACAGGCCACCGAGGGCAGCTCGGCGGCCGGGTCGGCGTGCGCCAGGCTGCCGCACACCGTGCCCCGGCTGCGCAGCTCGCGGTGGCCGACGAACGGCAGCGCCAGGCCCAGCAGCGGCACCGCGGCGACCTCCCGGGAGTGCTCCAGCGCGCGCTGCCGCACGGTCGCGCCGACCCGCAGCATGTCCCCGGTGAGCGTGAGCGAGGACAGCTCCTCGACGGCGTTGATGTCCACCAGGGTGTCCGGCCGGCCCAGCCGCATGGCCAGCACCGGCACCAGTGACTGCCCGCCGGCCAGCACCTTCGCCGAGCCGGAACCGAGCGCGGTGAGCACCTCGTCCAGCGTGCCCGGCCGGACGTAGGCGAACGGCGCCGGCTTCATCGCCCGGTGAACTTGGGTTTGCGCTTCTCGGTGAACGCGGCGACGCCTTCGGCGAAGTCGTCGGTGGCGCGCAGCATGGCGTAGGCCTTCCGCTCCAGGTCGATACCGGTGTAGAGCGGGCCGTCCACGCCCTTGTCCAGCACTTCCTTGGCGGTGCGCTGGGCGGCCGGGGAGAAGTTGGCCATCTTGGAGGCCAGCGCCTCGACGGCGGCGTCGAGCGCCTCCCGGTCGTCGTGCAGCTCGGCCACGATGCCCCAGTCCAGCGCCTGCTGGGCCTGGATCCGGGTGGCCGTCATGATGTGGAACTTGGCCCGGGACAACCCGATCAGCCTGGCCAGCCGCTGGGTGCCGCCGGAGCCGGGGATCATGCCCAGGTTCATCTCCGGCAGGGCGAACTGGGTGCGCGGGGTGGCCAGCCGGATGTCGCAGGACAGCGCCATCTCGCAGCCGACGCCGAAGCAGTAGCCGTCGACCGCGGCGATCACCGGCTTCGGGCTGCGCGCGGCGGCGGTGACGTTGTGCCCGAGGTCGGTGAAGTCGATCGGGTCGACCTCCATGAACCCGGCGATGTCCCCGCCGGAGGTGAAGTGCTCGCCGTCGCTGCGCACCACGACCACCCGGACGTCACCGTCGCGGTCGATCTCGGCGAACCGGTCCGCGACCAGCTGACGCATCTCCCAGGTGATCACCGTGTACCTACCGTGCGACAGCGTCAGGTAGGCCACCCGCCCGTCCTGACTCCGCTCCAGCAGTACCTCGCCGCCGGTCAACGCCATATCTCATCTCCTCCGGAGGGTCGTGAGTGGCGATGGTCGCTATAGCGACCATCGCCACTCACGAGGTTGTGGATAACCTCGCCGTGCAGGGGGAGCGAGGTGATCTGGATCCCGGCGGGCGCGAGCGCGTCGGCTACGGCGTTGGCCAGTGCTACCGGGAAACTCATCGACGAGCCTTCGCCGCAGCCCTTGGCACCGAGCGGGGTCAGCGGGGACGGGCTGACCAGATGGTCGGTGCGCAGCTCGTAGCCGGCCTCCGCGCTGGTCGGGCACAGGTAGTCCAGGAAGGTGGCCGAGGTCGGCTGGCCGGACGGGGCGTAGCGGAACTCCTCGTACATCGCCCCGCCCAGTGCGTGGGTCAGCGCGCCGTACACCTGCCCGTCCAGGAGTTGCTGGTTGAGCACGGTGCCGGCGTCGTGCACCGAGGACACCCGGTCGATGCTGATCTGCAGGGTGTCCGGGTCGATGTGCACCGCGACGATCTCGGCCACGAAGCCGTAGCAGAGCGAGGAGTTGATCCGGTCGTCCCGGGTGGCCGCCCGGACCTCGCGCGGGGTGAACGCGGCTTCCTCGTACAGCCGCGCCGAGGTGCCCTCCGGCAGCACGCTCGGGTCCCAGTGCACCACCCCGGCGGCGTGCCGGAACTGGGCCGCGCAGGCTGGCTCCGCGCGGGACCGCACCAACCCCTCGGCCAGCTCCAGCTCGTCGGCCGGCACCCCGAGCAGCACCGAACCGGCCGCCTTGATCGTCGCGGCGATCCGGTCGGCGGCCTGCACGACGGCGCTGGTCACCAGCGGGGCGAACCGGGAGGAGTAGCTGCCCGAGGTGACCGTCCACGGCGTGGTCGCGGTGTCCATGTCCACCACCACCCGGACCTGCTCCTCGGGCAGCCCCAGCCGTCGGGCGGCCACCGAGCGGGCCACGGTGGCGTGCCCCTGGCCCTGCGGCACGCTGCCCAGCATCACGGTGACCACGCCGGACAGGTCCACCGAGATGCGCGCGTGCTCGGTCGAGCCGGACTTGTCCCGCCCAGGTTTGCGCTGCTCAGCGGGGGTGGCCAGGCCGACGTAGCCGATGTTGGTGCCGGACGGGTCGACGACAAGGCCGACCCCGATGCCGTAGTAGCCTCCGGCGGCGCGCACCTCGTCCTGGCGGGAACGCAGCTCGCCGAGGTCGACGTTCTTCACCGCCAGCTCCAGCGCGGCGGCGTAGTCCCCCGAGTCGTAGACCCCGCCGGTCGGCGTCTCGTAGGGGAACGAGCCGACCAGGTTGCGCCGCCGCACATCCAGCACGTCCCGCCCCGTCGCGGTGGCCACCGCGTCCATCAGCCGCTCCAGCCCGAAGTAGAGCTGCTGTCCGCCGAAGCCGCGGTTGAGCCCGGTGGGCATCTGGTTGGTCACCACCGCGCGGGCCCGGATGCGCACCACCGGGATGCGGTACGGGCCGGTGATGTTGCCGAAGCAGCGGTACAGCGTGGATGGCTCCGGCGGACGCAGGTAGGCGCCCACGTTGTCCACCAGGTCGGCGTCCAGCGCGGTGATCAGCCCGTCGGCGTCCACCGCGGCGCGCATCCGCATGAGCCGGTCCGCGCCCGAGGAGCTGGCCAGCAGGTGCTCGATGCGGTCCTCGGTCCACCGCACCGGGGCGCCGGCGTGCTTGCTGGCCAGCGCCATCAGCACCACGTACGGGTAGATGCCGGCCTTGATGCCGAAGCTGCCGCCGATGTCCGCCGGCACGTGCAGCCGCACCCGCGAGGTGGGCAGGCCGAGCGCGCCGGCCATCACCGGCACCATGGTGAACGGGCCGTGGAAGTTCGCCCAGGCCTCCACGGCCGGACCGACTGTGCCGTCACCGGAGCCGTCCCGCCACTCGGCGATCACGCTGTAGCACTCCATCGGAACCGAGGAGTACCTCGGAAACTCGTACTCCCCCTCCACCACCCAGGCGGCGTTCTCGAACGCCTCGGCCACCGACCCGAACTCGAAGGTCCGGTCGGTGGCCACATTGGAGCCGGCGGCCTCGTGCAGCAGCGGGGCGTCCTCGGCCAGCGCGGCGCGCGCCCCGACCACCGGAGCCAACGACTGGTAGTCCACCGACACCAGCTCGGCGGCGTCCTCGGCGAGGTAGCGGTCGGTTGCCACCACCACCGCGACCGGCTCACCGACGAACCGGGCCTTGTCCGTGCCGGTCGGGTAGTACGGCATCGCCGCGCCGGTGGACAGCGGGAACGGCCGCAGCGCCGCGCTCACCTCGGCCGGCCCGAGTACGGCGGCGACCCCGGGGTGAGCGCGAGCCCGGCCGAGCTCCACCGAGCGGATCCGGGCGTGCGGGTGCGGCGAGCGCACCACGGCGGCGACCAGCGTGCCGGGCAGCGGGTCCAGGTCGTCCAGGAACCTGCCCTGCCCGGTGACCAGCGGGGCGTCCTCCACCCGGGACGGGGTCCAATCCGGGCGGTCTGGCGAGTTGAGCGGCTCAGCCACCGGCCTCGCCCCTCGCCTCGAACTCGCCGGCGACCAGCCTGCGGCGCAGCGTCTTGCCCACTCCGGAGCGCGGGATGGCATCCACCGCGATCACCCGCTTGGGGCGCTTCAGCGAGGGCAGCGCCTCCTTGGCGAAGGCCAGCGCCTTCTCGGCGGCGGCCGGCGGGGCCAGCCGGGGTACCGGCACCACGAACGCGGTGACCGCCTGGCCCCAGCGCTCGTCGAACAGCCCGACCACACACACGTCGTCGATGTCCGGGCAGCGGGCCAGCACCGCCTCGATCTCGTCCGGGTAGACGTTCTCCCCGCCCGAATTGATCATGTCGTCCACCCGGCCGGACACCCACAGGTCGCCGTCGGCGTCGGCGGTCGCCAGGTCGCCGGTGTAGTACCAGCCGTCCCGGATCGCCTTCTGGTCCGCGTCCGGCCGCCGCCAGTAGCCGGCGAACGCCTCCGGGCTGGCCATGGACACGATCACCTGGCCCTGCTCCCCCGGCCTGACCAGGGCATCCGGCGCGGCACCGGGGTCCGGTGCGACCAGCCGCACCCGGGAGAAGATGCCCGCCCGGCCGGCCGATCCCGGCTTGGCGGCCACGTCCGGGCCGATGCTGAAGGTGTAGATCTCGGTGCTGCCGAAGTGGTTCACGAACGCGCCCGGGGCCACCTCGGCGACCAACCGCTCGGCCAGCGCCGGGGCCATCGCGGCGCCGGCGTAGGCCAGCCGGTCCAGGGTGGTCGCGGTGGACAGCTTCCCGGTGCGCAGCAGCGACCAGTAGATCGTCGGCACCAGGTACAGCGAGGTGACGGCCTGCTCGGTGATCAGTTGGACGGCTTCCTCGGCGTCGAACGAGGGTTGGGCGACCCAGGTCCCGCCGACCACCACGCTGGCCAGCAGGGTGCGCAGGCCCATGGTGTGGAACATCGGCATCACGCCGAGGCTGACCTCGCCGAGCCGCTGCTGGGTCTGCACGGCGTGCGCCACGGCGGCGGAGTGCTCGGCCCGGTGGGTGCGGGGCACGCCTTTGGGCCGGCCGGTGGTGCCCGAGGTGTAGAGCATCACGCTGATCTCGTCCTCGCCCGGCGCCGAGGTCAGCGGATGGTCGCTTTCCGACTCGGCCAGGGTGTCCAGCTCGGTCGCGGTACGCACGGCCACCCGCCGGCCCTGGACCGCGCTGGCCGCCGCGTCGGTGGTGGACCGGTCCACCACGAGCAGTTCGATGCCGGCGTCGTCCAGGCAGTAGCGCAGCTCGTCCGGCCCGAACCGGGTGGACAGCGGCACCGAGCATGCCCCCAGCTTCTGCACCGCCAGATGCAGGCTGGCCAGCGGTTCCCCGCCCAGGAGCAGGAGCCCGACCCGGTCCCCTCGGGACACTCCGGCCCCAGCCAGCGCGTGTGCGATTTGGTTGGTGCGGGCCTCCCACGCGGCGTAACTCAGCCGCCGCCCGGTGCCGCCGACGGCTGCGCGCGCCGGGTAGCGTTCGGCGGCCCAACGCAGGGCGGTCACCAGGTCCATCCGCGCACCATCCTCAATGATCTGTTCTGGACGGTACAAGCAGAACGGTTCTAATCCAACCGCCGAACGTATGACTCGGATGGTGGGCTGGATACACTGTGGGTACGTGACCGGCGACACTCCGGAGGGGCATACGCTCCCCGGGCAATCGGGGCCGCATCGAGGCGGGGCCTTGAGGTCGCCTGGACACGTGCGCCACGGCGGATAGGGGTTGGTTCGATGACCGCGATAAGGCTGTCGACGACGTCCTACGTCGTGCTGGGCATGATCGCGCTGCGCGGCCCATCCACGCCGTACGACCTCAAGCGCGCGGTCGGCCATTCGGTCGGCTACTTCTGGCACTTCCCACACGCCCAGCTGTACTCCGAACCCGAACGGCTCGCCGAGCTCGGCCTGCTCGAGCTTTCCGCCGAGCAGGGCGGGCGGCGGCGCAAGACCTACACCCTGACCCCGAGCGGACAGGACGCGCTGCGCGACTGGCTTGCTTCGCCCACCAACGAGCACTTCCAGATGCGCGACATCGCCGAGCTGAAGCTGTTCTTCAACGAGGTGGGCGACCCGGCCGACGTGACCAACCTGGCGCACGAGCAGATCAAGCAACACCAGCAGCGGATCGCGGTCTACGAGGACATGGTGGAACGGTTCGGCGACAGCCGGCCCGCGCGCCCACGCATGATCACCCTCGAGCTCGGGCTGGAGATGGAACACGCCGCGCTGCGCTTCTGGTCGGCGTTGGCGGACGGCCAGCTGGACCGCCTCCGCGCCGCCCGCCGCCCCACCAGCTGACGGCTCAGAACACCTCCAGGCAGTACGGCTCGACGTCCTCGGCCATCGCCAGGGAGGCCGCGCGCACCGCGCCCGGGCGCAGCTCACGCACTCGTCCAGCGCCAGCCAGCGCGCCCAGTCGGGTACCACCCAGGTAGGCCGCGCCCAGATCGGCGATGTCGCATTCCAGGTCCGGGTCGGCCGACGTCGGCTCCACCTCGGCGGTTCCGTCACTGGCCACCCGCAGCCGCCAGCGCCCGGCGTTCCACGGGCACAACCGGTCGGTGACCGCGAGCACCAGATCGCACGGCGCGGCGTACCGGCGGGCGACCAGCGCGCGATCCAGGTCAACCAGGCGCACCCAGAGCGCGTCGCTCACCTCGGTCAACACCGCGCGCGCGTTGACCAGCAGCAGCGGGATCGGGTCGTCCAGCGGCACGATGTCGTAGCCGACCTGGCCCACCATGTCCAGGCCCAGCAGCCCACGCCAGAGACCGGCATACGCCTCCGGGCTTCTGGCGACCAGTTCGTGGATGTCGAGCCGGTAGTTCGGGCCGCGGGCCGGCCAGTCCGGCTTGGCCCGGAACACCGCGTACCCGTCCGGAGCGCCTCCGCCGCTCGGGTGGTGCAACGCGTACCGGAAGGCGGTCGCGCCGCTCCGATGCCGCTCGGTGTCCGCCAGCCACCAGCGCCAGCTGGCCTCCGGCCGGGACAGCCAACCGGTCCGCTCGGCGCCGAGCGCATGGATGGCGCGCATCGGCGCGGCCGCGTCCGGCTCGTCGACCCAGCCGACCGTGCCACCGTCGGGTGCGCCGGGCCGGAACGGGGCTTGACCGGGCACGCTCAGCGCGGCGCGCCGGGACGCCGCCCCGTACCCGAAGCGGCCGTAGATCGTCGCCATGGACGCCCACAGCACCGCGATCGACTCCCTGCCGTGCTCGTGCAGGTCGGTCAGCTGGGCGCGCATCAACGCGGTGAGCGTGCCCCGGCCCCGGGCATCAGGCCGGACGCCGACGTGAGTCACCGCGGCAACGGGGCGCGGCCCGGTGCCGGGCAGGGTGAGGTTCCTGGTCAGGATCCCGCCGCCGCCGAGCAGCTGGTCGCCGTCGAAGACGCCCAACGTCCGGTCCCGCTCCAGCACGTCGAGGGTCCGTCGCGCCGCGGCCGGATCGGAGTAGGGGTCGCTGAGGAAGGCCGACGAGACCATGGTCGGAAATCCGAGCCACTCATCGTCGTTCATCAGTCGCGGAGTCAGCGTCATGGTCTTGGTGCTAGTCGGTGCGGCGGGCCAGGCCAACCGAATTCCCGCTCGCGACCACCCAATCCAGCGACGTCGCGGAATGACCTGGGCCCACCGCCCGTTGTGCGCTAAGTGAAATTCGGCATAGCGACGTTCGTGACAGACGAAGGCATCCGACCCGGCCCGCTCGGCGCGGCACTGGAGGAACGCGGCTTCGACGCGCTGTTCCTGGCCGAGCACTCGCACATCCCGGCCAGCCGGGAGTCGCCCTATCCCGGCGACGGGGAACTCCCCCGCGTCTACTACCGCACGCTGGACCCGTTCGTAGCGCTCACGGCAGCGGCCGCGGCCACCCAGAACCTGCTGGTCGCCACCGGGATCGCACTGGTCCCGCAGCGGGACGTGATCCACCTGGCGAACGAGGCGGCCAGCCTGGACGTGGTCTCCGGCGGCCGGGCCCAGCTGGGCGTCGGGGTCGGCTGGAACCGCGAGGAGATGCGCAACCACGGCGTCGACCCGAAGACCCGGGGCGCCAAGATGGCCGAGCAGCTCGCCGCGCTGAAGGAGATCTGGACCAAGGATCAGGCCGAGTTCCACGGCAAGTACGTGAACTTCGACCCGATCTTCGCCTGGCCGAAGCCGGTACAGCGCCCGCATCTGCCGATCTACATCGGCGGGGAGAGCCCGGCCGCGCTGGACCGGTTGGCCAAGTACGGCGACGGCTGGCTGCCCCGCGCGCAGACCACCGCCGCCGAGCTCAACCGGGTTCGCCAGTGGCTGGCCGACCAGGGCCGCACCGACGTGCCGTTTACCATCTTCGGCGCGGGCCGGGACCAGGCCGCGCTGGACGGTTACGCCGAGGGCGGCGTGGAGCGGGTGACCCTGTTCCTGCGCACCCAGCCCGAGTCGGAGACGCTCGCCGAGTTGGACGAGCTTGCCGAGCTGGCCAACAAGAACAGGTAACCCAGCGCTTCCGACCGTCCCCGGTGTCGATCAATGGCGCCGGGGCCGGTGAGGCCGTGCTTTTGCTGAGAGTAAGCACGACGTCACTATCTGTACACAAGCAGCGCCACGACCGAGTGAAATAACACCAGCCCCACTGGTTGACAACAGGCATCTTTGGCGTTTCCGCTGGATGTCGGGCCGAGCAGGGTCAACCCGCCGAACGGGCCGAAATCGCGCGTGAGCACAATGCGTCGCATTGCTTCGCAGGCTCGCACGAAAGGTCGACGCTCACGATGCTGATGGTTGAGATGTTGGCCCGTATGCCCGACCTGCGTCGCCGCATCCAGACCGAGCACATCGCGGACAGCACCGGCCACTGCCGCGACTGCCACGGAGCGCAGTGGCCCTGCGAGCTCTACCGCCTGGCCAGCGAGGTTGACCGGCGCTACGGCCCGTGCCCGGGCGGGGCAAGCCGGGGCGGACCACCGAGACAGGTCCGGCCCGGCGCGCTGCCCGCGCAGGCGGCCCCCCGCTGGCCGGCCCCGCCCCTCGCCGCGCCGCCCCCCGTTCGGGGCGCGATCGGCCCCGCCGCACGGGCCGCGCCACCGCCCACCAGGTCCGCGCCACCACCCCCGCCGCGCCCGACCGGGTCGGCCCCGCTGCCGCCGCCCCGCTCGCCCGCCGCTCCCCCCGGCATCCACCCCAGCGCGATCCTCCCCAACGGCATGCCGTCCGGCCGGGCCCCGGGCGCTGCCCTGCCTGCCCCGCGCGGCGGAAGCGGCGTGTTTCCCCAGGTGCCGGCCGGGCCACGCACGCCGACCGCGCTGAGCGTCCGCCACGACGAGCTGCGCGCCCGCCGGGAACAGCACCGAGCGCGCCGCGACGAGCTCAGGGCCCGCCGGGGTGAGGCGGATCGCTGGCGCGACGGTGGGCGCCACGACCTGGGCCGCCCGGTGGAGCGCCTCGCTCGGCCGGAGCGCCTCTCCCCCGTCCTGCCGCAGCCGAAGAGCGAACTCATCGACGTCCTGGAGGACGTGCTGCGCTGGACCCACTGACCGGCCGAGCCACCGCACACCCGGTGTGGGCGCAGCACACCCGCTGCAGCGGGTGTGCGGCGCACGAAGAGGGTGTGTGGCCGGAGCGGCGCGAGCTCAGGCGTACTGGGCGGCGAGTAGGGCGTCGACCTCGGCGCGGGTGGGGGCGGTGGC
>DATHIT010000483.1:0-2093 GCA_035489915.1 Pseudonocardia sp. | reverse complement strand
GTAGCTCCAACTGCCGCGCGCCGCCGGTCATCGTGACGCCGAGTACCTCGCCGGCGCGCATCGGCACCTGGAAGCTCTCCACGTCGTCCGCGCTGGTCAGCTCGCCGCTGATCTGTGCCCTCGGGTTCTTGCCGGGGCCGGGGCGGGCCGTGGGCGGCTCGGCGGTCAAATCCGTGGCGGTCACCGTGAGCGGTGGTTTTCCGGTGGCGCGCAGCTGCACCCGGTGACTCCGGTGCGGTACGACGCAGTGCCAGCCGGCGATCGCCGTGGCGGTGGCCAGCGCAACCGGGTCCACGTAGTCGTCGGGCAGCGTGGGGGTGTCCAGTCGGCTGATCAACAACGCCACAACGGCGACGGGGAGCAGCACCCACGATCGTTGCATTCGAGCAGACTCCCCGTCGCCAGCTGAGCAATGACGGTAACCGTGGGCGATCAAGTGGCCTAGTAAGCCCACACGTTCGAGTACTTATCGCGAAAAGTCCGCCACCCTGCGTGTCGGACATGCGTCGCCAATGCGCCCACCGAGTGGTCAGGTCCGGCCTCGACCCTCCGGTCGGAGTCGGTCGCTGCCGGGCCCTGATGTGGGACAGTAGAAGGGGCACGGGCGATGGCCCGATGGACGGGCGAGAGCGGACGACGGGGACATGGTCACCAAGTCGAAGACGGTCACCGGATCGGATGGCCGGACCTGGACGGTGCGGCGGCGGTTGGAGTGGTCGATGCCGGCCACCGGCGAAGAGTTCGAGCACGACGTGGACGGCGGCCGGGGCGCCGCGGTGCTCATCCTGTCCACCCTGCTGCTGTTCTACGTGGCCCTGTTCAGCTGGATGCCGCCGGACGTGCACGTGCCGTGGTGGGTGAGCCTGTCCGTGCTGATCGTGGTCGGCTTCTTCCCGGTGCGCTGGGTGCTCCGCCGGCCGTGGACCCTGGTGGCGCAGACCCCGGGCGGCTACGAGCTGGAGCCGGAGCACTGGGTCGGCATGGTGCGCGGGGTCGGCAAGGCCCGCGAGGAGACTAAATTGATCATCCGGATGATCCGCACCAGGGCCACGCCCGCCTACGCGGACAGCCCTCTGCAGCCGGTCAGCTGAGCACACTGAGTCGAGAACAGCATGCCTGAGCTCCCTGAGGTGGAGGCGTTGGCCGACCACCTGCGGCAACACGCGGTGGGTCACCAGGTGGCCAGGGTGGACCCGGCGAGCATGAGCGCGCTGAAGACCTTCGATCCGCCGGCCTCCGCGCTGGCCGGGCGGCCGGTCACCGGCGCTGCCCGGCACGGCAAGTTCCTGGACATGGAGTGCGACGGCCTGCACCTGATCACCCATCTGTCCAGGGCCGGCTGGCTGCGCTGGCACGACACCGCCTCCACCGTCCCGCCCAAGCCGACCGGCAAGGGGCCGATCGCGCTGCGGGTGCACCTGGACGCCCCGGGCGGCCCCGGCTTCGACCTGACCGAGGCGGGCACCCAGAAGCGGCTGGCCGTGTATGTGGTCACCGACCCGGCCCAGGTGCCCGGGATCGCCAGGCTCGGTCCGGACGCGCTCGGCCTGACCCGCGCCCGGCTGGCCGAACTGCTGTCCGGGCGCACCGAGCGGATCAAGAACCTGATCGTCGACCAGGCCGTGCTGGCCGGGGTCGGCAACGCCTACTCCGACGAGATCCTGCACGTGGCGAAGCTGTCCCCGTACGCGGTGGCCGGCCGCCTGGACGATGCCAAGCTGGACGCCCTGTTCGCGGCCATGCACACCGTGCTGGCGGATGCGGTGACCCGCTACGGGGAGCCGGGCCGAAATAACCCAGCTCGGTTGAAGGGGGAGAAGCGCTCCGGCCTGCGGGTACACGCCCGGACCGGGCTGCCCTGCCCGGTGTGCGGGGACACCGTGCGCGAGGTGTCCTTCGCGGAGCGGTCCTTCCAGTACTGCCCGACCTGCCAAACCGGCGGCAAGCCCCTCGCCGACCGCCGCCTCTCCCGCCTGGTGAGATGAACCGTGCCCGACTTCCTCAACTCGCCGAGCGCGCTGCTGTTCCTGCTGGTCACGGTGCTGATAGTGGCCGCGATCGCGTTCTTCATGCTCTGGCGGGCGCGCCAGCGG
>DATHIT010000482.1:0-5742 GCA_035489915.1 Pseudonocardia sp. | reverse complement strand
AGGTCCGGGGCGCGGACCCGCCGGAATGTCGGGCGGCGTCGACTGACTGGGCGGCGTCGGGCTGCTGGCCTGAGTCGACGTGCTGGGCTGGGTTGGGGTGGCCGGTTGGCCGGCGTGATCGGTGTTGGCCGGGGCTTGACCGGACTCAACGTCGCTGGTCATGGCGGTGATGATCTGGGTGGTGGTCATGTGGTCGAAGCGGCGGTTGAGCAGCCCGAGTGTCACGTCGGCCTTGATTTGGTCGAGGGTGGCGGGGTGGCCGGCGCGTTTGATCTGGGTGGCCAGGTGGTGGATGCGTTCGCAGGCGGCGGCCGCTTCGTCGGCGGGTAGGCCGGTGGCGGTGAGGGTGACCGTGCCGTCGGGGTTCAGGTAGGCGATCACACTGCGTTCGGTGACGGCCCGTTCGTATTGTTCGCGGGCGCGGTCGGGATCGACGGCGATGACTGCCCGGGCCAGGCGGGCGGCGAGTTGGCCGGTGGTGAGCCGGCCGGCGTGGGGCAGCAGAGCCGCGCAGATCGACTCGACGTGGCGGGCCGCCAGGCCGTGTAGGTGGTGCCAGAACACCCGGGCCTTGGCCGGGTCGATACGCCCAGCGGACAGGGCGGCGTGTACCTGGGGGAGGTGGAATACCAGGTCGTCGGCGTAGCACTGGGTGGCTTCGGCGCTGCGGCGGGTCCAGGTCAATGCGACGCGGAGTTCGTCGGCGGCATAGCGGGCCGACTCGTCGAGAGTGGCGACCATGTCCAGCTCGGCGAAAGGGTCACGCCGCCCCATTTCGGCGATGACACGCAGAAATTGTGCTTCGTTGTGGGAACGCTGCCGGGCTTGCGCTCGCAACACAATGGGCAGATCTCCGCCGGCGACCCGGGAAATATCTAGTGAGGCGAGTATGGCGGCAAGTTCTGGGCCTGGAGGTATTTCCTCCAAGCCATCGGGAACCTGCTCAACCAACATGGCCACAGAATATCGGCCCGCACCGACAAGAACTGACCGACTTGGAACAGAGGCTGCCAGTAGAGATAAGAAAGTGGCGAGCGGCGCGGGAGCACAACATCGAAAAGAACGACTGGGGCCACCCGCGCGCGGCACAATGTGGCTGCGTCACGACTTCGCACCTGATCACACTGGCGACGCCGCCGACAACACCAAGCCCGCCAACGACCACCGCACTGACAACCACCTGCCGTTGCAAACTAGCTGGCGGCCAATGCGCGCAGCCGCGCCGCGAGGGCGTCAACGCTGTTGGATCCGGATCCGCCCGGCTGCCGCACCAAACCGAGCTCCACGGTGACCGGCGGACCCTCCACGGTCAGCACGGTGAGCGACTCCAGGCCCATGTCATCCACATAGTCCGGTACGAACGTCGTCATCACGCCGAGCCCGGACGTGGCAGCGAGGAACCTGGCCTGCAGACCGTCGATCTCCAGCGCCGGGCTATCACCGCTGAGGCCGCTCTCCCGGAGCAACTCGCGGTAGTAGAAGGACTCGGGCCCGCTCAACGGCGCGGTGATGAGCCCGACCTTCGCTATCTCCTCGACGGTCACCGATTTCTGGCCGGCCAACTCATGGCCGCGGGAGACCAGGAAGGTCAGCTTCGCGTGGTGCAGGTACTCGAACCGCGCCTCGTCGGGCAGGTGCCACCTGATGACGTAGGCGAGATCGAGCTCGCGGTCCAGCACGGCCTGCGCCTCACGCTGGCTGTGCCCGAACCGCAGAGACAAGCTGGTCCCCGGGTTGGCTCGACAGAACGGCGCGATCACCTCGTGCACAAAGAACCTCTGCTCGAGGGCCATGCTCGCGCCCAGCCGAATCCGTCCCCGGCGACCGCCTTTCAGGTCGCCGAGGGACTTCCCGAGACGCTCCTGTTCCGCCAGCATGACCAGTGCGGTCTGGTAGACCTCCTGGCCAGCGGGCGTGAGGTGTACCGCTCTTTCCTTGTACCGCAGCAGTTCCGCATTGCACGCACGTTCCAGCTCACTGACGTGGTGCGAAACCGTGGACTGAGCCAGGTGCAGGTGACGGGCCGCCGCCGAGTAACCATTGCGGTCCACCACGGTGACGAAGACAAGTAACCGGAAAAGATCCAGAGTCACGAGTCCACCTCTTCGCGCGGGTCCACGATCCTACCCGGCGACGGCCCGTCCTCAGCTCAGGACGACTTCCTGGTACCTGGAGGACTTGTCTTCCAGGTCCAACAGCCCATGAGCATCCATCCACTGCTGCGTGGTGTCGTACATCTCCTTCGTGTACGGCTCGAAGACCATCCGCTCACCTGGCCCGAACCGACGCACGTCGACGAGCGCGGCCAGGTCCTCGGGCATCTCCCGCAGCCAGTACTTCTTGTACGGTTCGACCTGCAGATCAATGTCGGTCTGGGCCCGCTGCAGCGCCCGGAAGTACTTCTTCGTGTCGTCCAGATCCGCGTCACCGGTCACCAGGAAACCGACCATGAACGTCGAATCGGCTACCTTCCGGAACCCGAGCTGCTCCGCGATGTAGTACTGCGCGCCGAACAGGTTCGCCACCGGCACCTCACCGCGCAGCAACAGCCGGACGCGATCATTCGGGAGCCCGGAAAAATTCAAGTTGATCTGTGCAGAGTCCATGAATGGCTCAAGCGCCTGAACCGCCGCATAGTGGCTGCCGGAGTGATATCCCACCGCCACCGGAACCCCAGCCAGATCCTCCGGGCGAAGATAATCCGAATCCGGCGACACGAAGATGCCGGACGGCGTCACCGAATACGCGTGCCCCCACATCCGGCCGGCCCCGGCCGCGGTGACCCCGTTGACCGCCCAGTGACACGCGGACGAGATATCGCACGCCCGCCCCCCCGACATGTCTTCGAAGGCTCCACTACGCAGCTCAGCCGGGACACTGTCGGCAGACTGCACCGGTGATGTCTGCTTCGACGCGCCGGCAAGGCTCTGCGCCTGGAACTCATAGTCGAGCCCCTCAGCTGTGAAGTAGCCCTTCTCGTCAGCAATCCACTCGTGCAGCCGATGGTGCGACTGAATGATGTACTTCCCCATTAGAGATCCCCTGTCCCATTCGATCTGAATATTTAGCCTGAGCCCACTCTAGGCAGCCATTGGGCGCTCGAACAACGATCCACGATCGATAGCCGGATCGAGATGCTCTATAGACGGTTCCCTACTCGAGTAGCGCCGATTGAGCATCGGAAAGCAGCTCAGCCTTTCCTTTCGCCGCTTGCCACCAGCTCCGCGCCAACCGGATGCTCAGCCAACCAGCGCTCGGCATCGATCGCGGCCGAACAGCCAGACCCGGCGGCGGTGATGGCCTGCCGGTAGGTCCGGTCGACGAGATCACCGGCCGCGAACACCCCGGCGATCGCGGTGCGTGTGCTCGGCGAATCGGTAAGCAGATAGCCCTCGTCGTCGGTGTCCAGCACCCCGGCGACCAGGCCGCTGCGCGGGTCGTGCCCGATCGCCACGAACATCGCGGTCACGTCCAGAACGGAGTTCTCGCCGGTGTGCGAGTCACGCAGCCGCAACCCGGTGGCGCTGCCTTCCCCGAGCACCTCCTCGATGACAGCGTTGGTCCGCCACCGGATCTTCGGGTCGTGCTGAGCACGCTCGAGCATGATCCGTGAAGCCCGGAACTCATCGCGCCGATGCACCACCGTCACACTCCGGGCGAACCGGGTGAGGAAGGTGGCCTCCTCCATCGCCGAGTCGCCGCCTCCGGCGACCGCGATGTCCTGGTCACGGAAGAAAAACCCGTCACAGGTGGCGCACGAGCTCACTCCCCGGCCCAGTAGCTCCTGCTCGCCGGGAACGTCCAGATAGCGGGCCGCCGCACCCATGGCCAGAATGACCCCGCGGGCTCGATAGACCCTCCCGTTCGCGGTGATCGACTTGACCGGGCCGGCCAGCTCCACCGACTCGACGTCCTCGGCACGCAGCTCGGCACCGAAGCGCTCAGCCTGGTCGCGCATCTGATTCATCAGATCCGGGCCCATGATCCCCTCGGCAAAGCCCGGATAGTTCTCCACCTCGGTAGTGGTCATGAGTGCTCCACCGAACTGGCTGCCCTCGAACACCAGCGGGTTCAGCTGCGCCCGCGCGGCGTAGACGGCGGCCGTATAACCGGCCGGCCCGGATCCGATAATCACGACGTCCCGCACACCAGACAAATCGGTACACCCAGCCTTCCGGGGGCTGCTACACGGCAGCCGGTTCGAGCCGCGGGCTTCGAGTCGCCCTCGGCGAGTGCTTCTTCACCACGGTCAGGGCCAGCGCCACCAGCAGCCCGACCATGATCACCATCAGGTAGTACCAACCCCCGCCGGCGGCGACGAGCGATGCGCCGACGAAGGCCGCCAAGATCGCGCCGGCCCGCCCCACCATTCCCGAGACTCCCACCCCGGTGGCCTTGACGGTGACCGGGTAGACCTGGGCGGCGAGGGAATACAACAGCACCTGGAGCCCGGACACTGAGCCCCCGTACAAGAACAGCTGCGCGTACACCAAGATCAGGGAGTTATCCGCGCGAGGCTCCACGAGGAAGAGCCAGAGACCGGCGACGGCGACCCCGACCGCGTATCCGGTCAGCACAATCCGGGAGCCGTGGCGGACCATCAGCCAGCCCCCGAGGACGGCGCAGATGATTCCGCCGAAGTGGAATACGGATACGCCCAGGCTGGAGGCCGCGACATTGAATCCGGCCGCGACAAGCAGGGTCGGCCCCCAGCTGAGGAATGCGTAGGTGCCCAGCATGCTGAAGAAAAAGGCGACCCAGAGGCCTATCGAATCGCGGCGATATTCCGTGCCCACCAGGACCTTGGCCGATGCCCGGCCGACGTCGCCATCATGACGTGCGAACACCGTAGCGGGACCGACCTGCTGGCCCATCCCGTGCAGCGTGGCGATGGCGCGCCGGCGGTCTCGCTCGGTCCCGCGCGCCGCCTGGAACCGCGGCGACTCCGGCAATGCGAACCACAGCACCAACCCGAGCACAATCGGCGCCGCCCCGCCCAGCACGAAGAGGGCGCGCCAGCCCAGCGACGGCAAGATTGCCGCCGCGGCCACGCCCCCCAGCATCGCGCCGATCGGCAGACAGCTTGTGGCCAGCGCAATGGCGAACCCACGTCTGCGGATCGGAGTCAGCTCGGCGATGAGCGCCGCGACGGCCGGGAGGACCATCCCGAGCCCGATACCGGCAACGAAGCGGAGGCAAGTCACCACAGCCAGGCTTTGGGCGAGGGCGGTCAGTGCCGTGAACACCCCGAACAAGCTGACCGCGATGAGCAGTGCGCTCCTACGTCCGATCCTGTCTCCGACAAAACCGCCGGTCGCCGCGCCGACACCGAGACCTATGTAACTCACCGCCAGGACCCACGAGAACGCCCCCTTGTCGACCCCGAAATCCCTCGCCATCAGCCCAATCGAGAAACCGAGCACCTGGATATCGAAGCCATCCAGCAGCACGATCAATGCGGCGAGCGCGACCGCCTTCTTGGCCAGCCCGGACCATCCGGCGGAATCGATGTTGGCCCTGATGTCGAAGCCTTCGTCATTCGAATGGTCCGGACCGGATAATTGTGGCTCAGCTGGGACACTCACCAGGACTCCTTTGTCGTTAGCGAGGAACGTCTAGCACTATGTGCCCAACGGCGGTGTTCGACGCCGGCACGTGGTAGTGCCGGTGCAGCTCCTTCACGTCCGGGCCGAGGGCGCCGCGCATGATCAGCCACATCACCAGCTCGATGCCCTCCGAGCC
>DATHIT010000481.1:0-12396 GCA_035489915.1 Pseudonocardia sp. | reverse complement strand
GCGGTGAGCGCCTTGCGCAGCACGAACCGGGTCTGCGGGAGCGGGCCCTCGCTGGCGTCGACCAGCAGCAGCACGCCGTCCACCATGGACAGCCCGCGCTCCACCTCGCCGCCGAAGTCCGCGTGGCCGGGGGTATCGATCACGTTGATGGTCATGTCCCGCCAGCTCACCGCGGTGTTCTTGGCGAGGATGGTGATGCCCTTCTCCCGCTCCAGGTCGCCGGAGTCCATCACCCGGTCCTGCGGCTCGCTGCGCTCGGCGAAGGCACCGGACTGGCGCAGCATCGCATCGACGAGGGTGGTCTTGCCGTGGTCGACGTGCGCCACGATGGCCACGTTGCGCAGGTCTGCTCTCATGGCAGGGCGCAGCGAGGCGTCGGGACGGGCCAAAGCCGAAGTGGGCACGCGGGTACTCCCAGAAGGTCAAGGGGCGGTGTCTCCAGGATACCTCGAGACGAGGTGTCGCCGACTACGACGCTGATCACGCCCCAAGGACGCCCGGCCGGCGCTCCAGGACGCCCGGCCGGCGCGCGCTCAGCCCAGCAGGGGGGCCAGATCGGGCTGCGCCCGGCCCTCGTCAGCCGAGCAGGGTGGCCAGATCGGGCAGCAGCACCCGGTCGGCGTCCAGCCAGTCCAGCTCGGCCAGCTCGGCGCCGGACACCCAACGCAGCCCGGCATGCTCCAGCGCGCGGGGCTCCGGCGAACCCTCGGTCATGGTTGCCGAGTACACCCGCAGCACCGCGCCCGCTCCGCTGCCTGACGCACCGTCCGAAGTACCGCCCGCCGACCCGGGCAGTGGCACGTCCACGCCCACCCGCGCCAGCACGGTGATCCGCGCGCCGAGTTCCTCCTGACACTCCCGGCTCAGCGCGGCCAGCTCCGATTCGCCCGGCTCCACCCGCCCGCCGGGGAGCTCCCACCGCCCGGCCAGCCGAGCCGGCACAGCCCGCCGCTGGGCCAGCAGCAGACCGTCGCGCACGATCGCGGCGCCCACCACCACGCGCCGCCTTCCTTCGGTCAAGCCCGGTCCCCGGTCAAGCCCGGTCGCCGATCACGCCCGGTCGACCGGCGCGGCGGCCGGCCAGCGCGCCTCCACCCGGGCACCGCCGTCCGGGCTGGCGGTCATCCGCACGGTGCCGCCCCGGCCACTGAGCAGCGCCATGACCAGCGCCAACCCCAGCCCGGCCCCGCCGCTCACGCCACCCCGGTCGGCCTCCAGCCGGGTGAACCGGTCGAACACCCGACGTCGGTCCTCCTCCGGCACCCCCGGCCCGTCGTCGTCCACCACCAGCCGCACCGATCGTCCGGCCGGCAGCACGGACACCCATACCCGGGACCGGGCGTAGCGCCGCGCGTTGCCCAGCAGGTTGTCCAGCACCAGCGCCACCTCGCCCGGTGAGGCCGCCGCCAGCACCCGGACCGGCGCGGTCAGGGTGATCGCCGCAGGTGCCTTCATCGGCGCGGAGCAGCCCGATTCCGCCTCGGTCATGACTCCCGCCGGCTCCGCCTCAGCCATAACCCCGGCCGGCTCCGCCTCGCTCATGCTGCCCACCGGTTCGGCCTCGGTGAAGCTGCCGACCGGTTCAGCCTCGGCGAGCGCGCCGGACGGTTCGGGTTCCGCCTCGGAGAAGCTGCCGATGCTCGGGCGCCCGTTCCCGTTGGCCGCGTGCAGTGCCGGCGGGTGGTCGGCCTCGGCGGCCAGCTCGGCGCGCGCGATCGCCTTGCGCGCCTCGGACACCATGTCCACCGCCGTGGCCGGAGGTCGGGCGCCGGCGTCCGCGCGGGCCAACGCCAGCAGGTCGGAGAGCAGCTCGGACAGGCGGGCGGCCTCGGTGGCCACCGAGCGCAGCGTCTCCTCGGCCAGCGCCGGGTCGGGGTGCACCACGGCGACCTCGGCCTGCGCCCGGATGGCGGCCACCGGTGAGCGGAGCTCGTGCGCCGCGTCCCCGGTGAACCGCTCCAACCGGGCGGACGCGTTGTCCCGGCGGGCCAGCAGTTCGTTCAGTTCCTCGGCCAACGCGTGCAGCTCGTCCTCCGCCGGCGGCAGCGGTAGGCGTTTCCCGGGTGGCAGGCTGACCGCGGCGGCGCGCATCCGGTCCACCGGGCGCAGCGCCAGCCCCACCGCCGTCCACGCGGCCAGCGCCACGCCAATGCCGGCCAGCAGCGCCGCCAGGCCGAGCCCGAACGCGCCGCGCCGCAGCACCGCCGTGTAGCCGACCAGGTGGGCCGCGGCCAGCACCAGCCGAGGCGAGCCGTTCGGCGCGATGGCCACCACACCCAGCCACCGGGTCGGCCCCTCGGACTCGTTCACCGTGACTGCTTCCCCGGCGGCCAGCCGGCGCACCATGGCGGTGTCCAGTGGCAGCGGCATGCCGCCGTCCAGCGGGCGGCCCGCGGTGTCAGCGACCCGGATGGCGATCCGCTCGGAGACCCCGTCCACCGAGTCGTCGGCGGGCACCACGGAGTCCTCCGGTACCCCGGCGGACAGCTGGCCGGTCGCATTCGCGGCGGCCCTGGCCAGCTCCACGTCCACCGCGCCGGTAATGGTGATCCCGACCAGCCCGGTGGCCAGCCAGGCCAGTGCACCCAATGCGAATACGGCCACGCCGCCCACCGCGACGGTGATCCGAACGCGGAGACTTCGACGTGCCCACCAGCCGGCGAGGAACGCCGGCGTTTTCACCCCGAGGCCCCTACCCGGTAGCCGTGGCCGCGCACCGTGCGCAGCAGATGTCCGGCGCCCACGGCCTGAAGCTTACGACGCAGATACCCGACATAGACCTCGACCGCGTTTCGACTGGCGGCCTGCTCGCCGCCCCAGGCCAACCGCAGCAGCTCGTCCTTGCTCAGCACCGTGTCCGGCCGGCTGGCCAGCGCGTAGAGCACCGCGAACTCACGGGGGCTCAGCTCCACCGGCCGCCCGGACCAGCTCACCTGCTTGGTCGCCGGGTCCACCATCAGCTCGCCCAGCCGCAACCGGCGCCCGGACTGCCCACGCTCCGCCTCGCGGCGCCGCAGCAGGGCCTTCACCTGGGCCACCAGGACCATGAAGGAGAACGGTTTGACCAGGTACCCGTCCGCGCCGAGGTCCAGGCCGTCCGCCTGGTCCACCTCGCCGTCCTTGGCCGAGATCAGCAGCACCGGGGTATCCACCCCTTCGGCGCGCAACTGCTCGAGCACCCGGTACCCGGACAGGCCGGGAATAATGATGTCCAGCAGGATCAGATCGAAACTTCCGGTTATCGCGGCACGCAATGCGGTGGGGCCGTCTCCCGCCGTAACCACGTCAAGTCCTTCGGCCGTGAGGCCTCGGCCGAGGGCAGTCCGCACCCCGGCTTCATCGTCGACCACCAGCACTCTAGGCATCGGATACGACGCTACGCGGAGAACCTCTCAACGAGACCACAACCTCTCAGGGCGTTCTCAGAGCATATGGTTCACCCTAACCGCATGGATACGGGCCGGATCGCGCTTGCCCTATCGGGTGCTGCCGCGATTGCGCTCGTCGGGGCGTTCGCGTCCAACTTGATAGGGGCCGCGGCGGAGCCCGCCGCGGCGGCCCTGCCGGTGATCAGCGCGGACCAGCTGATCTCCTCGATCCGGCAGGCCAGCCCGGCGGCGCTGGCCGGCACCGTGCAACTGGACTTCCGGCTCGGACTGCCCGGAACGGCCGGTGCCCAGGATGACCCGAGGACCGCGCGGGTCTGGGCGGACGGCTGGGGCCGGCAGCGCATCTCGTTGCCCTACCCGGACGGCGAGCGCACCGTCGTCGACGACGGCACGACGGTGTGGGTCTGGAACTCAATCACCCGTTCGGTGACCACCGCGCCGGCGCCGACGAGCAGCCTGACGCTCTCCACGGTGACCGCGCTGCCCGCGATGACCGGTATGCCCAGCGGCCCGAGACAGCACGGCGCATCCCAGGGCGGTCAGCTGATGACCGACCCGGTGGAGGCGGCCAGCGCGGTGCTCAGCATGCTGCGCCCGGACAGCAGCGTGCGGCTGGACGCCACCGAGACGGTCGCCCACCGGGCCGCCTACCAGCTGGTGCTCGATCCGGTGCCCACCGAGCGGACCCTGCTGCGCGAGGTCCGGGTCGCGGTGGACGGGCAGACCCGGCAGCCGCTGGAGGTTTCGGTGATGGCCAATGGGTCGGCCGAGCCCGCGCTGCGCATCGGGTTCACTCAGATCAGCTTCGGGCCGCAGGACCCCGCGCTGTTCGAGTTCACCCCGGGGCACGGTGTCCAGGTACGGCCGACGGCCATACCTGGACCGGCCGGTGCTCCGCCGGGCCTGGTGAATGCGGCCCGGCCCGGCGGCCGCTACGCCGCGCCCTCCTGGGGAGTCGGGGTCGACAGCGCGGTGATCGGCCAGGGCTGGGACACCGTGCTGGTGCGCCAGATGCGCCCTGCCGGGCGGCCCCCCTGCGTGGCGGGTTCCTCGGCCGCCGCAACGACGGTCGGTCCACCTGGACAGCGCCCCGACGGGGGCACGGTGTTGACCGGAGCCAGCCAGCCGATCAGCGGGCCATGGGGGCACGGGCAGCTGCTGAGCAGCGCCATCGGCAACGTGGTGATCACCTCGGACGGTCGGATGGCCACCGGCGCCGTGCCGTCCCAGGTGCTCATCGAGGCGCTGACCCGATGAGCCGGCCGGACCGAACCGGCACGATCTGCTCACCCCCGGCGGTGGCCAGCGGCGAGCCGACACCGGACGAGCCGATGCGACCGGACCGCGCGGCCATTGCGCCGGTCCCGCCGGCTGCCCGGTTGCGCGGACTGCGCAAGGTGTACCGACGGACCGTTGCGCTGGACTCGGTGGACCTGGACGTGCCGACCGGCGCGGTGCTCGGCCTGCTCGGGCGGAACGGCTCAGGCAAGACCACCATGCTCCGGCTGCTGCTCGGCTTGTCCCGGCCGACCGACGGCACAGTGGAGCTGCTCGGTGAGCCGATGCCGGCGGGCGCCTGCCGAGCGTTGACGCACGTCGGCGCGCTGGTGGAGGGCCCGGGTTTCCTACCGTTCCTGTCCGGCCGGGACAACCTGGCCCGGTTCGCCGCCGCCGAGCCGTTGGTGCGCACCAGCGCGATCGGCGAGACGGTGAACTACGCCCTGCACCGCGTCGGCCTGGACCGGGAGGCGGCCATCGACCGTCCGTACCGGGGCCACTCGCTCGGCCTGAAGCAACGCCTCGGGCTGGCCGCCGCCCTGCTCACGCCGCGCCGGCTGGTGATCCTGGACGAGCCGACCAACGGGCTCGACCCGGCCGGCATCCGGGACGTGCGACGGCTGATCGGTGAACTGCACGCGGCGGGCAGCACCGTGCTGCTGTCCTCACACCTGTTGAGCGAGGTCGAGGAGACCTGCACACACGTGGCCATGCTGTCCGCCGGCACCGTGGTGGCCACCGGCACGCTGACCGAGCTGCTGGAGGCGGACGGCCCGGCGCTGGAGATCTCCACCACCGAGCCGAACGCCGCGCTGGCCGCGCTGCGCCACTGCCGGATCCCTGGCTACGTCGAACGCGGGCTGGTGATCGCCGATCTGGTGGAGACTCCCCCGGAACTCGTGCTGAGCACCCTGGCGAGCGCTGGTGTGCCGGTCTCCGAAGCCCGTCGCCGGCGCACCGGGCTGGAGGAGCTGTTCCTCCGGCTCACCGAGGAGGGCACGTGAGGGAGCTTGCGAGCTCACCATTAGGCACAGCAGTGGCCGCTCACGGATGCCACGAGCGCCAGCGAGGAGAGAGCGTGAGCGAGCCGGTACAGCGGGCCTCCCGGCGCACGCTGGCCGTCACGCCGGCCGGGGACCGCCACGCGGCACCGCTGGCCCGGTTGCTGCGCGTCGAACTGCGCACCGAGCCGCGCCGGCCAAGGACCCTGGTCGCCCTCGTGGTGCTGGCGCTGGTGCCGGTGGTGATCGGGCTAGGGGTGTCCGTCAGCTCTGCCGACCGGCCGGGACCGGGGCTTGGGCTGATCACGGCGGTGTCCGGGAACGGGATGATGCTGCCGATCACCGCGCTGGGTGTGGCGCTGCGCCTGCTGCTGCCGCTGTGCGTGTGCATCGCGGCCGCCGACGCGCTGGCCGGCGAGGCGGCGCACGGCACCCTGCGCGGACTGCTGCTGGCCCCGGTGAGCCGGATCAGGCTGGTCTGGATCAAAGCCTTCGGCGTGCTGGCGGTAGCCGTCCTACA
Organism: Pseudonocardia sp.; assembly: GCA_035489915.1. GTDB lineage: Bacteria > Actinomycetota > Actinomycetes > Mycobacteriales > Pseudonocardiaceae > Pseudonocardia. The sequence goes on along the minus strand of DATHIT010000481.1, from coordinate 6,208 downwards.
GGTCGCGGTGGTCACCGGGGCGGGTCTGCTGGCCGGGCTGATCCTCGTCGGGGGCGGCGACCAGCTGCTCACCCTGTCCGGCTCCTCGGTGGGCCTCGGCGCGGCACTGGCCCGGGTGGCCCTGGCCGCCGGCTGGACCGTGCTGCAGGTGGCCGCCGTCGGGGCGGTGGCACTGGCCATCTCCGCGTTCACCGACCACCCGCTGGTGGTGCTGGCCACCGTGCTCGGCGGGGCGATCGTGTTCGGGCTGCTCGGCGCGATCCCGGCCATGGACTGGCTGCGGCCGGTGCTGCTGACCAGCGGCTGGGCCTCGCTGTCGGACGTACTGCGGGACCCGGTGCCCGGCGACGGGTTGACGCACAGCGCGCTGCTCGCCGGGGTGTACCTGGTGATCGGGATGACCGGGGCGATCGTGGGGACGCTGCGCCGGGAAGCCTGATAGGGAACGATGCGCGCATGGCTGATCTGCTCGACGACGCCGCCGTCACCGAGGCGCTGCGCGACCTGCCCGACTGGACCCGGGAGGGCGACGCGCTGGTGCTGACCGCCCAGTTGCCCAGCTTCCCGGCCGCCATCGCGGTGGTGGACCGGGTAGCCGAGACCGCCGAACAGGCCGACCACCACCCGGACATCGACATCCGCTGGCGCACCCTCACCTTCCGCTGCTCGACCCACTCGGCCGGCGGCATCACGGACAAGGACGTGCGGCTGGCCGGCGCGATCTCCGGGTACGTCCAGGCCGCCCGGGGCTGAGCCCTCTTCAAGCTGGGTAATCCACGAATACCCTCATGGCGTGCAAATTGGCGTCAACGTGCCCAACTTCGGCCCCGGCACCGACCCCGGCGTCCTGCGCCAGTGGGCGCGCACCAGCGAGGGCCTCGGTTACCGGCTGCTGATGGTGTCCGACCACATAGCGGTCACCCCGGACGTGGCGGCGCAGTACCCGGCCCCGTTCTACGAGCCGTTCACCACGCTGTCCTGGCTGGCCGGGGTGACCGACCGGATCCGGCTGGGCACCACGGTATTGATCGTGCCGTACCGCCACCCGCTGCTCACCGCGCGGATGGCGGCCAACCTGAACCAGCTCAGCGGCGGGCGGCTGGTGCTCGGTGTGGGCGTGGGCTGGGCGAGGCAGGAGTTCGACGCGCTGGGCGTGCCGTTCTCCCGGCGCGGCGCGCTCACCGACGAACACCTGCGGGCGATCCGGGCCGCCTGGGCGGACGACGCGGACTACCGGGCCGGGCGGGTCCCCATCTGGGTCGGCGGCAACAGCGACGCCGGCCTGCGCCGCGCGGTACTCCTCGGCGACGCCTGGCACCCGTTGCGGATCTCGCTGGGCTGGCTGCGGGAGGCCACCGGGCGACTCAAGGCCGCCGCCGACGAGCGGCAGCTGCCGGTGCCCGCGCTGGCGCCCCGGATCGTGCTCCGGCTGACCGAGGCGCCACTGACCGGGCCGGAGCGCCTGGCCGGCACCGGCACGATCCAGCAGGTGGTCGACGACCTCGAACAGCTGCGGCTGCTCGGCGCGGACACCGTGCTGCTGGACCCGTTTTCCGGGGATCCTGACGAGACCCGGCATCCCGAAACGGCGTGGCAGGCGTTGGCCACCGTGGCCGCGCACTGGCCGCTCGGCACCCACCGCACCGGAGAGGAACACGCATGAGTCCGGAAGACGAACGCCTGCTGCACGCGGCGATCGAACTGGCCGTCGGCGCGCGCAAGGCCGGCAACCCGCCGTTCGGCTCGCTGCTGGTCGGCCCGGACGGCGAGGTACTGGCCAGGGAGCACAACACGTCGGTCACCGACTCGGACATCACCGCGCACCCCGAGCTGAAGCTGGCCAGGTGGGCGGCCCGCGAGCTGGACCCGGCCACCGCCGCCGGCACCACCATGTACACCAGCTGCCAGCCGTGCGGCATGTGCACCGGAGCGATCGAGCGTTCCGGGCTCGGCCGGGTGGTGTTCGCGCTGTCCACCGAGCAGGTCACCGCCCTCAAGCCGCCGGCCACCAGCCCCGCCGTGCGCCTGGAAGGCCCCGCCCTGTCCGACGAGGCAACCGCCGCCGTCGCCGGCTACTACTGACCTCGTGAGTGGCGATGGTCGCCATAGCGACCATCGCCACTCACGACTCAGGGCGCAAAGCTCGGATCAGCAATCCTGTCGATGTGTGGCGCGGGCCGCGTGTGACTCTCTGTGACGCACGTCTCACACGACGAAGGAAGCTGTGATGGAAGCGGCCGTGGCGGCGATCCAGAAGGCCCAGGATGCGACCGCAGCTCTGCGCCGGGGCTAGCGGCGGATGGTGAGGCCGACCCGCTGGAACTCCTTCAGGTCGGAGTAGCCGGTTTTGGCCAGCGCCCGGCGCAGCGCGCCGAACAGGTTCACCGTGCCGTCCGGGGTGTCCGACGGCCCGAACAACACCGTCTCCAGGGTGCGCGCGCTCGCCGCGACCCCGGTGATGTCACTGCGCGGCAGCGACGGGTGCGCTGCGGCCGGCGTCCAGTACAGGCCCGCCCCCGGCGCGTCCTCCGCCTCGGCGAGCTGCTCACCGAGCATCACCGCGTCCGCCCCGCAGGCGATGGCCTTGGCGATGTCCCCGGAGCCGAAGATGCCACCGTCCGCGATCACGTGCACGTAGCGGCCGCCGGTCTCGTCCAGGTAGTCCCGGCGCGCGGCGGCGGCGTCCACGATCGCGGTGGCCATCGGCACGCCGATGCCCAGCACGGTGTCGGTGGTGGTGGCCAGCGATTCGCCGTAGCCGACCAGCACGCCGGCCGCACCGGTGCGCATCAGGTGCATCGCGGTGCGGTGGTCGCCGACCCCACCGGCGACCACGGGCACGTCCAGGTCGTTGATGAACTGCTTGAGGTTGAGCGGCTCGCCGGCGCTGGACACGTGCTCGGCGGAGATGATGGTGCCCTGCACGAACAGGATCTCCACGCCGGCCGCCAGCAGGTGCGGGGTGAGCTCCCTGGCCCGCTGCGGGCTGACCCGGGCGGCCACCGTCACGCCGGCCTCGCGCACCGGGCGCAGCGCCTCGGCGAGCAGCTCCGGCTGAATGGGCGCGGTGTGCAGCTCCTGCAACAACCGCACGACCTTGGACGGATCTTCGTCCTCGGCCGCGTCCACCAGGCGCTCGAGCACGGCCACCGGGTCCGCGTGCCGGGCCCAGAGACCCTCGGCGTTGAGCACGCCGAGCCCGCCCAGCTGGCCGATCCGCACCGCGCTGGCCGGGGAGACGATCGCGTCGGTGGGATGGGTCACCAACGGGATGTCGAACCGGTAGGCATCCAGCTGCCAGGCGGTGGACACCTCCTGGGAGGTGCGGGTGCGCCGGGAGGGCACGATCTCGATCTGCTGTAGGTCGTAGGCGCGACGAGCGCTGCGGCCCATCCCGATCTCGACAAGGTCACGCACGGCAGAGAGCGTATGTCAGCCCCGCCGGGGCCGATTCAGCGCGTGACGTAGTTGGGTGCCTCGACGGTCATGGTGATGTCGTGCGGGTGGCTCTCCTTGAGTCCGGCCGCGGTGATCCGGACCAGCTGCGCCTGCTGGAGATCGACGATGGTGGCCGCGCCGGTGTAGCCCATCCCCGAGCGCAACCCGCCCAGCAGCTGGTGCATCACCTGGGTGAGCGGACCGCGGAACGGCACCCGGCCCTCGATGCCCTCCGGCACCAGCTTGTCCTCGCTGAGCACGTCGTCCTGCGCGTAGCGGTCCCTGGAGAAGGACTTGCCGCCGCCGTCCGAGCCGGTTCCGGAGCGGGTCTTCATGGCGCTCAGCGAGCCCATCCCCCGGTAGGTCTTGAACTGCTTGCCGCCGACCAGGATCAGTTCCCCCGGGGCTTCCGAGGTGCCGGCCAACAGGCTGCCCAGCATGACCGTGCTGGCGCCGGCGGCGATCGCCTTGGCGATGTCCCCGGAGTACTGGATGCCGCCGTCGCCGATTACCGGGACGCCGGCCGGGGCGCACACCTGGGCCGCCTCGTAGATCGCGGTGATCTGCGGCGCGCCCACCCCGGCCACCACCCGGGTGGTGCAGATCGAACCAGGGCCGACGCCGACCTTGACCCCGTCCGCCCCGGCGTCCACCAGCGCCTGAGCGCCTTCCCGGGTAGCCACGTTCCCGCCGACCACGTCGACCCCGTCGCCGGTCTCCTTGGCCAGCCGGGAGACCATCTCCAGCACCCGGCGGGAGTGCCCGTGCGCGGTGTCCACCATGATCACGTCGACGCCGGCCTCGACCAGCAGCATGGCCCGCTCGACCGCGTCCTCACCCACTCCGACGGCCGCGCCGACCAGCAGCCGACCGTCCGGATCCTTGGTGGCCAGCGGGTACTGCTCGGTCTTGACGAAGTCTTTGACGGTGATCAGACCGCGGAGCAGCCCCGCCCCGTCCACGATCGGCAGCTTCTCGATCTTGTGCCGGCGAAGCAGCCCCAGTGCGGCCTCGGCGGTCACCCCTACCTGCGCGGTGACCAGCGGCTGGCGGGTCATCACCTCGCTGACCCGGCGGCTGTGGTCGAGCTCGAAGCGCATGTCCCGGTTGGTGATGATGCCCAGCAGGGTGCCGTCCGGGTGGGTCACCGGCACGCCGGAGATCCGGTAGCGGGCGCACAGCTCGTCCACCTCGCGCAGGGTGGCGTCCGGCGCGCAGGTCACCGGGTCGGTCACCATGCCGGCCTCGGAGCGCTTGACCACCTCGACCTGAGCGGCCTGCTCCTGCGCGGACTGGTTGCGGTGCAGCACCCCCATCCCGCCCTGGCGAGCCATCGAGATGGCCATTCGTGCCTCGGTCACCGTGTCCATCGCCGAGGACACCAGCGGCACCCGCAGCCGCACGTTGCGGCTCAGCTGGGTGGACGTGTCGGCCGCGCTGGGCAGCACATCGGACTCGGCGGGGAGCAGCAGCACGTCGTCGAAGGTCAGCCCGAGCCGGGCGAACTTCGGCGGCAGCCCGGCGGTCAGCTCGGTGGTCATCGCGTTGGTCAACCCTTCGGCGGCGGTCTCGGGAAGCGGAAACTCGACCGGCCGGCGGTCGCCGGCCAATACGTCGACGCTACCGACCGGCGGTTCGCCGGCCGAGGCACCAACGCAGCGGATCGACGGGACCCCGTAATCCTATCCGGGCCCCGGGTCGGGCCGCGCGCGATCGGCGCGGAGTGCCACTGATCGAGCGGCTCGGACACCTGGATGCCAACACGGCCGTTGAGACGCCCTGGGGCAGCGATCTCAGCAGCCAGCCGGCCATATCACATGCTCGGGCCGCACCGGCGGAAGAAGCCTAGTACGGTATGCCTCGTGCCGCAGGATGCCCTTCCCCCGGACCCGTTCGCGGGTGACCCGCACGACCCGGCACGGGCGCTGGACAGTTTGCCCGCCGAGGACGACGACCTAGACCCGTTGACCGCCGAGGAACGTGACGAGATCGTGGAGGATCTCAGCGACTTGGCGGTGTACCAGGCGCTCCTGGAGAGCCGGGGTGTGCGCGGCCTGGTGGTGGACTGCGCGGACTGCGGCGAGCAGCACTTCCACGAGTGGAACCTGCTACGGGCGAGCCTGCAGCAGTTGCTCGACGAGGGCCACATGCGCCGGCACGAGCCTGCCTTCGACCCGGATCCCACCCACTACGTGACCTGGGAGTACTGCCGCGGTTTCGCCGATGCGGTGTTCAGCACGGGCTGAGCGGGGCGCGATCTCCCGCTGACCGGCGAAGCCAGGACGTGGACCGAGGTCCGGCTGAGGTCAGGACGACGGCTGGACCCGCGGCTCGGACTGGGCGGCGGGGCGCTCCGGGAGCTGCCGGGTGAACGAGCCACTCGGCAGGGCGTTGCCCGACGGACGCACCGAACCACCGGTGGAGTCAGGCTGACCCTCGCTTTCGCCCCGGCCGCCACCACCGCCGCTCTGGCCGCCGCGGCTACCCCCGCTGCCGCTGTCGGATGGCTTCGGCTTGTCAGCGGAGCCCGAGTTGTGGTTCGAGCTCGGCTTGCTGGCATTGCCCGAGCCCGAGTTGCCCGAGCCCGAGTTGCCCGAGTGACCCGAACCTGAGCTCGGCTTGTCCGGCGGCTTGTTGCCCTTGTCACCGTTGTTCGACGGTGGCTTGTTCTCCGGCTTGCCACTGTTGTTCGGCGGCGGTGGCTGGTTCTCCGGCTTGCCACCATTGTTCGGCGGCGGTGGCTGGTTCTCCGGCTTGCCACCATTGTTCG
>DATHIT010000480.1:0-2409 GCA_035489915.1 Pseudonocardia sp. | reverse complement strand
GCGAACCCGGACACCCGCAGCAGGTCGCCGGCCAGCTGGGAGGCGAACAGCGCCCGCACGTTGAACTTCCGGGAGTCCCGGGCCAGCCGGTCGATCAGCACCTTGCCGGTGGGCACCTGGGACAGGAAGTGCGACTCGTCCAGCGCGACGCCCTTGCGGGTATTGCGGTTGGCGTCGTAGATGGTGCGCTGGGTCAGCCAGGAGGCCAGGTTGAGCAGCTCCACGGCCAGCGACTCGCCGTCGGTCCACTCCTCGCGCGGGCTGCCCGGGCGGGGCAGCGTCATGCCCTGCATGGTCAGCACGGTGAGTCGGTACTCCCGGTCGGCCTGCCACGGGTCGTCCCTGGTCTCGTCCGGGAACAGCAGCGCGGCCTGCGGCAGCTCGCGGCGCTCGGCCAGGAAGTCGGCCACCACGCCGGCGTGGTCCTCGCCCTCCCGGGCGTGCCGGCGCAGCACATCGATCACCTGCGCGGGGTTGCGGTCCGGGGCGCCACCCACCTCCCGCACCGCGCGCAGCAGCACGATCCGGGTGTGCGGTAGCCGCGCCACGTCGAACGGCAGCAACCCGGTGAGCACGTCCAGCACCAGGCGGCGGCGGGTGGCGGCGGCCAGCGACCGCTCCCGACGCCAGGCCCGCTCGGCGTCGTCCTCCGTGTCCTCCAGGAAATGCTCCAGCTTCGGCTCGGCCACCACCCGGTACGGGTTGAGGATGCCCGGGTCGGCACGCAGCAGGTTGATGTGCCGGGAGAACGGCGCCAGCTCGGGCAACCTGGTCAGCTCGGCCAGCGGGCCGGACGGGTCCAGCACGGTCCACTGGGCGCCGGCGCGCAGCGTCTTGTACACGATCAGCCCGGTCAGGAACGATTTCCCGCTCCCCAAACCGCCCACCACAGCCGTCAGCCCGGAGGCCCGGCGTACCTCCTGGGCCAGCCACGGGTCCCAGGCCACCGGACGGCGGGTGGCCGTGCAGGTCTCGCCGAGCATGATGCCGCGCCGGTCCCCCACGGCGGCGGTGGCGGCCGGGACCGCGGCGGCGGCCCAGGTCACCGAACCGCGCCTGCGGTACGCCGACGACGCCAGCGGTTCGCCGGGGATGAACTCGCGGGCGTAGCGGTACTGCGCCTCGGGGTGCTCGATGGCCACCTTGGGCCGGTAGATCTCCAGCACCTGCTGGGCGCGGGACACCGCCTCGGCCTCGTCCCGGCCGGCCACCGCGATCCGCCACCAACCGAACAGCCGGGTATTGGCCTGGCTGAGCCCGCTGGACAGCTCGTCCTCGATCTCCAGCACCCGGTCGGCCTGGCGGGCCAGCGACATCGGCGGGTCGAGGTCGTGGTCGTGCGTGTAGTGCCGGATCTGGCTGCGCACCTTGCCCATCTGGCGTTGCAGCTCACCGGTGACTTCTTCGGGGCGGCGGATGTACATCCGGGCGGACCACTCCACCGGGAAGCTCAGCCGGTCGCTGCGCTGCATCCACGGGTCGTCCACCTCGGGGATCCGCAGCCCGTCCATCAGCCCGATCGAGAGCACCGCGACGTGCCGGGTGACGGTCTGGCTGCGCAGCCGCCCGACCACCCGCACGGTCGGCGCGTACGGCTCCTGGTGCAGCTCGACGCCGTCGGTGAAGGCGGCCAGGTCCTCGGTCTCCCAGCGAGCCGAGGCCCCGCCAGGTGCCACAGCGAGGGTGCGCGGCGCGGGCAGCCCCAGCGAGCAGGACCGGTGCATCAACCAGGCCATGTCGTCGGCCAGCGCGGGTACCGCGTCCAGCCCGGTGCCGGCGACCAGGTCGTTGACGTGGCGCACCTCGGACTCAAGGGCGGCCAGCTCGGCGGCCACCGCACCAGGCACCAGCTTGCCGAGCACCGGCGCGGCCCGCTCGACCCAGCGGTCCAGGGTGCCCCGGCCGGAGATCTCGACGCCCAGGAACACCTCCTTGTCGGACATGGACAGCCCCATCAGGTGGCGCTGCTCGCCCTCCAGGAAGCCGTCCCAGCCCATCGCGCCGGCCACATCCGGCGGGCGGCCCAGCGCGTTGTGGTCGAACGCCTCGGCCCACATGTGCACCGGGTAGGGCCGGGTGGTCACCCGCAGGTGCAGCCAGCGGCCCTGCAGCTCGCCCAGCTGCGCGGCGATCTGGTGGATGAGCAGCTCCCGCTGGTTGTCGCTGCGGAAGCTCCAGGCCTGCGGGGCCAGCCGGTACCAGGCCATCACCTGCGTGGCGGTGCGGGTGAGGTGACCGTCGATGGAGCGCAGGTTGATGGCCGATTGGTAGCGCGGCGCGGCCGACTCGCCGGCGCGGGAGCGGGCCACCTGCCCTGATTTCGCGGCCTTCGGCGGTTTGGCCGGGGTGACCGGCGGAGGCTGACGCTGGCCGGACCCGCGCACCGGCCGGGCGGCCTTGACCGGCTTA
>DATHIT010000479.1:0-3191 GCA_035489915.1 Pseudonocardia sp. | reverse complement strand
GTGTGGCTGCTGGACGGGTTCGTCCGCCGGGTGCCCCGTGAGCTGGAGGAGGCCGGCTGGGTGGACGGGTTGTCCGTGGTGGCCGGGGTGCGCCGGGTGGTGCAGCCACTGGTGCTGCCCGGGCTGGTCGCGGCGTCCCTGGTCTGCTTCTTCCTGGCCTACAACGAGTTCCTGTTCGCCGTGTCGTTCGCCCAGTCACCCTCGGCGCAGCCGCTGACCGTCGGGCTGTCGCTGTTCCAAGGGGACCGCACCGTGCAGTTCGGCCAGCAGGCCGCCGCCTCGCTGGTGGCCATCGTGCCTGTCTACCTGCTCGCCGTCGCCGCCCAGCGGCTGCTCATCGGCGGCCTGTCCCAGGGAGCCGTGAAGTGACTCGCCGCATCCACCTCAATGCCTTCGACATGACCTGCGCCGGGCACCAGGCGCCGGGTCTGTGGCGGCACCCGGAGGACCAGTCGCACCGCTACCGCGACCTGCGGTACTGGACCGACCTGGCCCAGCTGCTCGAGCGCGGCGGGTTCACCAGCCTGTTCATCGCCGACGTGCTCGGGCTCTACGACGTGTTCCGGGGCGGGCCGGAGCCGGCGCTGCGGGACGGCATCCAGGTGCCGGTGGGGGAGCCCACCCTGGCGGTGCCGGCGATGGCCGCGGTCACCGAGCACCTCGGCTTCGGCGTCACCGTGTCGCTGACGTATGAAAAGCCGTACGCGTTCGCCCGCCGGTTCGCCACCCTGGACCACTACACCAACGGACGGATCGCCTGGAACGTGGTGACCTCCTACCTGGAGTCGGCGGCCCGCAACCTGGGCCTGGAGCACCAGGTTCCGCACGACGAGCGCTACGAGGTGGCCGAAGAGTTCATGGACGTCGTCTACAAGCTCTGGGAAGGCTCCTGGCAGGACGATGCCGTGGTGCTGGACCGCGCGGCCGGGGTGTACACCGACCCGGCCAAGGTGCATCCGATCGAACACCACGGCCGCTACTTCGACGTGCCGGGCATCGCGCTCACCGAGCCGTCCCCGCAGCGCAGCCCGGTGATCTTCCAGGCCGGCGCGTCACCCCGGGGCCGCCGGTTCGCCGCCGCGCACGCCGAGGGCATCTTCGTCACCGCGACCCGCCCGGAGATCCTGGCCAAGTCCATCGCGGCCACCCGGGCGGCCGCCGAGGAGCTGGGCCGGGATCCGCGCTCGATCAAGTTCTTCAGCCTGATGACGGTGATCACCGCGCCCACCGACGAGGAGGCGCAGGCCAAGTACCGGGACTACGCCCAGTACGTGAGCCTGGAGGGCGCGCTCACCCTGTACGGCGGCTGGAGCGGGCTGGACCTGTCCACCATGGATCCGGATCAGCCGCTGCGCTATGCGGAGACCGAGGCGGTGCGCAGCGCGGTGGAGGCGTTCACCACCGTCGACCCGGACCGGGACTGGACGCCGCGCGACATCGCCCACTGGATCGGCATCGGCGGGATGGGCGTGGTCGTGGTGGGCAGCCCGGCCACGGTGGCCGACGAGATGCAGCGCTGGGTGGACGTGGCCGACGTGGACGGGTTCAACCTGGCCTACGCGATCACCCCGGGCAGCTTCGAGGACCTGGTCGAGCTGGTGGTGCCCGAGCTGCGCCGACGCGGCCTGCTGCCGCCGTCCTACGCGGGCACGACACTGCGCGAGGAGCTCTACGGGCCGGGGCAGATCCAGCTGCGCGCCGACCATCCCGGGTCCCGGTACGCCGCGCGCTCGGGGGTGGGTGCCCGATGACCGGGGTGCGCGCGGTGCCGGTGATCGCCGACGCCGCCGAGGCGCTGCGGGTGGCCGCCGAGTTCGCTCAGGGGCTGGCCACCGGGGACGCCGAGCGGGACGCGAATCGGGAGCTCCCGCACGCCGAGATCGCCGATCTGGCCGCCTCCGGGCTGCTCGGGGTGAACGTGCCGGCGAGGTTCGGCGGGGCAGACGTCGACGCGCGGACCATGGGCGAGCTGATGGCCACCCTGTCCGCCGGGGACGCCAGCATCGGGCAGATCCCGCAGAACCACTTCTTCTTCGTGCAGGTGCTCACCGAGGCCGCCAACGAGCAGCAGCAGGCGTTCTTCGCCGCCGAGGTGCTGGCCGGCCGGCACTTCGGCAACGCACTGTCCGAACGCGGCACCCGGACCGCCCGGGACTTCGCCATCCGGTTCGAACCGCGCCCCGGCGGGGACGTGCTGGTCGACGGCACCAAGTACTACGCCACCGGCTCCCCGTTCGCCCCGTGGATCCCGATCTACGCCAACGACCCGGACGGGCACCTGATGGCCGCCTGGATCCCGGCCGACGCCCCCGGGGTGAGCGTGCTGGACGACTGGGCCGGGATGGGCCAGCGCACCACCGGCAGCGGCACCGTGCGGTTCGAGCAGGTGATCATCCCGGAGCGCTGGGTGGTGCCGATCTGGACGGTGTTCCAGCGGCCCGAGGTGTTCGGCGCGTTCGGGAATTACCTGCACGCCGGCATTGACCTGGGCATCGCGGACGCCGCACTGCGCGACGGGAAACAGCTGATCCACACCCTGGCCCGGCCCCGCGCGGAGTTCGACCCACCGTCGGCCTGGGAGGACCCGCTGGTCATCCACGGTTTCGGCGAGCTGGCACTGCGGGTGCGAGCGGCCAGGGCGCTGCTGCACGACGCCGGCGAGGCAATCGAGGCGGCCCGGCGCGACCTGACCGCGGCCACCGCCGCCGAGGCCTCCATCGCGGTGGCCGCCGCCCGCGCGGCCGCCGACACCGCCGCGGTGAGCGTGTCCAGCGACGTGTTCGCCCTGGTCGGCACCCGGGGCGCGGCGGAATCGCTGAACCTGCACCGGCACTGGCGCAACGCCCGCACGCACACCCTGCACGACCCACGCCGCCTCAAGATCCAGTACATCGGCGACCACGCACTCAACGACCAGCCGCCGCCCAGCACCGGCCTGGTCTGAACACATGGGGGACAGATGACCGTGCTCAGCACACCCGAGCAGGCCCTCGGCACCGCGCGAGAGGTGGCCGCCGTACTGGCCAAGGACGCGGTGGAGCGCGACCGGGCCGGCGTCGAGCCGCTGGCCGAGGCCCAGCTGCTCCGCGACGCCGGGCTGCCCTCGCTGCTGCTGCCCACCTCGGTAGGCGGGGCCGGCCTGGACTGGGCCACCGGGCTGCGGGTAGTCCGGGCGATCGCCGAGGCGGACG
>DATHIT010000478.1:0-3013 GCA_035489915.1 Pseudonocardia sp. | reverse complement strand
TCTACCCGGCCGAGGGCGTCGCCGTAGCCGAAGGCGTCGTGCGGCGCCGCGGTCAGCGCGCGGCGGGCCGCGGTGAGCCACTGCTTGCGGGGGAACTCCGCGAGGTCCGGCGAACCCGGCAACAGGCTGTACGTGGGACGGCGCCTGGTCGGCCGGGTACCGGGAGCGGCGGGCGCGGCCCTGCGCGGCTCGGCCCGCATGGCCACCCTGGTCCCGGAACCCTGCTGTGCGGCGAGCCAGCCCTCGGCGACCAGTTCGGCGTAGCAGTCGGCCACGGTGTTGCGGGCGATGTCCAGATCGGCGGCCAGCGAACGGGACGAGGGCAGCCGGGTGCCGGGCACCAGACGTCCCGTGCGCACGGCCTCCCGCAGAGCGTCCATGAGCCCGGCGCGCAGCCCGGGTCCTTGCAGTTCCAGATGCAGGTCCGTACCGAACGCGGAAGGCCGCGCGGTCGCCGAATTGGCCCATGAATCTGTCACAGAAATGGACCATACCCCTGCGCCACTGGGCACGTAGCGTCGTAGCCATGACGAGAATATTTCTTGCCGGCGCATCCGGCGTGATTGGGCAGCGGCTGATTCCCCGGTTGATTCAGGCCGGGCACGTCGTCGGCGGCATGACGCGCTCGCCCAGCAAAACGGAGTTACTGGGTCACCTCGGTGCCGAACCGATTATTTGTGATGTCTTCGATCGGGAGGAACTTATCCAGGCAGTTGGCGTCTTCAAGCCGGACGTTGTGCTGAACGAACTGACCGATCTGCCAGACGATGTGGCGCGGATCAATGAATTCGCGGATCTGAACGCTCGCATCCGAACCGAGGGAAACCAGAATCTGATTGAGGCCGCGCCGCGGAGCGGGTCGCCGAAAATCCTGGCCCAAAGCGTCGCCTGGCAATTGCCTGACGGGCCCGATGCCCAGGCTGTCGCGGAGCTGGAGCGTTCCGTTCTCGCCGAGGGCGGCGTTGTGCTGAGCTATGGACAGTTCTACGGGCCCGGCACCTATAACGAGCAGCAACAACCCGCGGAACCTCGGGTTCACATCGACCGAGCTGCCGAACGAACGGTGAAGGCGCTTGGCGAGCCATCGGGCGTGGTCGTCATTATCGACTGAGCGCGACCTGCCGCTGCCGCGAGGCAGCGTGGCGGCTACTCGGTGCGGGCGAACCTGGCCACCGCGACGGCCAACAGCAGGACGCTGCCCACCACGACCAGGGCGAGCTGCACCCCGACGGGCACCTGCCAGCCGCCCCAGACGATGCCCGGGTCGAACCGGGCCCGGGTGGCGGCGTCCACCTGGAGGTGGTCGAAGACCACCGAGCGCATCGGCTCCACCGCGTAGGTCATCGGGTTGACGTGGGTGAGCACGGTGAGCCACCCGGGCAGCCCGGACAGCGGGAACAGCGCGCCGGACAGGAAGATCATCGGAGTGATGATCATCTGCACCAGCGGGAAAGCCGACTGCACCTGCTTGATCCGCGCGGCCAGCACCAGCCCGAGGGCGACGATCATGAAGGAACACAGGAAGAGCAGCCCGACCAGTTCCAGCAGCATCACCGGTGAGTACGGCACCCCGACCAGCCCGGCCAGCGCCAGCAACACGACGCTCTGCACGGTCGAGACCGTGGCGCCGCCGACGCACTTCCCGGTCAGGATCGCCGTCGTGCTCACCGGCGCGACCAGCATCTCGCGCAGGAAGCCGAACTCCCGGTCCCACACCATCGAGATGCCGGAGAACGCGGCGGTGAACCCCACCGACATCGCCAGCACCCCGGGGAACAGGAACGCGGTGAACGGGACCGAGCCGCCCGAGGGACCGGCGCCGGACCCGACCAGCGAGCCGAGCCCCACCCCGAGGACCAGCAGGAACAGCAACGGTTGCACCAGCGACGACACCATCCGGGTGCGGTCCTTGCCGAACCGGATGAGCTCGCGCTGCCAGACCACCAGCGCGGCGCGCGCCTCGTGGCGCAGGTCGAACACCGGCACCCTGGTAGCCGCTGTGCTTGCCCACCCCGCCGGCTCCACGGGCTCCGCCGGCTGCCGTCCCTCGGAGGCGGTCATCGTCCTCTCCTGGCCATCACGGCGAACGCGCTCGGGCCGGCGCCGGCCTCCGCGTCGCGGATCGTGGAGCCGGTGTGGGCCAGGAACACGTCATCGAGGGTCGGCCGCTGCACCGTCACCGACCGGATCTCCACCCCCAGCTCGGTGAACAGCCGTGGGACGAATCCCGCCCCGTCCGGTACCGACACCGTGACCATGCCCTCGTGCACCGCGGCGTCCAGCCCGAACCGTTCACGCAGTCGGTGCAACGCCTCGGTGTCGTCGGACGTGCTGATCTGGACCCGGTCCGCGCCGACCCCGGCCTTGAGCCGGTCAGGGGTGTCCAGCGCGACGATCCGGCCCTCGTTCATGATCGCGATCCGGTCGCAGTTCTCGGCCTCCTCCATGTAGTGCGTGGTGACGAAGACGGTGGTCTTCTCGGTCCGGTGCAGCTCGCTCAGGTAGGTCCAGATCGACTTGCGGGTCTGCGGGTCCAGCCCGATCGTCGGCTCGTCCAGGAACAGCACACTCGGCGAGTGCAGCAGCCCCCTGGCGATCTCCAGCCGGCGCCGCATCCCGCCGGAGTACTTGTTCACCTCGTCGCCCCGGCGTTCCCACAGCCCGACCATCCGCAGCACCTGCTCGCGCCGCGCCGCCGCGCTGGCCCGGTCCACGCCGTACAGCTCGCCGTGGAAGCGCAGGTTCTGCTCGCCGGAGAGGTAGCCGTCCAGGGTCGGCTCCTGGAATACCAGCCCGATCTGCCGTCGGACGGCGGCGCGCTGGCGGACCACGTCGAAGCCGGCGACCTCGGCGGTGCCGGCGGTCGCCTCGGCGAGGGTGCACAGGATGTTGATCGTGGTCGACTTGCCGGCGCCGTTCGGCCCGAGGAAGCCGAACGTCTCCCCGGGCGCGACGTCCAGGTCGATCCCGCGCACCGCCCGCACCGAGCCGTAGCTCTTCACCAGCCCACGAA
>DATHIT010000477.1:0-22393 GCA_035489915.1 Pseudonocardia sp. | reverse complement strand
GCTGCCCGGCCCGCTCAGCGCGGTGACCACGCCCAGGTTGGCCAGGTAGCCGGAAGAGAACACCAGCCCGGCCCGGTAGCCGCAGAACGCGGCGAGTTCGGTCTCCAACTCGGCGTGCAGCGTGGTCGAGCCGGTGACCAGCCTGGACCCGGTCGAGCCGGCGCCCCACTCGCGCAGCGCGGCCAGCCCGCCCTCGATCACCCTCGGGTCGGTGGCCAGCCCCAGGTAGTCGTTCCCGGCCAGGTCCAGCACCGGCTCGCCGGCCGAACGGGGGCGCAGCTCACGGCGCAGCCCCGCGGCTCGCCGTCGCCGCGCGTGACCGGACAGCCAGTTCAGAGGATGGTCCCGCACAACGAGTCACCATAGAGCCTGAGCTACCCAGAAAACTCCTAGCGCCCGCCGGACCCGGCACCACCCCCGCCGCTCCTCCCCCACTTCGCATACCTGACCTGCACGTCGCACAGTGTGTGACCTATCTGAAGTGCAGCCTGGGTGTGCGAAGTGGCGGACTGCCGGAGCCGACTGCCGGGTCTCCCCTAGTGGCCGCCGGCCTCTTGCAGGTACCGGTCCGCGCCGCCGGGGATGCCCGGCCGCCGAGGCTCCGGGTCCGGCTGTTTCGACCCGGACTCACCGTGGTGGCCCGACTCACCGCGGTGGCCCGACCCGCGCTGGGTGACCACCACCGCCGCGCCGGTCTGCTTGTGTCGGCGCACCCAGTTGTCCAGGTGGTCGCGCACCGCGTGGTCGACGTAGTGCGCGGCCAGCTCGACCCGGGTCGAGGCGCCCGGTGGGACCTCGGCGAGCACCCGGGACAGCGTCGGCACGCACATGAAGGTGGCCACGCCCTCCACCACCACCAGGTGTTCCCGGTCGAACAGCGGGATCTCGTGGCGCACCCGGGCGCGCGCCGCCCGGCGCAGCACCAGCACAGCGGCCAGGGCCAGCCCGAGGCCCACCCCCTCCAGGAGGTTCAGCGCCATCACGCCGACGGCGGTAACCAGGTACAGGGCGAGCTCGCCGTGTTCGCGGGCGGTCCGCATGTCGGCCAGCTTCACCAGCTGCACGCCGACGACCACGAGCAGCCCGGCCAGCGCCGCCAGCGGGATGGACTCCACCAACCACACCAGCGCCAGCGCGAAGACCGCGATCCACACCGCGTGCAGCACGGCGGCGGCCCTGGTCTTGGCCCCGGCGCGGACGTTCGTCGAGCTGCGCACGATGACCCCGGTCACCGGGAGGCCGCCGAGGAGCCCGGACACCGTGTTGGCCGCGCCCTGGCCGATCAGCTCGCGGTCGGCGTTGGTACGCGGGCCCTGGTGCATGCGGTCCACCGCGACCGCCGAGAGCAGGCTCTCCACGCTGGCGATCAGCGCCACGGTGAGCACGCCGCCGACCAGCTCGGCCCACTCGCCGGCCGGGACGTCCGGGAGCAGCGGCACGCTGATCGCGGCCAGCAGCCCGCCGGGCAGCTCCACCCGGGGCACCGCGAGGCCAGCCATGTTCTCCAGCACCAGGCTCAGCCCGGTGGCCACCGCGACCGCCACCAGCGCGCCGGGCAGCACCCGCAGCGGCCCGGCGAACCGAGGCCAGGCCAACAGCAGCAGCACGGTGCACAGCCCGACCGCCACCGCTGGACCGTGCAGGCCGATCAGCTGGCCGGGCAGCTGAATCACGTTCTCCACCGCGCTGGTCTGCGGCGATCCGCCGAGGACCACGTGCAGCTGGGCCAGCACGATGGTGCCACCGATGCCGGCCAGCATGCCGTGCACCACCGCCGGCGGGATGGCCTGTGCGAATCGGGCCAGTCGGGTCAACCCGAAGCCGATCTGCACCAGGCCGGCGGCGGCCACGACCCCGGTGGTGACCGGCCAGCCAAACTCGTTGACCAGCTCGGCGACCACCACGGTCAGCCCGGCCGCCGGCCCACTGACCTGCAGCGGTGACCCGCCGAGCAACCCGGCGATGATGCCGCCGACGATCGCGGCGATGAGCCCGGCCAGGATCGGCGCGCCGGAGGCGACCGCGATGCCCAGCGAGAGCGGCACCGCGACCAGGAACACCACCAGCGACGCGCCCACATCGGCGCGGGCCGTCGACCAGTTCAGCCGCCAGCCCTTCGATGCCTCGGGCGTGTCGGTGACCCTGCTCAGCGGCTGGGTGAGCTCTTCGGCATAAGGCTTCCGGGTGACCGGAGGGCTGGGCGTGGGTGGCCTGTTGATGGACCTGCTGTGCGGCTTCGACTGATCTGTCGGGTGGTGCGTGGACTGAGATGTGCCCGGAGAGTCGGTTTGCGGCCTATTACGGCCACGTGCGTGCCGTGGGCCTGACCGTGGCGGTGGGGCGGGCATGCGGCTCCTCAAAGTAAGGGTCGAGAGGGGTCGCCGGACCGCGGTCACCGTCGCCCGCACCGGCACAAGGGCCAACGGATCTAGGGGGAAGTCAAGTTCCCACCGGCGTGGCGTCGACCGCTCCGCGGGCCCAAAACGGTTACCGCACGTGATTCTCTCAGCCGACGATCGAGTGGTTAATGCCACTGATTGGCAGCTCGATCTTCGCATCAGCCCAGGAGATCAACCGCTCAGGCTTCACCTCAGGAGTACCGAGGGCACCATTGGGTGATCTTCGAGTGCAGTGGATCACACCGCGGCGGCGGCGCACACCGCAGCCGTGACGCTGGCCACATCCTCGGCCGAAGTCAGGTACGGCGGCATGGTGTAGATCAGGTCGCGGAACGGCCGGAGCCACACGCCGTGCGCGGCCGCCTCGGCGGTGACCGCCGGCACGTCCACCGGCCGGTCCAGCTGCACCACGCCGATCGCGCCGAGCACCCGGACGTCCCGAACCCCGGGCAGCGCGCGCGCCGGGGACAGGCCGGCGCGCAGCCCCTCGGAGATCCCCGCCACCTCGGCCCGCCAGTCCCGGCGGTACAGCTCGTCGATCGAGGCCAGCGCCACCGCCGAGGCCAGTGGGTTGCCCATGAAGGTCGGCCCGTGCATCAGCACGCCCGCCTCGCCGTCGCTGATCCCGCGCGCCACTTCCGTGGTGCACAGCGCGGCGGCCATGCTCAGGTATCCGCCGGTCAGCGCCTTGCCCACGCACATCACGTCCGGGCTCACCGAGGCGTGGTCGGCGGCGAACAGCTCCCCGGTGCGGCCGAACCCGGTAGCGATCTCGTCGAACACCAGCAGCACGTCGTGGGTCAGGCACAGCTCGCGCAGTACGTGCAGGTAGCGCGGGTCGTGGAAGCGCATGCCGCCGGCGCCCTGCACCACCGGCTCCACGATCACCGCCGCCAGCTCGTCGGCGTGCCGCTCGACCAGCTCGGCCAGCTCGGCCACGTAGTCGGTCTCGAAGGCGGCCGGCGGGGGGCCGGCGAATACCTGTTTCGGCAGCACATCGGTCCACAGCGAGTGCATCCCGCCGTTTGGGTCGCACACGCTCATCGCGCCGAAGGTGTCCCCGTGGTAGCCGCCCCGCCAGGTCATCAGCCGGTGCTTGGCCGGCCGCCCCCGGGACCGCCAGTACTGCAGGCACATCTTGATGGCCACCTCCACCGACACCGAGCCGGAGTCGGCCAGGAACACGTGCCGCAGCGGCTCCGGGGTGATCTCCACCAGGCGTTGGGCCAGCGCCACCGCCGGCCCGTGGGTGAGGCCGCCGAACATGACGTGGCTCATCCGACCCAGCTGCTCGGTGATCGCCGCGTCCAGCGCGGGGTGCCGGTAGCCGTGGATGGCGGCCCACCACGAGGACATGCCGTCGATCAGCTCGGTACCCGCCGGCCGCCCGAAAGCGGGAGCGGCCAGCCGCAGCCGGACCCCCTG
This sequence comes from Pseudonocardia sp., assembly GCA_035489915.1. Taxonomy (GTDB): domain Bacteria; phylum Actinomycetota; class Actinomycetes; order Mycobacteriales; family Pseudonocardiaceae; genus Pseudonocardia. Next base: position 18,569 of record DATHIT010000477.1, on the reverse strand, counting down.
CGCGCCGTCCACCAGCAGCGGAGGAAACCGCGACGGCATCGACTCGTACGGGTGCCAGACATGCGCCCGATCGGCGTCACGCAGCTGCTCGGTGCTCATGGGGAGCGAGCCTAGGAGGGTCGTCGACCCTCCCGGGCCGCGCTCCCGGGTGGGGAGACTCGCCGTGGCCGGTGTAGGTCCGACTACTCTGGTCGGCCTATGACCAGCTCATTCTTCGACCCGGTGGACTCGCCATTGCCCGGTGCCGCGCCGCCGGCGCTGTCCCGGCGCCGCGAGCTCAACACCACCAGTGCCCGGTCGCTGCTGCTGACCGTGCTGGGCGAGTTCGTGCTGCCGCTGCGCGAACCGGTGTGGACCCAGGTGCTGCTGGACGTGCTGGGCGAGCTCGGCGTGGAGCAGAAGTCCGGACGGCAGGCGCTGGCCCGGACCGCCGCCGAGGGGCTGCTGAGCACTGACCGGGCCGGGCGCCGGGTGCGCTGGTCGCTGACCGAAACCGGGCAGCGGCTGCTCAGCACCGGGGCGCGGCGGATCTACTCCTTCGGCGCGTCCCCGGCGGAGTGGGACGGCCGCTGGCTGGTGCTACTGGTGAGCGTGCCGGAGTCCCGGCGGCAGCTACGGCACCGGCTGCGCACCCGGCTGGCCTGGGCCGGGATGGGCACGCCGGCCCCGGGGGTGTGGCTCTCCCCTGATCCGGGCAAGCAGCCCGAGGTCTCCGAAGTCATCGCCGAGCTGGCGCTGGAGGAGGTCAGCTCCTCGTTCGTCGGCCCGTTCGGCCAGATCGGCGAGGAGCGTGAGCTGGTCGCCCAGGCCTGGAACCTGGCCGGGGTGGAGGCCGCCTACCAAGACTTCATCGCCAGCTTCAGCGCCGTTGAGCCGATCACCCCGGGCGAGATACTGCGCGACCAGATCAACTTGGTGCACTCCTGGCGGCGCTTCCCATTCCTGGATCCCCAGCTTCCCGCCGAGCTGCTGCCCGGCGGCTGGGCGGGGGCCAAGGCGGCCGAGCTGTTCCACGAGCGGCACGAACGGTGGGACGGCACCGCCCGGCGGCACTGGCGCCACCTGCTCGACTCCGCCCTCTGACCCCCGCCCTGTCGCGGTCGGCCGGGCCGGGTCAGCTCAGCCGGTAGACCCTGGCCGCGTTGCCGCCCAGGACGGCGTCCAGCACCGCCGGGGGCAGCCCCAGATCACCCACCGCCTTGATGTTGGCCGCCACCCCGGGGACACCCGGCCAGTCCGTACCGAAGATCCATTTGCTGGCGATCCGTTCCAGGTCGAACCGCTCGAAGTAGCGCGGCAGCCGCTTGGGTGGCAGCCCCGCGATGTCCAGCCAGAGGTTCGGCCTGGCCAGCGCCATGAAGCCGGCCGTCTCGTAGCTCCACCCTCGGCCGCCGTGCGCCAGCACCACGGTCAGCTCGGGGAAGTCGCGAAGCACGTCGTCCATCAGCACCGGATCGCCGCGCCGCCCACTGGCCCCGGGGAACGAGCTCGGCCCGGTGTGCGTGATCACCGGAATGCCCCTGGCCTGGCACTCGGCGTAGGCCGGGTAGAGCTCGCGGTCGTTCGGCGCGAAGTTGCCGTGCACCGGGTGCACCTTCAACGCCACCGCGCCCAGGTCCAGCTGGCGGCGCACCTCGGCGTCCACCGGGTAGTGCAGGTGCGGGTTGACGTTGGCCACGATCCGGAACCGCTCCGGGTTGGCCGCCACGATCGGCAGCATGTCCTCGATCGCCTGGATGCCGGTGACCCGGGGGCTGTACTCGCAGAACAGCAGCGCGCGGTCCACCCCCTCGGCCTGGAACAGCGCGTCGAACCGCTCCGGCACGACCACGCCGTCCGGGCCGTACAACCCGGCCACCACATCCCGGTCGGCGGCCGTGCCGAGCCAGGTGTCCCAGGGCAGCTTCAGCGTGGCCAGCCGGGCCGGATGGACATGGGCATCCACAATCACCGGCCGCTCACCGCACGCCCCTCCGGGGCCAGCACCTGGCCGCCGGTCAGCGAGCCGCGTACCAGGTAGCGCCGCAGCTTCCCGGTCGCCGTCTTGGGCAGCGCCTCCACCAGCAGCACCCGGCGCGGCCGCTTGAACGCGGCCAACCCGGCCCGGCAGAACTCCACCAGCTCATCCTCTCCCACGCTCGCCCCCGGCCGGACCACCACGGCCGCGACCGGCTTGTCCAGCCCAGCCTCGTCCGGCACCCCGACGACCGCCACTTCGACCACGTCCGGGTGCTCCAGCAGCCGCGCCTCCACCTCGGTCGGGCTGACCCAGATCCCGCCGGCCTTGATCATGTCGTCGGAGCGGCCGAGGTAGGAGTAGCTGCCGTCGGCGTTGCGTTGATAGGTGTCGCCGGTGCGCAGCCACTCGCCCTGGAAGGCCCGCCTGGTGGTCTCCGCCCGGCACCAGTACCCGCTGGCCAGCGACTCGCCGGAGACGTACAGCGCGCCGGGCCGATCCGCCGCACTGATCACCGAGCCGTCCAGCTCGTCCCGCAGCTGCACCGCGTAGCCGGGTACCGGGGTGCCCGAGCTCCCCGGCCGGACCGCGCCGGGCACGTTGGACAGGAAGATGTGCAGCGCCTCGGTGGAGCCGATGCCGTCCAGTACCTCGAAGCCGAACCGGTCCCGCATCCTGGTGAACAGGGTGGCCGGCAACGGCTCGCCCGCCGAAGCACCCTGGCGTACCCCGGCGAACGTCTCATCCGGGATGGAGCTGGCCAGCAGCGCGGAGTAGAACGTGGGCACCCCGAAGAACAGCGTGGGCCGGTGCCGGCGCACCACCTCGGCGACCAGCTCGGGGGTGGGTCGGCCTGGTTCCAGGACCGCGGCGGCGCCGACCGAGAACGGGAAGAACAGCGAGTTCCCGATCCCGTAGGCGAAAAACAGCTTGGCCACCGAGAAGCACCGGTCCTCCGGCCGGATACCGAGCACCTGCCGGCCGTAGGTCTCGCAGACGTACCGGATGCTGCCGTGCCGGTGCATGGCGGCCTTCGGGCTGCCGGTGGTGCCCGAGGTGTACAGCCACAGCGCCGGCGAGTCGGCCCAGCTCGGGTACACCGGCGCCGCGGTGCCGATGCCGCCGATGAGCAGCTCCGACCAGGCGAGCGCCGGCACGGCGAACTGGTCGGGGGTGGCTGCGATGGTGACCACGGCGGCCAGGTCGGGCACGAGCGTGGCCAGCCCGGTACGAGCGGCGACCAGCCTGGCCACCGCCGTGCGCGCGGTGTCCACGAACTCGGCGGAGGTCACCAGCACCCTGGCCCGGGAGTCGAGCAGCAGCCCGGTCAGGTCCTCGGCGGTGAGCATGGTGGACACCGGGACGGCCACCGCGCCCAGATGCATCGCGGCCAGCAGGCCGGCGACCAGCTCGGCGGAGTCCGACGCGAAGAACATCACCCGTTCCTCGGGGCGCACCCCGAGCGCGGCCAGCCCGGCCGCCGCGGCGCGCGCCTGCTCGGCCACCGCCGCGTAGCTGTGCTCCCCGCCGGGGTGCACCAGCGCGACCCGGTTCCCGTCGCTCTCGGCCACCCGGCGGTACACCAGATAGTCCGCGGCGTTGAACACCTCAGGCGCGGTGATGGGCACTGGGTTGACAGGCACAGGGTCTCCCTCGACCTCGGTCCAGGTGTGCACAGAGAGTATCCGAGTTCGCCCACTTGATGAGTCACCGTCACCGGGAAGCTGCGACTTTCGCGACCCCCCGTGATGATCGCGGACACGCGGCACGCCAAGCGAGGCACGAGAAAGAGTGTCCGTATCCTTTCCCCCACCACAACGCCGCCGGCCGAGGGGATACACCGTGTTGATGTCGGTGCGATGGTTGATCGCCACCGCCCTCGTCGGGTTGATATTCGCGTTGACCTGGGCTGTCTCCGAGAGCGTGTACGAGCTGGGCAGTGCCACATCGCTGGAGATCGCCGCGGTGACCGCGGCGGCCATTGGGGTGCCGCTGTCCTGGTGGTCGTTCCGGGGCCAGCTGCTGGACGAGCCCGCCGAAGTCGCCTGGGTGACCTGGCGCCGGGTTCCCGCGACGCCGGCGATGAGCCTGCGGCGCCCGGCCGACGAGGCTGCGCTGGACGGCGCATTTCACGGCTACAAAGGCAAGAACAGCCCGGTTGTCGTGTTGACCGGGCCAACCGGGGCGGGCAAGACCCAGCTCGCCGCCGGCTATGCGCGCACCCGGATGGCCGAGGGCTGGCCGCTGATCGCCTGGATCAACTGCGGCAGCCACGAGGAGATGCTGGCCGGGCTGCTGGAGTTCGCCGACGCGATGAGCCTGCGGGTACCCGAGGAGGGCAGCGGGCGCGCGGTGGAACGGCTGCGCCAGCACCCGCCAACCGGCACCCAGCCTTCGGTGATCGTCTTCGACGGTGTGGTCGATGTCGAGGCGGTCCGCCCGTACCTGCCCACCATGCCCGGTTGGCGGGTCATCGTGACCTCCAGCGCCCCCGAGGCGGACAGCCTCGGCATGGAGCTGGCCCTCGAGCCGACGCCGGACGAGGAGCTGTCCACCCAGTCCGGATTGACCGAGCGGACCTGCCAAGAGCTGGGCGGACTGCCTGTCTCCGTCGACCTGGCCGCGGCTACTGTGCGTGAGGAAGGCGTCGATCAGGAGAGCTACCTGAGCGAGCTGGCTTCGGTGGCCGCCGGCGAGCTGCTCGGCGACGGTCGGGACGGCTCGCGGCATGAGGAGAGCTACCCGCCCGGTGCCGCCGAGGCCGCGCTGTTGGCGCTGGCCGGCGCGGGCTTCGAGACCGACCCGGTGACCCGCCGCCTGCTCGGGCTACTCGCCGTGCTGTCCCCCGCCGGCGCCGGCCGGGGACTGCTCTACCAGGCCGCCGACCCGCAGGACGTGGACGCCACGGTGCACCGGCTGGTCCGCTGGTCCCTGCTGGGCACCCGGATGGACAACGACGGCGTACTGCTGCACGAGCTGACCCGCCGAGTAGTGATCGACCGGCTGCGCGCCGACGACTGGCTCCCCCAGGTCATCGGGGACGCCGCCGACCTGGTCGGGCGGGCCACCTTCGGTGAGGAGCAGGCCTGGGACCGGCGCGGCGAGGGCGACCAGCTCGTCGCGCACATCGCCGCGCTGTCCACCAGCGCCGGTTCGGTGTCCGCGTCGCTGTCGCCGGAGGCAACCGAGCGGGTGCTCGGGCTGCGGCAGTGGGCCACCCGGCAGCTCGCCGCCGTCGGGGACGGCAGCCGCGCGGTGGAGCTGGCGGAGAGCATCCGTACCGAGTGCGAGACGCTGCTCGGCCCCGACCACCCGGACAGCCTGGCCGCCTCGGACAATCTGGTCATCGCGTACGTGGCGGCCGGCCGGTCGTCGGAGGGCATCCCGCTCGCCGAGGACGTGCTGGACGCCCGGGAGGAGATCCTCGGCCCGGAGCACCCGGACACCCTGGCCTCCCGCTACAGCGTCGCCTACGCCCAGGAATACGCCGGCCAACTGGACGACGCCGTCACCAACTACGACCGCGCCTACACCGAGTACGCCCGGGTCTACGGCCCCGACAACCCCCAGACCCTCACCGTGGCCGGCGCGCTAGCCCGGGTGCGCGCCCTGCAACCGGCTTCCAAAGGCCGCCACCGCTCCGGCCAACGCTCCACCCCCCAACAGCGCTGACCCAGTCCTCCCCCGCCGCAGAGCCGAGCCTCCCCGGCCGCGGAGCCGAGCCCGGCACCACGCCTCGACACCGACTTGAACACCACGCTGGATACCGCAAGATCGGACCAGTGTGCTGTTCGGTTGACCATGAAGGTCAACCAGCCGTGGGGCTCACCGAGATCGACGTGAGTCTCCTTCGATCGCGGAAAATCCCGATTCCTGTCGACCTCGGTGAGTAGAGAGGTCCGCGCGAGCTGTACCAGTTCTGTGCGGCCGCACGGAGCGGCGGTGCGGCGGTGACGACGCAGAGCGGCGGTGACGACGCAGAGCGGCCGCGGGCCGCACAGAGCCTGCAAGGTCTGCGCCGGCCGTACCAGGTCTGTGCCAGCCACCGAAATCGGCGGCGGTGCGGCGGGTAGCGGGCTGGGCGGCGGTGCGGCAGCGGCGGGCCCGGGCGGCGGTGGCGCGGTGGCGACGCAGAGCGGCCGCGGGCCGTACAGAGCCTGCAAGGTCTGCGCGAGCTGTGCCAGGTCTGTGCCGGCCACCGGCCACCGGCCACCGGGAGCCGCGGCGGTGGCGGCCACCGAAAGCGCCGGGCCTTGGCGAGGGCAGCTCACCCGCCCGCGGCTCCGGTGCTAGCGGGTGGTCAGCCTAAGCAGCCGGGGCCTAGCAGGGCTTTTAGGTCGCCCATCAGCGCCGAGCTCGGGGTGACCCGGAGGCCGTCGTCCAGGCGCAGCACGGTCGAGCGGGTGCCGTTGATCAGCCGCAGGTGCACCTCGTGGTTGCCTGGGTGGCTGCCGAGCACGTCCTTGAGCTTGGAGACGCGCTGCGGGGTGCAGTGGTCGGCCCGCAGGCTGACCTGCAGCGGCGTCTTCAGGGCGCCGCTGGCGGCGGACAGATCGGGCACCGCGAGGTCGTTGGCGATCAGGGATACCTTGTCGTCACGACGGTTCACCCTGCCCTTGACCAGCACGATCGCGTCTTCGACGATGTCCATGCCGACCACGGCGTAGGCCCGGGGGAAGAACAGCACCTCGATCCCACCGGCCAGGTCTTCCAGCTGCGCGGACGCCCACGGCTCGCCGTTCTTGTTGATCCGCCGGTTCACCGAGGCGAGGATGCCGCCGACGGTGACCTGCGCGCCATCCTGGACGTCACCCTCCAGGATGGCCGGGATCTGTGTGTCGACCTTCGCCGCGAGCAGCCCCTCCACCCCTTGCAGCGGGTGCCCGGAGACGTAGAGCCCGAGCATCTCCCGCTCCACCGCGAGCTGGTGTTTCTTGTCCCACTGTTCGTTGGGTACCGGGATGTCGAACACGCCGCCCAGGTCCGGTGCGTCCTCCCCGCCGAACAGGTCGAACTGGCCGATCGAGGCGGCCCGTTTGGTGCTCATCACCGAGTCGATCGCGTCCGCGTGCACCAGCAACAGGCCCTTGCGCGGGTGCCCGAGCGAGTCGAAGGCGCCCGCCTTGATCAGCGATTCAATGACCTTCTTGTTGCAGACGACCGCCTCGACCTTGCGCAGGAAGTCGGAGAAGTCGCCGAACGCACCCTGTTCCTTGCGCGCCGCGACGATCGCGTCGACCACGTTGAACCCGACGTTGCGGATGGCGCCGAGGCCGAACCGGATGTCGGTGCCGACCGGGGCGAAGTTGCGCACCGACTCGTTCACGTCCGGCGGCAGCACGGTGATGCCCATCTTGCGGCACTCGGCGAGGTAGACCGCCGCCTTGTCCTTGTCGTCGCGGACGCTGGTGAGCACGGCGGCCATGTACTCGGAGGGGTAGTTCGCCTTGAGGTAGGCCGTCCAGTAGGAGACCACCCCGTAGGCGGCCGAGTGCGCCCGGTTGAACGCGTAGTCGGAGAACGGCAGCAGGATGTCCCACAGCGTCTTGACCGCGGCCTCGGAGTAGCCGTGGTCCTTCATGCCCTGGGCGAAGCCGGCGTACTCCTTGTCCAGGATCTCCTTCTTCTTCTTGCCCATCGCGCGGCGCAGCAGATCCGCTTTGCCGAGCGTGTAGCCGGCCAGCTTCTGCGCGATCGCCATGACCTGTTCCTGGTAGACGATCAGGCCGTAGGTCTCGCCGAGGATGACTTTGAGCGGCTCGGCCAGCTCCGGGTGGATCGGGGTGACCTCTTGCCGCTTGTTCTTGCGGTCGGCGTAGTCGTTGTGCGCGTTGGCACCCATCGGGCCGGGCCGGTACAGCGCGCCGACGGCGGAGATGTCGTCGAACTCGGTGGGCGCCATCCGGCGCAGCAGATCCCGCATCGGGCCGCCGTCCAGCTGGAAGACACCGAGGGTGTCGCCCCTGGCGAGCAGGTCGTAGGTCTTCGGGTCGTCCAGCGGGACGCTCTCGATCTCCAGCCGGGCCTTGCCGTTGAGCTCGATGTTCTCCAGCGCGTCGTCGATGATGGTCAGGTTGCGCAGGCCGAGGAAGTCCATCTTGAGCAGCCCGAGCGTCTCGCAGGCACCCATGTCGAACTGCGTGATGATCGCGCCGTCGGCCTCCCGGCGCTGGATCGGGATCACGTCGATCAGCGGCTTGCTGGACATGATCACACCGGCGGCGTGCACCCCCCACTGCCGCTTGAGGCCCTCCAGCCCCCGCGCGGTGTCGATGATCTCCTTGACCTGCGGGTCGGTCTCGTAGAGCGCACGCACCTCGGTGGCCTCGGAGTACCGCTTGTGGCTCGGGTCGAACACCCCGGACAGCGGGATGTCCTTACCCATCACCGCGGGCGGCATCGCCTTGGTGATCCGGTCGGCCACCGAGTAGCCGGGCTGGCCGAACAGCACCCGGGCGGAGTCCTTGATCGCGGCCTTCGCCTTGATCGTGGAGTAGGTGATGATCTGCGCGATCCGGTCCTCGCCGTACTTCTCCGTGGTGTAGCGGATCATCTCGCCGCGCCGACGCTCGTCGAAGTCCATGTCGATGTCGGGCATGGAGATGCGCTCGGGGTTGAGGAACCGCTCGAAGATCAGCTTGTGTTGGATCGGATCCAGGTCGGTGATGCCCAACGCGTAGGCGACCAGGGAGCCGGCCGCCGAGCCTCGGCCCGGGCCGCACCGGATGCCCACCGACTTGGCGTGCTGGATGAGGTCGGCCGTCACCAGGAAGTACCCCGGGAAGCCCATCTGGATGATGATCCCGACCTCGTAGTCCGCCTGCTTGCGGTACTGCTCGGTGATGCCCTCCGGGAACCGCATGTGCAGCCCGCGCTCGACCTCTTTGATCAGCCAGGACTCCTCCGTCTCCCCCTCGGGGACGGGCGCGCGGGGCATCAGGTCCTGCCCCTCGGTGAAGCTGACCTCCACCCGCTCGGCGATCAGCAGGGTGTTGTCACACGCCTCGGGGTGGATCGGGTCCCACTGCTGGCGCATCTCCGCCGGGGACTTGAGGTAGAAGTCCTGCGCGTCGAACTTGAACCGGTTGGGGTCGGCCAGGGTCTTGCCGGTCTGCACGCACAGCAGCACCTCGTGCGGCTTCGCGTCGGTGGCGTAGGTGTAGTGCAGGTCGTTGGTGGCCAGGCCGGGCAGGTCGAGCAGCTTCTTGAGCCGGAACAGCTCCTCCTGGACCTGTTTCTCGATCGCGATCCCATGGTCCATCAACTCGCAGAAGAAGTTGTCCTTGCCGAAGATGTCCCGGTAGTCGCTGGCCGCCTGGCAGGCGTCGTCGAACCGGTCCCGCTGCAACAGCCGGGCCACCTCGCCGGACGGGCAGCCGGTGGTGGCGATGATCCCCTTGCCGTAGGTCTCCAGCAGCTCGCGGTCCATCCGGGGCTTGTAGTAGTAGCCCTCGAGGCTGGCCAGCGAGGACAGCCGGAACAGGTTGTGCATGCCCTCGGTGTTCTCCGCGAGCAGCGTCATGTGGGTGTACATCTCACCCGGGTTGGCGTCGCTGACCGTCTGCCCGCCGAGGGTGGCCCGCTTGCGCTCGTGCCGGGAGCCCGGCGACAGGTAGCCCTCCATGCCGATGATCGGCTTGACGCCGTGTGCGTTGGCCTTGCGCCAGAACTCGTAGGCGCCGTACACGTTGCCGTGGTCGGTCATGGCCAGCGCGGGCATGCCCATCCGGGCCGCCTCGGTGAACAGATCGTCCAGTCGCGCCGCCCCGTCGAGCATGGAGAACTCGGTGTGCGTGTGCAGGTGGACGAAGCTGTCCGCTGAGGGCATGAAAAGGGCTCCTTCCCCGCACGAGTCCGACGTCCGCACGACGCCGGAGGCACCGCGAGACAGACACCTTGCTCGACGTGTGAACCACCGGCGAGATCACCGGAATGGCCCCAATCTAATCGTGGGCCCCGACAGTCTTGGGCACCGGGCGGCCGGCTGAGGAAAGAGCCTGCTCACGAGTTCACCGGCGTGTCGGCGGCGGCAAGATCAGTTCCTCGATGGTATTGCGCGACCACCCAGGTGGAGCACTTCAGCCGGGGCTGCCGAGCGCGGCCGGTACCGGGCCGTCGTCCGCCGCGGGCCCGGCAACCTCCGTCTGTTCCGGCAGCAGCGGGGCCAGCGCCACCCCGGTCACCGGCGTGCCCTCGGGTGCGGCGTCCACCGCGCGCACCTCGGGCAGCCCGGCCAACCGGGTCAACCCCGCCCGGTCACCCACCACCAGCACGGCGAGCACGCACCGGCACGGCGGTTCGGCCGCCAACGCCGCCGCCTCGTAGCCGGCCACCGAGGCCGGCCGCCCGGTCAGCCGCGATGCCTGCGCCGAGGCGTCCCGCTGGGCGGCCCCCTGGGCCAGGGTGAACTGACGCAACGCGGCGGCCACCGGGTCCGCCGCGTCCACCGGGGGCAGCGGCTGGAAGCGCAGCGCGGTCTGCACCCGGGGCAGCGGGACCCGGAACACCGCGGTGGCCGGGGTGACACCGGCCAGCAGCCGGGCGGCGGCCGCCCCGTCCAGCAGGGCGCCGGCCGCCCCGCCCGGCCGGGCCGCGGCCGCCCCGTCCGGCAAGGCACCGAACTGCACCAGCGCGGGGACCGCCGGCGCACCGGCCGGGGGCAGCCGGGCGGGCAGGCCGGCCAGGTAGCCCGCGACGGACTCGCCGGGGTCGGGGCCGAGCCGGACCGCGTCCAGTGTCGCCGGCTGGTCGGGCGCACCCTGCAGGGACTGCCGCCCGGCCACCCAGGCCACCGCGAGCAGCACCAGCAACGCGCAGAGCAGCGCCGGCCAGAGCGGCCGCCGGGAAGCCCGCTCGGTGCTGTCGGTGTCCAGCTCAGCCATCGGCGCGCAGCAGGTCCAACGCGCGGCGCAGGTCGTCCGGGTAGGGACTGGTGAACTCCACACCCCGTCCGTCGGCCGGGTGCGCGAAGGCCAACTGGCGGGCGTGCAGCCATTGCCGGGACAGCTCCAGGCGAGCGGTCAGTGTCGGGTCGGCGCCGTAGGTGAGGTCGCCGACGCAGGGGTGGCGCAGCGCGGACATGTGCACCCGGATCTGGTGGGTACGCCCGGTCTCCAGGGTGATGTCCAGCAGGGTGGCCGCCGGGAACGCCTCGACCGTGTCGTAGTGCGTGACGCTGGGTTTGCCGCCGGCCACCACGGCGAACCGGTAGTCGTGCCGGGGGTGCCGGTCGATCGGGGCGTCCACGGTGCCTCGGGTCGGGTCCGGGTGGCCCTGCACGATGGCGTGGTACCGCTTGGTCACCTCGCGGTTCTTGAACGCCCACTTCAGCGCGGTGTAGGCGCGCTCCGACTTGGCCACCACCATGATCCCGGTGGTGCCCGCGTCCAGCCGGTGCACGATGCCCTGCCGCTCGTCCGCGCCCGAGGTGGACAGCCGCACCCCCAGCGCGGCCAGCCCGCCGGTCACCGTGCGGCCGGACCAGCCAGGGCTCGGGTGCGCGGCGACCCCGACCGGCTTGTCCACCACCACGATGTCGTCGTCCTCGTGCAGCCGGAGCAGTCCCTCCACCGCGGCCGTCGGCTCGGTGACCGGACGGTCCGGGGCGGGCAGCGTGACCTCCAGCCAGGTGCCCGCGACCAACCGGTCGGACTTGTCCAGCGCCCGCCCGTCCGCGCGGACCTGGCCGTCCTCGGCCAGCCCGGCCACCACCGTGCGGGACAGCCCGAGCAGCCGGGAGAGCCCCGCGTCCACCCGCATGCCATCCAGCCCGTCGGGCACCGGCAGGGTGCGGGAATCACTCACCGCGCTTCCGCTTCCGCGCTCGGGAGCCGTCCAGCTCGATGCCCAGCAGCGCCAGCACCACCAGCAGCACGCCGCCGGTGCAGATGGCCGAGTCGGCCGCGTTGAACACCGGCCACACCCGGCCGTCCGGGGCGAACACCGAAACCATGTCCACCACCCAGCCCCGGAAGATCCCGGGGTAGCGGAACACCCGGTCGGTCAGGTTGCCCAGCGCGCCGCCGAGCACCAGGCCCAGGGCCACCGCCCAACCCCGCGAGTGGAGCCGCTCGGCGACCCGCACGATGGCCACCACCACGCCCAAAGCGATCAGGGTGAGCAGCCAGGTCATCCCGGTGGCCAGCCCGAACGCCGCGCCCGGGTTGCGCACCAGCTGCAGATACACCAGCCCGTCCAGGATCCGCTCCGGGGGCCGCCACTCCAGGTGCTCCACCGCGAGCATCTTGCTCTTCAGGTCGATCGCCCACACCGCCGCCGCGACCAGGGCCAGGGTGAGCACCTGATGCCGCCGTCGGGAGGCGCCGGCCTCGGGGTATTCCTCGGCGGCCTCGGGCTCGGACGGCATGGTCATACCTTGATTGTCCATGACCCGGACCGACTAGGACCGGCCGGACTCGCCGCGCCACTTGGCCAGCCGGCCGGCGCGATCCACCGCGCGGATCCGCTGCTCCGCCTTGACCCGGGCGCTGGCGGTGGTCACCACCAGCAGTTGGTCGCGTTCCTGCAGCCGGGTTTCGGGCTGCGGGGTGAACCCGTCGCCGCCGCGCACCACCAGGCTGACCGTGGCGCCCCTGGGCAGCCGCAGTTCGCGCAGGTAGACCCCGTGCAGCCGGGAGCCGACCGGCACCCGGACCTGCAGCAGGTCGGCGCCCAGCTCGTCCAGCGGGGCGGAGTCCACCTCGATCTCGGTCGCCTCGCCCGCGCGGGACACCCCGAGCAGCCGAGCCACCCAGGGCAGCGTGGTGCCCTGCAGCAGGGTGAGCAGCACCACCAGCACCAGCACCACGTCCACCAGCAGCCGGTCTTCCGGGGAGTACGGCGGGCGGGTCAACGGGATCAGCGCGAGCACGATGGGTACCGCCCCGCGCAGCCCGGCCCAGGACAGGAACGCCTGTTCGCGCCAGGGCAGTCGGAACGGCAGCATGGACACCACCACCGACAGCGGCCGGGCGAGCAGCACCAGCACCAGCCCGGCGACCAGCGCGGGCACCAGCGCGCCGCCCAGCGCCCCGGGCGAGGAGTACAGCCCGAGCAACACGAACAGCCCGATCTGGGCCAACCACCCGGTGCCCTCGGCGAAGGACAGCACCCCGCCCCGGTGCGGCAGGTTGGCGTTGCCCAGGATCAGCGCGGCCAGGTACGTGGCCAGGAGCCCCGAGGCGTGCAGCCACTGGCCGGCGGCGTAGCCGAGCACGCAGACCGCCATCGTGGCCAGCGGATACAGCCCGGTCGCCGGCAGCGCGGCCCGGCGCAACGCCCACGCGCCGCCGAACCCCAGCGCGGCCCCCACCGCCGCGCCCATGGCCAGCTCGTAGACCACCAGCAGGGGGTCCCACCAGTGCAGCGGATCCGCCGAGGCGAGCAGCAGCACCGCGATCACCACCGGCGCGTCGTTCAGCCCGGATTCCAGCTCCAGCGCCCCGGCCAGCCGCCGCCGCACGCCCACCCCGCGCAACACGCTGAACACCGCCGCCGCGTCGGTGGAGGACAGCACCGCGCCCCAGAGGAAGGCGACCCGCCAGTCCAGCCCGAGCAGCCAGTGCAGCGCGCTGCCGGTGATGCCGATGCTCACCACCACGGCCAGCGTGGACAGCGAAATACCCAGGCCGAGCGCGGGGCGCACGTCCGACCAGCGGGTGGTCAGCCCACCCTCGATGAGGATCAGCACCAGCGCGGCCAGGCCGAGTGACTCGGTCAGCTCGGCGTTCTCGAACTGGAAGCCGAGCACCGACTCGCCGAGTAGCACCCCGATGCCCAGGTAGAGCAACAGCGAGGGCAGGCCGAGACGGACCGAGGCGCGCACCGCCACGACGGCCAGCAGCACCACCGCGGCGCCGACGCCGAGCACGGCCTCGAGGGAGACGTTCATCGCCCTCCCTCCGCCCTGACCAGTTATTTCCGCACGTCATTGCACGGTGTTATTTCACCGCGTCGGCGATCGGGTGCGGTCACCGGGTCAAGGGCGGGTCGGGCGGCCCGCGATCACCGAGTGATCAACGCGGCCAGCACCGAGTCCAGGTAGGCCTGGCGGGCGCCGCCGCCGCGCGGGACCGCGTCCGGGGCGGTCCGGGCGAGCTGGGCGTGACCGAGGTAGGTCGTGTACGCCAACAGCGCTCGTCGATCCGCCTGGACCCGGTCGAAGCCGAGACCGGTGAACAGTCCGGTCAGGTAGTCGATGCGGCGCTGGGTCACCCGGCGCACGGTGGGCGCCACCAGCGGATCCTCCGAGGAGGCCAGCAGCGCCAGCTCCACCCGGAACGGCCCGGACCGGCCGAGTACCACCCGGAGCAGCTCACGCAGCCGGCCGACCGGGTCACCGCCGGTGTCCGCCTGGGCGATGACCGCCTCGGTGTGCTCCGCCTCCCAGCGCGCCAGGGTGGCGGCAACCAGGTCGGCGCGACCGCGGAAGTGCCAGTAACCACTGCCTTTGGTGGCACCCAGCCGGGCCGCGATCGGTTCGATGGCCACCGCCGCCAGGCCGCCCGCGCCCAGCGCGCGCAACGCCTCGGCGGTCCAGTCGTCCCGGCTCAGCCGACGAGTACTCGCTTCCCTCACCACACTCCGTACGCTAGCGTATGGAGTGACCGTACGGTTCCGTATGGAAAGGCTTCAGCAATGATCCACAATGTGCATCAGCGGGAGTTCCGGGCCACCGAGGACCAGCTCGGCGCGCTGCTCGACCAGGTGGCCGAGCCGGGCGGGCTGTGGCCGAGCCGTTGGCCCCCGCTGGTCCTGGACCGCCCGCTGGGGGTGGGCGCGGACGGCGGGCACGGCCCGATCCGGTATCAGGTGGTGGACTACCAGCCCGGTCGGCGCGCGGTGTTCAAGTTCCAGGAACCCACCGATCTGGACGGCACGCACACCCTCGAGGTACTGCCGGGGAGCCGGCCGGGTACCGCCGTACTCCGGCACGAGCTGACCGGCCAGCCCCGTGGGCTGGGCCTGCTCAACTGGACGCTGCTGATCCGCCGCCTGCACGACGCCCTGCTGGAGGACCTGTTGGACCGCGCCGGACACGCGGTCGGCGACCCACCGGCCCGCCCGGCCCGGTGGTCTGTCCTGGTGCGAATGAGCCGCGGGCTGCTCGGGCTGCGGGCGGATGCCAAGGTGACCGACTGACCCATCGGTGCCACGACGCCTCCGGCCCGGCGCCGGAGACCGGTCACACAGACCGCGCGCAGGCCGCGCAGACGTTGCACGGGCTGTGCGGCATGCACGGGCTCTGTGCGGCGCCGGCAACCCCAACCGCGCCGGCACCCCAACCGAGCCGGCAACCCCAGCTCAGGCGGGGCGGACGCTGGGGGCGAGCGGGTTCGGGCGGCGGCGGGAGTAGCGGCCGAACAGCCAGATCACCGGCAGCGTGCACAGCAGCGACACGCCGACGAACAGCGGTCGTTCCAGCCACCAGGTCAGGTCGGGGTTGGTGCGCTCGGCCAGCTCGCCGTTGATCATGTAGATGATGCCCCGGCCGATGGCCATTCCGGTGGTGTGGAACAGGAACACCGGCATGGCGAACCGGTTGACCACCTCGACCAGCCGGTGCGGCCGGGGGCGGGCCAGCCACTGTTCCAGTCGGGGGCGGGCCATCTCGGCCACGCCGATCTGGAAGGTCAACAGTGCCACGATGCACAAGGTCGGCGGCGCCATGTTCGACGCCTCCCCCGGCACGCCCACCATGGAACCCGGGTACAGCCCGGAGAACACCAGCCCGACCAGGCCGAACAGCCCGGCCCACAGCAGCGCGGCGTCCACCTTGCGGGACGCCCGGACCACCGCCTCGTAGTAGAAGCCGGCCTGGAACGCGACGCCCCAGACCAGCAGCATGTTCAGGTACGCCAGGCCGTCGTGGTGGTAGCGGAACCGGACGATGTCCACCAGGATGGTCAGCCCGATCATCCACACGAAGGCGACCGGACCGAACCGCCGCTGCAGCGCGAACCACACCGGGATCAGTGCGATGAGCAGCAGGTACACCGCGATGAACCACAGCGGGCTGATCACCAGCAGCACCGCGCGGCCCAGCCAGGTCAGGTTGAAGCCGACACCGAGCGCGGCGCCCAGGGCGATCCACACGCCGGCCAGCAGCAGGGCGGGCAGGGACAGCTTGCGCAGGTTCCGCCAGACGAAGTGGCCCAGGTGCTCGCCGCGTACCTGGGCCCGCTGCCAGGCCTTGAGGTGCACGTATCCGCCCACGTAGAAGAACAGCGGAAGCACCTGGAACAGCCAGGTGAGCACCCACAGCCCGGAGAACGAGCCGAGCGGGCTGGTGGCGAACGGCCCGGCCGGAGTCCACTGCAGGATGGTGAACGCCCAGTGCCAGAGCACCACCACGACGATGGAGAACCCGCGCAGGAAGTCCACGTAGCCGTCCCTGGCCAGTGGCGTCTGGGCGCCATCTCGCCCGGGCTCGGGCGGTGGTGCCGGAAAGAGACCGGGGCCGGACTCGGTCGCGGTCACCGCCATTCACCCCCTGTGGACCCAATTCGTCGGCGGCGTCGCCGATGACGCACCATGGTGAGGTGCCCCCGGCTGCGGTCGCTCGCCCCGCCAGCCCCGGCGCGCCCGCCGCTCGCGGCCGCCGCCGGATGGCGCTCGCCGCGGTGATCGCAATTCTTACCGCATCCAACATTGTCAGCAATCGGGTATGGCCGGAGGCCTACGTACCGTGGAACCTCGCCGTGGCCGCGGTGTTGCTGGTGCTCGCCCGGCGGGCCGGGTTGACCTGGGCGGATCTTGGGCTGGGGCGGCTCCGGCTGCGTCGGGGGCTGCTGATCGGTGGGCTGGCCGCCGGCCTGGTGGCGGCGGTGTACCTGGTTGCGGTGTTGTTGCCGGCCACCCGGGACGCTTTCCTGGACCAGCGTGCGGCCGGGCCGCTGAGCGCCGCGCTGCTGGCCGCCCTGGTCCGCATCCCGCTGGGCACCGTGGTGCTCGAGGAGGTCGCCTTCCGGGGCGTGCTCCCGGCCTTGATCAACGGCGGAGTGAACAGCGGGGACGGTGACGGGACCGGGTGGTGGCGGGGCGCGCTGGTGTCCTCGGTGCTGTTCGGGCTCTGGCACGTGCTGCCCTCGATCGGGGTGGACGCGTCCAACGCGGCTATGGCGTCCGCGTTCGGCGGTTGGGGGATGGTCGCGCAGGCGGCGCTGGCCGTGGTGGCGATGACCGCGGCCGGGCTGTTGCTGATGCTCTGGCGCCGCTGGGGTGGGCACCTGGTCACCCCGGCGCTGTCTCACCTGGCCACCAACTCGCTCGGGGTGCTGATCGCCTGGTGGCTGGTCAGCGGCCGTTGAGCGGCGCGCTCACCAGCTGAGGGTGACCGTGACCCGGGGCCTCGGCGGGATCTCAGCCAGCGCCTCGGCCACCTCGCCGACCCGGTCCAGCGGCAGGCACAGCCGCCGGGCCACCCACTCCGGGTCCTCGGGCAGCCGCGCTGGCCGTTCCCAGCGCACCACGGTCGGCTGGATGCCCATCTCCTGGAGCACCGCCACGGCGTCGTCGGCGGTCGCCGGCGGCTCCCGGTGCAGCCCGTGGAAGCGCACCCACAGCGGGTCCAGCCAGGCCATCGGGTGTTGGGCGGTCAGCTCCATGACCACGCCGCGGCGCGCGGCGACGGTCAGCGCGATCAGGAACGGCGGGAACTCCACCGTGTTGTAGCCGACGTGGTGGCACAGCACCGCGTCGGCGATGCCGGCCTGGTCGTGCACCGCCGGCCACTCGCCGAGCACGGTGCGGAACGCGACGCCGCGGGTGGTGCAGTCGGCGGCGAAGACCTCCAACATGCCCGGATTGTGGTCCACCCCGACGAGCAGCTCGGCGTGGTCGGCCACGGCCAGCGACGCGGTCCCGCCGCCGCAGCCCACGTCCAGCACGGTGAGCGGACCGCGCCGGGGGCCTTCCTCGCCGAGCAGAGCCAGCGCGGCGTCCCGGGACGGCGTGTCCGGCGGGTCGGCGGGCGCGGCGAAGTGCTTCGGATCGTGCCGCCACGGGCTCTCCGGCGCGGTGGCCAGGATCTCCGGCGGGATCCCCCGCGTGTCCTGCAACTCCCGCCACCGGTCGGCGGCCGTCCCGGTTCTCGTCACCGCCCCAGCATGCCAGCAGCGGATCAGGCGGCGCGCAGCCGCTCAGTTGCCGGCCAGGGCCAGTTTCTCGTCCGCGCTGAGCAGGCCGCCCTCGGCGAAATGCGCGGCGAAACGCCCCTCCCCCAACGCGGCGAGGATGGCGGCCTCGATGCGGTCGACGTCTCCGCGTTCGGCGCTCGGCAGCGGGGCACCAACGGCGTCCCTTGTCGCCGCCGCCGCACCCAGCAATCGCGCGGCCTGGTCGTGCCGCGCGGCGAGGGCCTCGGCGCCGGCCAGTCCTTCCAGCGCGAGCGCGACAGCTCTCGGATCGCCCAGCCGGCGGGCGATGTGCCAGCCGTCGAGGTGCAGCGACCGCGCGCCCGCCGCGTCGCCGTGCTGTTCGGCGATGAAGCCCAGCTCGGCCAGGACCAGCGCGTTGCCCGGCTCGTACCTCACCTGGCGGTGCCAACCCCGGACGCTGTGCAGGTGCCGGCGCGCGTCGTCGAACCGACCCTGCCGACGCGCCACCAGTGCCA
>DATHIT010000476.1:0-12705 GCA_035489915.1 Pseudonocardia sp. | reverse complement strand
CGCATCGACTCGGACTCGGCGGGCCCGATCATCAGGCCACCGTTGAGGGTGAGCAGGGACTGCCCGGACTCCTCCTCCAGCTCCCGCCACAGCTCGCGGGCGCGCAGCAGCAGCGGCACGTATCCCGGGCCTTCCAGGTAGGCGGTGCGGAAGATCCTCGACTCGCCGCCGGCGGCCGCCTGGTCGTGGCCAGGCGCGTACCGCTCGAACCCGATGGCGTCGACGCCCTGGCGGGCCAACTGCCACAGCGCCATCGAGCCGATGCTGCCGACGCCGATCACCGCGACCTGCGCGTCCATCAATGTCCTCCCAACACAATCAACTCAGCTGATGGCTTGCTCGGGGCGGGCGAAGCCGGCCTGGTGGTCGGGAACCGTCACCTCGCCGGGGCGGAGCCGGTGCTGGGGATACCGGCTCTCGGCCCGGCCGGCGTCGAGGACGTGGTGCGGCAGGTCGTGAGGCCGAATGCTGGCTCGCGGTCATGCTTCGGCCACCGGGGCGGGCGCACCCGTCGGGTCGCCCCGCACCGGGTCGGCCCGGAGCTCGGCGCCGCCGCTCGACTCGGCCAGCGCGAGGTGGCGGGTCTCCGGCGCCCACGCCCAGGAAACCGCCGCGCCGAGCAGCAGCACCGCCACACCGATCGCCATGGTCGCCTGGTTTCCCAGGTGCACCAGGCTCAGCGGCAGCAGGAACGTGCCGATGGCCGCGCCGATCCGGCTCATCGCCGCGGCGAAGCCGACCCCGGTGGCACGCAGGTCGGTCGGGAACAGCTCGGCCGGGTAGACGGTCTCCAGGTTGCCGGCGGCGGAAACCGCGAAGGCGAACACCGCGAACGAGACAACCACCAGCGTCGCGGACGGATGCGCGGACAGCGCCAGCGGCAGCAGCGACAGCGCGAGCACCACGAACGACCACAGCACGAACCCGCGCCTGGCCAACCTGTTCATGATCACAACGCCGAGCACACCGCCGGCCAGCTGGAACACGTTCAGCACCAGGCCGCCGGTGAACTCGTCGCGCAGCCCGAGCGAGGACAGCACGGTCGGCGCGAAGGTGAACAGCGCGAAGAACGGCAGCACCTGGCAGAACCAGAACAGCGAGGCGAATGCGGTGCGGCGCCGCCAGCGCGGGGTGAACAGCTCGGCGAGCCGGGCCCGCCTGGGCGCCGGCGGTTCCTCGCCGAGCACCACGTCCGGCCCGAAGAACTCGGCGAGCACCTTGTCGGACTCGTCGCGACGGCCCTGGGCGGCCAGCCAGCGGGGCGACTCCGGGGTGCCCAGCCGCAGGCAGAGCACGATGACCGCGGGTATGGCGCTGGAGGCCAGCATCCACCGCCACGAGTCGTCGCCCAGCCCGCGCATCAGGTAACCCACCACGAAGGCGACCACGAACCCGACGGTCCACACCGCATTCAGGCTGGCCAGCAGCGGCCCACGCTGCCTGCGGGGCAGGAACTCCGACAGCAGCGCCGCGCCGATCGCGTAGTCGGCGCCGATCGCCACGCCCATGATCAACCGCAGTACCACCAGCTGCCACGGTTCGGCGACGAAAAACTGCAGCACCGAACCGACGACGAACAGCGCGAGGTCGGCCAGGTACATGGTCTGCCGGCCAACCCGGTCGGTGATCGTGCCGAAGATCAGGCTGCCCAGAAAGATCCCGACCAGCGCCGACGCGCCGATCAGGCCTTCGGTCGCCGCGGAAAGCCCACGCTGCGGCGCCCACACCGCCAGCGCGATGCCGATCATGCCCAGGATGTAGCCGTCGCAGAACATCCCGCCGGTGGTGTACGCGGTGACCCGCAGGTGGAACTTGGAGAGCGGCAGGTCGTCCAGGAGGACCGTGCCATTTCCCATGCGGACCACCTCCAGGTAGTGCCCGGGGCGGGTGCCGGTCCGGGCGGGAAGGCCGCGCTATCAGAGCAGTAAAGGGTGGGGATACGTCATATGTCCAATACGGCTAGGTGGGCTCAGTCAGACGTTTTGGATATGGTTGCGGGGTGGAGCTGCGCCACCTCAGATACTTCGCGGCCGTCGCGGAGGAGCTCAGCTTCACCCGCGCCGCCAGCCGCCTCGGCATCGCCCAGCCGCCGTTGAGCCAGCAGATCGCCAGGCTGGAGCGGGAGCTCGGGGTGCGCCTGCTGGAGCGCAACCCGCGAGGGGTCCGGGTCACCCCGGCCGGCGCCGCACTGCTCACCGAAGCCCGGGTGCTGCTCGCCCGCGCCGAGGAAACGGTCCGCATCGTGCGACGGGTGGGGCACGGGCAGAGCGGCGCGCTGCGCATCGGCAGCGTCGGCTCCGGCTTCTCCGGGGTACTGCTGGATCTGCTGCCCGCATTCCGCGCCGCGTATCCCTCGGTGCTTCCGCTGGTCTACGAGATGGAGGCGGTCCCACAGCTGGAGGCGCTGCTACAGGGCACCCTGGACATCGCGTTCCTGCGCGGCACCGACCCGCATCCGGGCGTCACGAGGTGGCCGCTGGTCACCGAACCGCTGGTGGCGGCCCTGCCCGAACAGCACCGGCTGGCCAGCGCCGAGTGCGTCCCACTGGCCGAGCTGGCCGGCGAGCGGTTCGTGGTGTTCCCCCGCGCCGATGCGCCAGAAGCCTTCGACGCCATCACCGCGGCCTGCCGCTCCGCCGGCTTCGCCCCGGACGTCGTCTACGAGGCGCCCAACGACCACAGCCTGGTCGCACTGGTCGCCACCGGGCTCGGCGTTTCCCTGGTCCCCACCTGCACCAGCAATCTGCGCATACCGGGTGCCACGTTCCGGCCGATCGAACCGCCCTCGGCCGCGGCGGTCATGTCGGCCGCGCTACCCGACGCACGGCCCACCGAACCCGCCGTCAACCTGCTCGCCCTAGCCCGTGACCACTACGCCCCCAACACCGGCTGACGTCGCCGTTGCGTCGCCGCAGTTGCGTCGCCGCACACCTTCTTCGTGCGCCGCACACCTGCTGCAGCGGGTGTGCGGCGCCGACACCGGGTGTGCGGCGCCAGGGTGAACGCGGCGTCAGGGGTGGCGGAATGCGCGTTGCAGGCGGGCGACCACGGTGTCGAAGGCGCGCAGGTCATCCCAGCCCCAACGAACCACCCGCAGCCCGGTGTCCCGCAGCTCGTCCTCCCGCCGCTTCTCCTCGAACACCGCGTCGCCGGCGTCCTGGCCAGGACGCAGCAGCCGCCCGTATTTGATCCGCCCGTCGAACTCCGCCACCGTGCCGAGGTCGGGCCAGCCGAAATCCACCCTGCCCAGCAGCACCCCCTCTCGGCGCACCTCCCACTGCGGCACCGGTGCGGGCACCCGGGCGCGGTGCAGCGCGACCCGACTCCGGGACTCCCCCACACTCTCGCTGCGCCCGTCGGCGAACGCGACCACCCGGCGCGCCGTCGGGAACCCCCGCCACCGGCAGGCCCGCCGCAGCGACGCCACCAGGCTCTCGGCGTCGGCCAAGCCGACCAGCAGGGCAGCGTCCGCGAACACGACGCCGACCTCGAACGGCAACGTCCTGGCCAGGTCGACCACCGTGCGTGCCGGCGAGGTCACCACCACCCCGTCCACGACGCGGATGTCGTCGGGATCCAGCGGCGCGGTGTGCAGGTGCACCGTCCGGCCGATCCGACCGCCGGTGCGCTGCGCCCGGGTGAGATGCACCCGATCCAGCGCAACCGCCCACACCGGCAGCCCGTACAGCACCGCCGCGGAGCAGTGGCTCACCACCGCCCCGGGCGCCCGGTCGGTAAGCGCGGCCGCGATCAGTAGCGCATGCCGGGCGGCGTCGTCGGTCAGGCGAGCATCCGCCGCGTCGACGTAGGCGCCGCGCCTGACCGTGGTCACCGTCCCGGCCGCGCGGAGCCGCCGCAGCTCGCGGTCGGAGTAACCCGCGGCGATCAGTCGGTGACGCGGCAACGGAGGAAGTTCCAGGCTCACTCCTCCAGCATCACCGCCCCCCGAGCAGGTCGACGCCGCACAAACGGCCACCTGTGGACAACACCGTGCTGTGTGGACAACTCTCACCGCACACCGCCTCCATGCGCCGCACACCCGCTGCAGCAGGTGTGCGGCGGACGAAGAGGGTGTGCGGACTCGGGACCGATCCCGCTACGCGCCCGGGGAATCCACCGGCGGAGGCAGGAACCGGAACGAGACCAGGCTGATCAGGGCGATGACCACCGCCCAGCCGCCGACAGCCAGCAACTCACCGGTCCCGGCGAACAACGCGGCGGCCGCCAGCGGCGCCACCGCACCGCCCAGGATGGACGCAAGCTGGAACGCGAACGAGGCACCGCTGTAGCGCATCCCGACCGGGAACAGCTCCGCCAGGATCGCCGCCTGCGGACCGTTCACGATGCCCACCGAGGCGCCGAAGACCACGAACCCCAGCAGCATCTGAGGCAGCGAACCGCTCTGGAAGAGCAGGAAGAACGGAAACGCCCAGACGGCCATCACGACCAGGCCGATGATGGACATCGTCTTGCGGCCGAGGCGTTCGGCGAGGTGGGACGAGATCCAGATCGCCACCAGCAGGCCCACCCCGGACGAGGCCGCGAGAAACAGCATTCGGCCGGCGGAGACGTGCAGTACCTGCTGCCCGACCGACACCAGGTAGACGTAGAGCAACAACCCGATCGCCGGCGACGCGGTGGCCACCAAGGTGCCGAAGATCAGTTGGCGTGGGTACCGGCGGACCAATTCCACGAACGGCACTCGCACGATCTTCCGTTCGGTACGCGCCCGCTCGAACTCCGGGCTCTCCAGCACCCGGAGGCGGATGACCAGCCCGGTCACCACCAGTGCCGCGCTGAGCAGGAACGGAATGCGCCAACCCCAGGCCTGGAACTGTTCGGGGGACGTCAGGGCCCGACACAGCAGCAAGATCACGATCGCGGAGATCAGTCCGATCGGGTTGCCCATCTGCGGGAAGGCGCCGTACACGCTGCGCCGGTTGGCCGGGGCATGTTCTATCGCGAGTAGCACCGCGCCGCCCCACTCGCCGCCGACGCCGAGGCCCTGCAACAGTCGGCAGAGCACCAACAGCACCGGCGCCGCGACACCGATCGCTGAGTAGGTCGGCAGCAGCCCGATCAGGAACGTGCTGCCGCCGGCCAGCAGCAGTGTGATGACCAGGACGCGCTTGCGGCCTATCCGGTCACCGAAGTGGCCGAAGACCACGCCGCCGAGCGGCCGGACGAGAAAGCCGGCGCCGAAGGTGGCCAGCGAGGCGAGTGTCCCGGCGACCGGCGAGGCGGAGGGAAAGAACTGGGGCCCGAAGACCACCGCGGCGGCCAACCCGTAGAGGAAGAAGTCGTAGAACTCGATCGCTGTGCCGATGAGACCCGCGCCGGCGACTCGGCGCACATGAGCCGCGCTGTCCCGTGGATCGCTGGGCGGGTCGACCAGCTGGCCGGGCTCTCCGCCGACAGGGCCGGAGCCCGCGCCCCCCTCAGACATGGCCGACCTCTCGTCGCCGGACTACTCGCCGCACCGATGCTATTCAGGCCGGCCCAGGATGACGGCCGGTTTTGGCGTGTGGATGGGCCCGCTCGGCGATGGCGACAGCTGCCGGCAGGCGCGCTCGAACACCAAGCAAGACACTACATATGGGTGACTTACGCGGATGTAAGTTCTACATGTAGGGTTTCCCTCGCTGGTTCGGCCGGTTCACCCGATCGGTCGTCGCAAGAGGGAACCCGGTGCGAATCCGGGACTGCCCCGCAGCGGTGAGTGGGAACGAACGCCGTCATCACGCACTGGGAGCGTGCTCCTGGGAAGCGACGGCCAGTAGGGCTTGACGCGGTCCACGCGCCAGGGCGCCCACGAGTCCGAAGACCTGCCAGCGCGCCGCGCGCACAGTGCGCGTGGTGGTCCGACGGCCGCGAGGGCAGGCCCGGGATCAACGTCGCGAGCCGCCGGGCCGCGACGGTGTTTCCCACGCCTCTCGCACACCGCCGGACCTCCGACGTGGCCACGAGGGGTGCACCGCTCCATGACTGTGACGATGTCCGCGACAACCCGGACCGACACCGCTGTCCCGGTGATCCGCCGCAACGGCGAGACCACACCGTTCGACTCAACCAAGATTTCCTCGGCGCTGACCAGGGCATTCCTCGACGTGGAGGGCACCGACGCGGGCGCCTCCAGCCGGGTCCGCGCGGTGGTCGCCGGGCTCACCGAAGCCGTCGAGCTGGCGTTGCTGCGGCACGCCGGCCCGGACCGGGCGCTGCACATCGAGCAGATCCAGGACCAGGTGGAGCTGGCGCTGATGCGCGGCGGGCACCACGCGGTGGCCCGCTCCTACGTGCTCTACCGGGAGGAACACGCCCGGGCGCGCAAGCAGGCCGACACCGCGCCCGAGCCGGGCCAGCCGAGGGTGCGCCTGGCCGACGGCGGCACCGCGCCGATCGACACCGAGCGGCTGCGCCAGATCATCACCGAGGCCTGTGCGGGCCTGGCCGCCACCGACGCGAAGCGGGTGATCACCGACACCGCCGCGCTGCTCTACGACGGCATCGGCGCCGACGAGCTGGACCAGGCGCCGGTGCTGGCCGCCCGCGCGCTGGTGGAGACCGACCCGGACTACTCGCAGGTCAGCGCGCGGTTGCTGCTGGACCTGCTGCGCCGCGAGGCGTTCAGCACGCTGGGCCTGGAACCGCCGGCCGACCAGGCCGAGACCGCCCGCCGCTACCCCGAATACCTGGCCGCCTACCTGCGCCGGGGCGTGGAGCTGGGCCAGCTGGACCCAGGCCTGGCCGAGTTCGACCTGGACCGGCTGACCGCGGCGGTCAAGCCGGAGCGCGACCTGGACTTCGGCTTCCTCGGCCTGCAGACCCTCTACGACCGCTACCTGCTGCACTCCCGGGGCCGGCGCTACGAGCAGCCCCAGGCGTTCTTCCTGCGGGTGTCCATGGGGCTGGCGCTGCGCGAGATCGACCGGGAGGCCCGGGCGGTGGAGTTCTACCAGCTGCTGTCCAGCTTCGACGTGATGTGCTCGACCCCGACGCTGTTCAACGCCGGTACCACCCGCGCACAGCTGTCCTCCTGCTTCCTGACCACCATCCCGGACGACCTGCCCGGCATCTTCGGCGGGATCAGTGACAACGCGCTGCTGTCCAAGTACGCCGGCGGGCTGGGCAACGACTGGACCCCGGTGCGCGGCATCGGGGCGCACATCCGGGGCACCAACGGCGTATCCCAGGGCGTGGTGCCGTTCATGAAGATCGCCAACGACACGGCGGTCGCGGTGAACCAGGGCGGCAAGCGCAAGGGCGCGGTGTGCGCGTACCTGGAGACCTGGCACATCGACATCGAGGAGTTCCTCGACCTGCGCAAGAACACCGGCGACGACCGGCGGCGCACGCACGACATGAACACCGCGAACTGGGTGCCGGACGAATTCCTGCGCCGGGTGCGCGCGGACGCGGAGTGGACGCTGTTCTCCCCGGACGAGGTCACCGACCTGCACGACCTGTACGGCGCGGAGTTCGCCGCCGCGTACCGGGCGCACGAGGAGGCGGCCGCGCGCGGCGAGCGCACGGTGTGGCGGACCGTCCGGGCGGTGGAGCTGTGGCGGCGGATGCTGACCATGCTGTTCGAGACCGGCCACCCGTGGATCACCTTCAAGGACCCGTGCAACCTGCGCTCGCCGCAGCGGCACGCCGGCGTGGTGCACTCCTCGAACCTGTGCACCGAGATCACCCTGAACACCACCGCCGCCCCCGGGGCTCAGGAGGTCGCGGTGTGCAACCTGGCCTCGGTGAACCTGGCCCGGCATGTCGGGCCGGACGCCCTGGACGCGCCCCGGTTGGCCGCCACCGTGCGCACCGCGGTGCGGATGCTGGACAACGTCATCGACATCAACTTCTACACGATCCCGGCCGCCCGGCGGTCCAACCTGCGGCACCGCCCGGTCGGCCTGGGCCTGATGGGACACCAGGACGCGCTGTTCACCCTGCGCATCCCGCTCGCCTCGGAGCGTGCCGTGGAGTTCGCCGACGAGTCCATGGAGTTGATCAGCTACCACGCCATCAAGGCATCCTCCGACCTGGCCGCCGAGCGGGGGCGGTACCCGTCGTTCGAGGGTTCGCTGTGGAGCCAGGGAGTGCTGCCCATCGACTCGGTCGAGCTGCTCGCGGCGGCCCGGGGCGAGGGCGAGCTGGAGCTGGACCGGACGAAGCGGCTGGACTGGGACGCGCTGCGGGCCACCGTGCTCGCCCAGGGCATGCGCAACTCCAACGTGATGGCCATCGCGCCGACCGCGACGATCGCCAACATCACCGGCGTCAACCCGTCCATCGAGCCGCTGTACCGCAACCTCTACGTCAAGGCGAACATGTCCGGCGACTTCACCGTGGTCAACGCATTCCTGGTGCGCGACCTGGCCGCGCGCGGCCTGTGGGACCCGGTGATGGTCGGCGACCTGAAGTACTTCGACGGCGCGCTGGGCGAGATCGAGCGGGTGCCGGCCGACCTCAAGGAGCTCTATGCCACCGCGTTCGAGATCGACAGCCGCTGGCTGATCGAGGCGGCCGCGCGCCGGCAGAAGTGGCTGGACCAGGCGCAATCACTGAACCTCTACCTGGCCCAGCCCAGCGGCCGCGAACTCGACGCCCTCTACCAACTCGCCTGGATCCGAGGCCTGAAGACGACGTACTACCTACGCTCCCAAGCCGCCACCCGAGTAGAGAAATCCACCCTCACCGGCACCGACGGCCGCCTCAACGCCGTACCCCCCACCCCCGCAATCCAACTGCCCGCGAGTCGGGGCTCTCAGCACACTGAGTCGGCGCTCTCAGCACACATCGTGGCCGGCGCGGCGCCGGCCATCCGGCCCGTTGTTACCGAACTCCACACGGCGCAGGTTTCCGAGCCGCCGAACCTGCCTGGTGTGCAGTTCGGTAACGCCGCGCCGGAGCTGGTGGCCGGCGCCGCCTGCTCCATCGAGAACGCCGATTGCGAGGCCTGCCAGTGAGCCTGGAATTCGACACCGACACCGACACCGCCGACCCGACCGGGCTGGGCACCATCGAGCGCGGCGCGGCCAGGGTGGACGTGAGCGACAAGCGCATGATCAACGCGCGGGCCGACGTCAACCAACTGTTACCGCTGAAGTACCGGTGGGCGTGGGAGAAGTACCTGTCCGGCTGCGCCAACCACTGGATGCCGTCCGAGGTGTCCATGCAGGCGGACATCTCGCTGTGGCGCTCGCCCGACGGCCTCACCGCCGACGAACGGCACATGGTGAAGCGCAACCTGGGCTTCTTCGCCACCTCCGAGTCGCTGGTCGCCAACAACATCGTGCTGGCCGTCTACCGGCACCTGACCAACCCGGAGTGCCGGCAGTACCTGCTGCGCCAGGCATTCGAGGAGGCCGTGCACACGCACACCTTCCAGTACATCTGCGAGTCGCTCGGGCTGGACGAGGGCGAGCTGTTCAACGCCTACCGCGAGGTGCCGTCCATCACCGACAAGGCGGCCTGGGCGCTCAAACACACCCGCAGCCTGGAGGACCCGGACTTCCGCACCGGCACCCCGGCGGCCGACCAGGCATTCCTGCGTGACCTGGTGGCGTTCTACGTGGTGTTCGAGGGCATGTGGTTCTACACCGGATTCGCCCAGATCCTGGCGCTGGGCCGGCGCGGCAAGATGGTCGGCATCGCCGAGCAGTACCAGTACATCCTGCGCGACGAGTCGATCCACCTGAACTTCGGCGTGGACGTGATCAACCAGATCGCGGCGGAGAACCCGGGGCTGTGGACCGACTCCTTCAGGGGGCAGCTGCGGGCGATGCTCGCCGAGGGCTGCGAGCTGGAGATCGCCTACGGGCGGGACACCCTGCCGCGCGGCATGCTCGGGCTGTCCGCCGGGTCCTGCGAGCAGTACATGCGGTTCATCGCCGACCGCCGGTGCGGCCAGCTGGGGCTGGCGCCGTTGTTCGGCACGGCGTCCGATATTGAGAACCCGTTCGGCTGGATGTCGGAGTCGATGGACCTGAGCAAGGAGAAGAACTTCTTCGAAACCCGGGTCACCGAGTACCAGACCGGAGGCACCCTGGTCTGGTGACTCGCGGGCTCACGCGGGAGGGGTCGCCGGTGGCCCCGCCCGCTCACGGGACGAGGACTCCGCGCCCGTGCAATCTGCCCGCCTCGAGGTCGGCGACCGCGTCCGCGAAGGCATCCAGCGGATACCGCCGCGTGCGCACCGCGTCGGCGTGCGGGGCGACGGCGGCGACGTCGGTGTCCGGAGGCAGCGGCAGCACCGCGCGGTCGGTGGTCTTCAACAGCTCGGCGAACCCCCCTGCCCTGGTCAGCCCGGTGAATTCCAGGCCCCGAGCACATCGCATGTCGTCGCCGATCCGACACGCCGCACAGAACCCACAGGACAGCTGGGGATGGCAGATCACCGCATCGCCCACCACGACGTTCTCCACCGCGGCGCCGATCTCCTGAACCCACCCGGTGTTCTCGTGCCCCAGCGTCAGGGGCAACTCACTGGGCACCGCGGGGGCGAACCAGCCGTCACGGATGTGCACGTCGGTGCGGCACAGCCCCGCCCCGGCGATTCAATCGAACCGGCCGGCCGGCAGACCGTCGATACGCACCTTGAGCATTCGAGCGTTCACCGCACGGACCGGCCCCCCTCAGCGCTGCTCCAGGTGTCCGTCCGCCCAGCGCAGGCCGGACAGGTCGGCGACGACCAGGTCGGCGGCGGAGAGCGCGGCGGCCGGCTGGGTGGTGGTGACCGCGACGCAGTAGGCGCCGGCTGCCTTGGCGGCGGCCACCCCCGCCGGAGCGTCCTCGAAGACGAGGGTCCGCTCCGGCGCGACGCCGAGGGCGCGGCAGCCTGCGAGGTAGCCCTCGGGCGAGGGTTTGCCGGCGGCCACGTCCTCGGCGGTGATCAGTACGGCGAGCAGTGCCGGCAGCCCCAGGGCGTCCAGCTCGGCGCGCGCGTAGTCCCGGGTACCGGAGGTGACCACACCGACCGGTAGGCCGCTCGAGTGCAGCGCGCGCACCAGCTCGACGGCTCCGGGGACGGGCGCGGCGGGCGCGGTGGCGTAGGACAACGCCTCGGCGAACAGCTCGTCCACGGTGTGCCGCCGGTCGAAGCTGTGGCGGTGCTCGGTGAGTACCGCCTTGCCCGGCCGCCCGGCGAAGGAGGCCAGCATGGGCTGGTCGTGCGGCACCCCGTGGGCCAGGAACAGCCGGCGCCAGGCGGCCTGGCTGCGCGGCTCGGTGTCCACCAGGGTTCCGTCCAGGTCGAACAGCGCCGCCTCGAACGCCGGACCCGTCACAGCTCGCCGTCCCGCTGGCTGGTCGCGCGCCGGGCGGCCGCCGCCGCGAGCACGGCGAGCAGCGCGAAACCCGCGAGCACGGCGGCGAATGCGTCGGCGGCGGGCAGGCCGGTGCGCAGGGACCCGTAGCCGGTGCTCGCCACGGCGACACCCAGTGCCCCGCTGAGTTGGGCGTTCGTGCTGATCACCCCGGAAAGGTCGGCGGCGTACCGGCGCGGCAACGCCGAGGTCATTGTGCCGATGAGCGAGTTCGAACTGATGCCCAGCCCGAACCCGCCGATGCCCAGCAGCACGAACAGCACCGGCCCGGTCCGGCCACCGGCCAGCAGGTAGAGCCAGATCGCGGCGTAGCCGCCGGCCAGGATGAGGCAACCGACCCACGGGGCGCGGCGCAGGTGGCGCGCCGGGAGCCGGGGCAGCAGCGGACCGGCCAGACCGAACGCGGCAACCCAGGAGACCATGGCCAGCCCCGAATAGGCCGGGCTCATGCCCAACCCCTGCTGCAGGTACAACGCGACGACAAACAGCAGGGCGAGGTAGGTCATGGTGGTCAGGCCGTGCGCGAGCAGCCCGAGGCGTACCCCGACGTGCCGCAACAGCGCAGGGGCCACCAGCGGGCGGCCGCCCTGGGCCGCGACCCGCCGCTCGATCAGCACGAAGCAGCCGATCGCCGGCACGCTCACCGCCAGGCACAGCCACGCCCACGACGGCCAGCCATGGTCTTGACCCAGCGCCAGCGGCAAGATCACCAGCAGTACCGAGGCGGACAGCAGGCTCACCCCGCACGGATCGATCCGCCCCGGCGCGCGAACCTCGGCGGGCAGCACGCGGCGCGCGGCGACCAACAGCAGGGCGCCGATCGGCACATTGAGCAGGAAGATCGGCCGCCATCCCGCCCCGAACAGGTTCGCCGAGATCAGCAGGCCGCCCAACACCTGGCCGGCGACCGCCCCGCCGGACAGCGCCAGCGCGTAGTAGCCCAGCGCCCGCACCCGGGACGTGCCGGAGAAGTACCGCTGAATCCCGCTGAGCACCTGCGGCACCATCAGCGCGGCGCCGGCGCCCTGTGCCACCCTGGCCGCCACCAGCCACCCGATCCCGGGGGCCAGCCCGCACGCCAGCGAAGCCACGGTGAAGACCAGCAACCCGCCCAGGAACACCGGCCGGGCGCCGATGAGCGAACCCAGCCGCGCCCCGGTCACCAACAGCACCGCGTAGGCGACCAGGTAGCCCGCGCCGACCAGGGCCAGCTGGCCGGGCGAGGCGGGAAAGTCCTCGGCGATCGACGGAACCGCGATGTTGACGATGGCGGTGTCCACGTTCGCAATGAACTGCCCGGCCAACAGCACCCCGAGCAACGATCCCCCGCCGTACCGCCGCGCCTCGTTCCCCACGGGCTCGATCCTGACCTGGAGGCGCCGCC
>DATHIT010000475.1:0-3319 GCA_035489915.1 Pseudonocardia sp. | reverse complement strand
GCTCATGACCGCCGGCCTGGCCGCGCTGCCACCCGCGCAGACCAACGAAGGCAGCGCGCTGAACAACGTCGTCCGCCAGACAGCCGGAGCGCTCGGCCTGGCGCTGCTCAACGCACTGGCCACCAACCAGCAGGCACAACTGCTCGCCGACCGCGCCGGACTGGTCCAGCAGACGGCCAACCCCGCACAGACACCACAAGCACTCGGCGAGCTGTACGGACGCTTCCAGACACTCTCCACCCAGGTGCTCGCCACCTCCTACGCGAACCTGTTCCTCGTCGTCGCCGTGCTGACCGGCGCCGGCGTCCTGCTCGCGTTCTTCCTGCGCAAACCAGCGGGCAACCCCGACTCCCCACCCGCCCCAGTCGGACACTAGTCACACTCGCTCACCAACATTTTGGTCTCGGGACCAAAGCGGCCGGTCTCGTTCGGTTCGTAGCCCGATGGCCGTGCGCGGCGCGGTTCGTAGCGTCGGAGACGACATCGGGGAGGGCGCTCCGCTCGGTTCCCGCTCACGCATCCGATCGAGGAGGTCGCTATGAAGACCTATGAGTTGTCGGCGCCGGTCGACGGCCAGGACACCTGGCGGGACGGCAAGCGCTACCTCTGGATCCTCGGCCTGGTCGTGCCGCTGCTGCCGTTGGTGGCGATCGGCCTGCAGCGGGTGAGCGGTGTGGACGCGGTGCTGTGGCTGGGGCCGGTGGTCCTGCTGGTGGTCGTCCCGCTGATCGACCTGGCCGCGGGGCTGGACCCGACCAACCCGCCGGACGAGGTGATGGAGGCGCTGGAGGAGGACCGCTACTACCGGTGGGTCACCTACGCCTACCTGCCGGTCCAGTACATCGGCTTCATCGCCTCGATGTGGTTCATCGCCACCCAGGACGTCGGGCTGCTCGGCAAGATCGGATTGGCGATCACCGCCGGCACGGTGTCCGGCGTCGCCATCAACACCGCCCACGAGTTGGGGCACAAGCGGGAGAGCTCCGAGCGCTGGCTGTCCAGGGTCGCACTGGCGCCGTGTTTCTACGGTCACTTCTACATCGAGCACAACCGCGGTCACCACTCGCACGTCGCCACCCCGGAGGACCCCGCGTCGAGCCGGCTGGGGGAGAGCTTCTACCGGTTCTGGCCGCGCACCGTCGCCGGCTCGCTGCGCAGCGCCTGGGACATGGAGACCAAGCGCCTGGCCCGCCGCAACCGCCACCCGCTCAGCCGGAAGAACGAGGTGCTCAGCGCCTGGGCGCTGTCGGTCGTGCTGTGGGGCGCGCTCGTCGCCTTGCTCGGTGTCGGCATCCTGCCTTACCTGGTGATCCAGGCGGTGTTCGGCTTCTCGCTGCTGGAGATCGTCAACTACATGGAGCACTACGGGATGCTGCGTCAGGAGGTCAAAGGCACCACGCGGCGCCGCTACGAGCGGGTCACCCCGGCGCACTCGTGGAACTCCAACAACATCGCCACCAACGTGCTGCTCTATCACCTGCAGCGGCACAGCGACCACCACGCCAATCCGACCCGGCGGTTCCAGACCCTGCGTGACTTCCCGGAGAGCCCGGTGCTGCCCACCGGCTACGCCGGCATGATGGTCGTGGCGCTGTTCCCGCCGCTGTTCCGGCGGCTGATGGACCCCAAGGTCGTCAGGCACTACGACGGGGACATCCGGCGCGCCAACGTGCAGCCCGGCAAGCGGGAGAAGCTGCTGGCGAGGTACCCGGCGCCGGCCGCCGCTACCGGCACGGAGCTCGGCCCGGACGCCTCGGCGCAGGGCTCGGTTGCTGAGGACGTGGCGGCGGCCTGTTGCCCCGGCTGCGGCTACATCTACCGCGTCGCCGAGGGCAACGAGCTGGAGGGCTTCGCGGCCGGCACCGCCTGGTCGGACATTCCGAACGACTGGAGCTGCCCGGACTGCGGGGTCCGCGACAAGGTCGACTTCGTGCCGCTGGCCCACGAACCAGCCTGACCCGTCCTCGACCCGCCGCCCGGCTGCCCGCTAGCCGGGCGGCGGCGTATGTCCGCCGGTAGGTTCTCCCATCGTGTCCCTGCCGTCGGTGCCGCCGCCCGTGCCGGTGTCCGACATGCTCGTGCTCGTCGCGCGTGAGGTGGCGGCGGACGCCGAGGAGCTGCTGGCGGTGGTCCTGGCGGACATCGTCGAGGCGCTGCCGGACCTGGTGGCCGATACCCGGATGCGCGAGCTGGTGGCCGCGACGGTGCGTGACACGATCCTCTCCGCGCTGACCGTCTTCGGCACCGGTGTACCGATGACCTCGGTCCGCCCGCCCGAGGCCGGCCTGGAGCTGGCCCGTCGACTCGCCCAGCGGAACGTCCCGATCGCGGCCATGCTGCGCGCCTACCGGCTCGGCCAGGCCCGCGTCCAGCAGGAGCTGATCACCCGGATCGCCGCCCGGAAAGCCAGTGGCGAGGAAGTGGCCGAGGCCGCCAGGGACCTGTCGTCCGCGGCGTTCGGCTTCGTCGACCTGGTCGCCGAGGAGGTGGTCGCCGCCTACCAGGCCGAGCGCGACGACTGGATGCGCCAGCGCAACGCCGCGCGGCTTGCGAAGATCACCTCGCTGCTGGAGGCGCGGACCGGCGACCTGGGTGATGCCGAGACCACCCTCGGCTACGAGCTGGCCCGCGCCGGCCACCTGGCGGCGGTGTTCTGGTGCGAGGCCGACGGGGCGAGCCGGCTCACTGCCCTGGAGCGTCGGATGCCGCGCCTGGCGGCGGCGGTCGGGGCTGTCCGCTCGCCGCTGGTGGTCGCACCGGACGCGGCCACGTTGTGGGTGTGGTTCCCGGTCGGGACGCAGGTCGGAGCTTCGCCAAAGGCAGTCACAGCGACAGTCACAGCTGCGGTCACCGAGGCGTTGGCGGCGGTCCCGGAGGTCTACGCGGCGTTCGGTGACCCGGCATCCGGGGCGAACGGGTTCCGGCACAGCCACCAGCAGGCCCGGCAGGCGCAGATGCTGGCGCACGCCGCCGACCCCCGCGCGCGGCTCCGGGTGACCGTCCCGGCACTACTCGGTCCGGTCGCCCTGCTGGCCCTGGAGCCCGGCTCGGCGGCCGGGTGGGTGCGGTCAGTGCTGGGCGAACTGGCGGTGGACGACGAGACGCACGCCCGGATGCGTGAGACGCTGTGGGCCTACCTGTCCAGCGGCAGCAGCCTCGCCAGCGCGGCGGCCGAGCTGCACCTGCACAAGAACACCATCCAGTACCGGGTACGCAAGGCCGAGGAGGCCCGTGGCCGGCCGCTGGCGGACGGACGGCTCGACGTCGAGGTCGCCCTGCTCGCCTGTCGCCTGCTCGGCTCGACGGTGCTGCGCTCGCC
>DATHIT010000474.1:0-2190 GCA_035489915.1 Pseudonocardia sp. | reverse complement strand
CGAGTTCCCTCCGGATCGGGCTTGGGACGACGGAAAAGGTGTGCGCTCCAGCATGTTCCACAGCACAGCGTCGCTCGATTACGCGCTAGTGCTGCGGGGCTCGATCTGGTCGGTGATGGACGCGGACGAGCGGGAGATGACTGCGGGGGACGTGCTGATCCAGCGCGGTACCGCTCACCTGTGGTCCAACCGCTCCGACGAGCCGTGCCTCATCGCGTTCGTCCTGATCGGCGGCTCGGCCGTCTAAAGCTCGATCTGCCCGGCGCCAGAAAGGATTACAGATGGCCACCATCGTCGGCTGTACGAACCTGTCGCATTCGCCGTTCTGGAGTATCGCCCCGGCCGGCACCCCCGAGGCGCCAGGCGGACACTTCACCGAATCGGTCGAGCGGCTGCGCACGGCCGCGACCGGGCTCGCGCCCGATGTCGTCGTGGTCTTCGGGCCCGACCACGCGCGCAACCTCTTCTACGACTGCATGCCGCCCTTCTGCATCGGGATCGGGGGAGTGCACGGGACGGGCGACTACCAGACACCGCGCGGTGACCTTCCGCAGGCCGGCCCGCTTGCCGGTGAGATCTTCGAGGGTGTGACCGCGCAGGGTTTCGATCCGGCGGTCTCCCTCGATTTGGGCATCGATCACGGGCTGACCCAGGTCTACTCGAAGCTGTTCCCGGCACTAGACGTCCCGATCGTGCCGATCATCGTCAACTCGGGCTGCCCGCCGCTGCCGAGCTTCCGGCGCTGCTTCGACTTCGGGCACGCCGTCGGGCAGGCGATCCGGGGTGCCGCCTCCGCGGCACGGGTGCTCGTCGTCGGCTCCGGGGGGCTTTCGCACTGGCCGGCGTCGATCTCGGCGGAGGACCCAGCGATCACCCCCGAGTGGCGCGACTTCCTCATCCATGGCCGCACCCGGGTCGCCGAGCTGGAACCGATCCGGGAGGCGCGCGCCAGGGCGCTCGCCGCAGGTGAATCCACGGGCCAGATCAACGCGGAGTGGGATCGGGCACTGCTCGAGCGGATCTCTGACGACCCGGCCGTGCTCGGCGGGCTCGACGCGGAAGACGTCGAAGGCCTTGCCGGGCCAGGGGCCTTGGAGGTCAGAACCTGGGCAGCGGCGACCGCGGCCTGGGGCGGCACGTTGGAGTGGACGGCCTACGAGCCCGTTCCAGCGTGGATCACCGGCATGGGCATGGCTTCGAGCATTACACCGGTCAGCCAGTTGGCGCCGGCCAGCAGCGGTGCTGGAACGAATGTCACATGACCCTCACGCAGCATGGGTCCGCCAACGACTCTTCATCACTCATCGGTCGCTCGGTCCGTCGCAAGGACGGCGACCTCGTCCTCACTGGGAAGGGTGTCTACCTCGACGACATCGAGTTCCCCGGCGGAGTACTTCACGCCGCGTTGTTGCGAAGCCCGCACCCCGCAGCCCGGATTCTGCGAGTTGACACCACCGCCGCGGCGGCGCCACCGGGCGTGCGGGTGGTGCTGACCGGTGCCGAGGCCGCGGAGGTCACCGATCCCCTCCCGCACTTCTACAACCCGGCCATGGTCGGCGGCGCCACCACCGACTTCCACCCGCTCGCTCTGGACTTCGTGCACTACGTGGGCGAACCGGTCGCGGCCGTCGTCGCCGACAGCCTGCAGGAGGCGCAGATGGCAGTGCGCGACATTGCGGTCGACTACGAGGTGCTGCCGTTCGTGCTGGACACCGACGCGGCCATGGCGCCGGATGCCCCGGTGGTATTCGACGGATGGGCGAACAACGCGGTCTGTCGCCTGCCCTTCGCTGAGGGCGACGCCACGGCGAAGGTGGCGGCTGCCCCGCACACGCTCTCGGGCGAGATCTTCATCCAGCGGTACCAGACCACCCCGATGGAGACGCGCGGGTACGTGGCATCGTGGTCGGCCGACCGCCGCCTCACCCTGTACGCATCCACACAGAACCCCCATCCGCTGCGCTCGCACCTCGCGCAGGTGCTCGGCATGGCCGAGAGCGACGTGCAAGTGGTGGCCCCGCGCCTCGGCGGCGGGTTCGGCCACAAGTTTCACAGCTATCCCGAGGAATCGTTGCTCGCGCTGCTCGCTCGCCAGGCCGGTGCGCCCGTGAAATGGCTTGAGAGCCGCGAGGAGTCGCTACTGGTCGGCGCCAGGGAGTACGTGCATCGTTTCGAAGTCGGCTTCGACGA
>DATHIT010000473.1:0-3928 GCA_035489915.1 Pseudonocardia sp. | reverse complement strand
GTTGCTGCCGCGGTCGATGTCCGAGCAGAACGGCGCCAAGATCTGGATTCGCCTGCCCGGCTTCTCGATTCAGCCCGCCGAGTTCTCCAAGATCCTGCTGCTGATCTTCTTCGCCGCGGTCCTGGTGGCCAAGCGCGACCTGTTCACCAGCGCGGGCAAGCACTTCCTCGGCATGGACCTGCCCCGGCCTCGCGACCTGGCGCCACTGCTGGCGGCATGGACCGCCTCGGTCGGGGTGATGGTGTTCGAGAAGGACCTCGGCACCTCACTGCTGCTGTACGCGTCGTTCCTGGTGCTGGTGTACATCGCCACCGAGCGGCTCAGCTGGGTCCTGCTGGGTTTGTTGCTGTTCGCAGCGGGAAGTGTCATGGCGTACTACGCATTCGCGCACGTGCAGGTCCGCGTGCAGACCTGGCTGGACCCGTTCGCCGATCCCGACGGCGCCGGCTACCAAATAGTGCAGTCGCTGTTCAGCTTCGCCACCGGCGGCATCTTCGGCACCGGCCTTGGCAACGGCCAACCCGGCGCCGTGCCCGCGGCGTCCACCGACTTCATCATCGCCGCGGTCGGCGAGGAGCTCGGCCTCGTCGGCCTCGCGGCGGTGCTGATGCTCTACACGATCGTCATCATCCGGGGCCTGCGTACCGCGATCGCGGTGCGCGACAGCTTCGGCAAGCTGTTGGCCGCAGGGCTGGCCTCGACGCTGGCGATCCAGCTGTTCATCGTCGTGGGCGGCGTAACGAAGCTGATCCCGCTCACCGGGCTGACCACCCCGTGGATGTCCTACGGCGGCTCATCGCTGCTCGCGAACTACGTGCTGCTGGCGATCCTGATCCGCATCTCGGATGCCGCCCGTCGCCCGCTCACCACGCGGCCGCCCAACAGCACGCCGATCGCCGCCGCAGGCACGGAGGTGATCGCGAAGGCATGAACACCTCCCTGCGCCGCGTCTCGCTCGCGATCATGGCGTTGATCGTGCTGCTGCTGGCCAACGCCACGCTGACCCAGGTCTTCACCGCCGACGGTTTGCGCTCCGACCCGCGCAACCAGCGCGTGCTGCTCGACGAGTACTCCCGGCAGCGTGGTCAGATCTCGGCGGGCGGCCAACTGCTGGCGTATTCGACGTCGACCACTGGGCGCTTCCGCTTCCTGCGCGTGTACCCGAATCCGCTGGCCTACGCGCCGGTGACCGGCTTCTACTCGCTCCGCTACTCCAGCGCGGGCCTCGAACGCGCCGAGGACGCCGTGCTGAACGGCTCCGACGAACGCCTGTTCGGCAGACGGCTTGCCGACTTCTTCACCGGTCGCGATCCGCGGGGCGGCAACGTGGGGACAACCCTCAACCCGCAGGTGCAACAGGCCGCGTGGGACGCCATGCAGCAGGGCTGCAACGGCCCGTGCAAGGGAGCCGTAGTGGCACTCGAGCCGTCGACGGGCAAGATCCTGGCAATGGTTTCGGCACCGTCCTACGACCCGAACCTGCTGGCCTCCCACGACGTCGACGAGCAGTCCACGGCGTGGGAGCAATTGCGCGACGACCCCAACGCTCCGCTCGTCAACAGAGCCATCTCGGAGACCTATCCCCCGGGCTCGACGTTCAAGGTGATCACCACCGCCGCCGCACTGCAGGAGGGCGCGACCGTCGACACCCAGCTCACCTCCGCGTCTCGAATCTCATTGCCGGACAGCACCGCAACGCTGGAGAACTACGGCGGGTCGAGCTGCGGCAGCGGTCCGACGGCGTCGTTGCGCGAGGCCTTCGCGAAGTCGTGCAACACGGCCTTCGTCCAGCTCGGCATCAACACCGGGGCGGACGCGCTGCGCAGTGCGGCGCGGGCGTTCGGTCTTGACTCCACTCCCCTGCCGATTCCCCTGCAGGTGTCCGAATCGACCGCCGGTCCGATCAGCGACACCGCCGCCCTCGGCATGTCGAGCATCGGGCAGAAGGACGTGGCGGTGACCCCGCTGCAGAACGCCGTGGTGGCCGCCACCATCGCCAACGACGGGATCACTATGGCGCCCTATCTGGTCGATGACCTGAAGGGCCCCGACCTGGCCAACATAGGCACCACCGCTCCTCAGCAAGTCCGGCGGGCAGTGTCCTCACAGGTCGCTACTACACTTACGGATCTGATGATTGGCGCCGAGCAGGCGACTCAGCAGAAGGGAGCCATCGCCGGCGTGCAGATCGCTTCCAAGACGGGCACCGCCGAGCACGGCACCGACCCGCGCAATACCCCGCCCCATGCCTGGTACATCGCCTTTGCGCCGGCCAAGGCCCCCAAGGTCGCCGTCGCGGTTCTCGTGGAGAATGGTGGCGACCGATTGTCCGCCACCGGCGGTGCGCTGGCCGCGCCGATCGGCCGGGCCACCATAGCTGCGGCTCTGCGGGAGGGATCATGAGCGCGCGTGTGGGCGTGACGCTGTCAGACCGCTACCGGTTGCAGCGGCTGATCGCCACCGGCGGCATGGGCCAGGTGTGGGAGAGCGTCGACACCCGGCTGGGCCGCCAGGTCGCCATCAAGGTGCTCAAGGCGGAGTTCTCCTCCGACCCCGAGTTCGTCGAGCGGTTCCGCGCTG
The DNA here is from genome assembly GCA_035489915.1 of Pseudonocardia sp. Lineage (GTDB taxonomy): Bacteria > Actinomycetota > Actinomycetes > Mycobacteriales > Pseudonocardiaceae > Pseudonocardia. The sequence continues at coordinate 1,348 of DATHIT010000473.1, read as the reverse complement.
AAGCCCGCACTGTCGCCATGCTCAACCACCCCGGCATTGCCAGCGTGTACGACTACGGCGAGACCGAACTGGACGTCGGTGAGGGACGCACGGCCTACCTGGTGATGGAACTGGTCAATGGTGAACCGCTCAACGCCGTGATCAAGCGCACCGGGCGGCTGTCGCTGCGGCACGCGCTCGACATGCTCGAGCAGACCGGGCGGGCACTGCAGGTCGCCCACACCGCCGGGCTGGTGCACCGCGACGTCAAGCCGGGCAACATCCTCATCACGCCCACCGGGCAGGTGAAGCTCACCGACTTCGGCATCGCCAAGGCCGTGGACGCCGCCCCCGTGACCCAGACCGGCATGGTCATGGGCACCGCGCAGTACATCGCGCCGGAACAGGCGCTCGGCAAGGACGCCACCGCGGCCAGCGACGTCTACTCACTCGGTGTGGTCGGGTACGAAACCCTTGCAGGCCGACGGCCGTTCACCGGAGACGGCGCGCTGACCGTGGCGATGAAGCACATCAAGGAGCAGCCCGCGCCGCTGCCAGCCGATCTGCCACCCAACGTGCGCGAACTGATCGAAATCACGCTGGCCAAGGAACCCGGCCACCGCTATCGCTCCGGCGGGCCGTTTGCCGACGCCGTTGCCGCGGTGCGCGCCGGACGACGACCGCCCCGGCCGAACCATGCGCCGACCATCGGCCGCGCGGCTCCTGCGGCGATTCCCTCGGTTACCCAGGCCCGCGCCGTCGCCGACTTCGGCAGCAGGCCACCGACCGCGGCCCGGCCCCGTCCCGTGACGGGCAGCCACCGCACGCCGGTGCCGCAGCGTCGCACCTTCTCCCCCGGCCAGCGAGCCCTGTTGTGGGCGGCTGGAGTCCTCGGCGCGCTGGCCATCGTCATCGCGATCCTGATCGTGCTCAACGCCCAGGACCGCAAGGACAAGCAGTTGCCGCCGCCCACGGTGACCAACACCACCGTCGTGCCCGCTCCTCCGCCTGCGTCGCCGGGTGCCATGCCCGGTCCCGAGTGGATTGATCCCGGGCCCATCGCTAACGGTGGAGACGACGGTGCGGCCTCCCTACCACCGTTAGCCCTAGAACAGACCTGGCGATGACCACCCCCCAGCACCTGTCAGACCGCTACGAACTCGGCGACATCCTCGGGTTCGGCGGCATGTCGGAGGTCCATCTGGCCCGCGACGTCCGGTTGCACCGCGACGTGGCGGTCAAGGTGCTGCGCGCGGACCTGGCCCGCGACCCGAGTTTCTATCTGCGCTTCCGCCGGGAAGCCCAGAACGCCGCCGCGCTGAACCACCCCGCGATCGTCGCGGTGTACGACACCGGCGAAGCCGAGACC
>DATHIT010000472.1:0-3746 GCA_035489915.1 Pseudonocardia sp. | reverse complement strand
AGCTCGACCGGATGGCTCTGCGTCAACTCGTGGAGATGCCAGGCCGTGTCGGTCTTGGGCCGCATCACCGCGTCAACCTGCTCAGGCCTCAGCGAACCCACCACACCGTCATCGACGATCCCCGCGGTGTGCACAATCCCGGTCAGCGGACAATCGGTCGGCAGACCAGCCAATACACTCGCCACAGCCGCCCGGTCCGCGGTGTCCGCCGCCAGTACCTGAACGTCGACACCGGCCTGCGCCACCGCCGCCGCGACAACCGCCGGACCAGCACCCGTACTCGCCGCCCCCGGACCGGAACGACTCACCAACAACAGATGCCGAGCCCGCCCCGTCTCGGCCAGATGCCGCGCGGTCAACCCACCCAGCGTGCCCGTGCCACCGGTCACCAACACCGCACCCGCCACACCGGAGCGGTGGGGAAGTTCGGCCAGGGCTGCAAGCTCCACCGGTCGGACCAGCCGACGCGCGTGAGCCCGCTCGTCACGGATAGCCAGCTCCGGCTCCGACGAGCCGAGAGCCCCGGTCAGCAGGTCCACCAGCTCGGCCGGTGCGCCGGCGGGCAGATCCACCAGCACCAGACGACCAGGGTTCTCCGTCTGCGCCGAGCGCAGCAGGCCCCAGGCCGCCGCGGCAGCGAGGTCGGTCACGTTCTCCCCCGGTCGCGCCGCGACCGCGCCCCGGGTCAGCAGGATCAGCCGGGTCTCGGCCAGCGAGTCCAGGGAGAGCCACTGCTGGAGCAGGGCCACCACCTCATTGGTCAGCCGCCGCGCTGCGCTTCCCTGGTCACCGTCCCCGGACCGGTCCACCCCGCCGCTTCCCACAGCGGCCAGCAGCACCCCCGGCACCGGACGATCGGCATCGGCCAAAGCCAACAGATCCGGGTAGGCGTCCAGCTTCACACCCGCGGCCGCCAGACTCTCGACCACGCCGAGGGAATCGGCGCCGACAACAACCCAGCTCGCCTCAGCCGACAGCTTCGCGTCGGCCATAGGTGGTACGTCCGGGATGGGGCGCCACTCCACCCCGAACAGCGCGTCCCGAAAGGGGTGCCCGGCGTCCGGCGCCGGCGCGGTCACCGGCCGCAATACCAGCGAACCCACGGAGATGACCGGTGCTCCCGCGCCGTCGACCGCGAGCAACGACGCCGCACCGGTGGGCGCGCGCCGCAGCCGGACCCGCAGCCGCGCCGCACCCGCGGCGTAGAGCGACACATCCGACCAGGCGAACGGCATGCGAGGGTCGGCCTCGGCCGGTCCGGTCATCCAGACCGCCTGCAACGCGGCATCCAGGATGGCCGGGTGGAGACCGTACGCCGCCGCATCCGTCTCGAGGTGCTCGGGCAACGCCACCTCGGCAAAGGTCTCATCGCCCCGCTGCCACGCGGCCGTCAACCCTTGAAAGGCCGGCCCGAAGTCCTGCACGGCCTCCGACAGCCCGGCATACAACCCCTCCACCGCTAGCGCGCGGGATCCTTGCGGCGGCCACACCGCAAAATCCGTCGTGTCCTGGTCGGCCGGGGATCCGCACGGGCCCACCTGCCCGACCGCATGCCGCACCCAGTCGGCGCCGGCGTCCTGTGGCCGGGCATAGATCTCGAGGTCGCGCAGGCCGTCCTGGCCCGGGTTACCGACGGTGATCTGGACCTGAACATCGCTGTCCCGGGACAGCACCAGCGGGGCGGCCAGGGTTAGTTCTTCAACACGAGTACAACCGACGAGATGCCCCGCCACCACCGCCAACTCGACGTACCCAGTACCGGGGAAAAACGGGGACCCACCCACCACATGCTCACCCAGCCACGGCTGGGCCCGCACCGACAAACGACCCGTCACCACCCGAGCATCACCATCAGCCAACTCCACCACCGCACCCAGAAGCGGATGCCCGATCGAGTCCAACCCAGCCGAACGCAGATCCCCCGCGCCCGCCGACAACGACAACGGCCAGAACCGCTGACGCTCAAACGCATACGTCGGCAACTCAACCCCCGCCCCACCGGCCAACACCCCGCGCCAGTCAAGAGGCACCCCGCGCACGTGGAGCTCGGCGAGGGACTCGAGCATCCGCGCCACACCGCCGTCATCACGACGCAACGTGCCGACCACGACGGGCGCCGCGCCGGCCCGGGCCTCGCCGGCGGTGCCGGCCATGCTCTCCAGGATGGCTTCGACAGCCGCGGTCAGGACCGGATGAGCCGATACCTCGACGAAGAGCCCGTACCCACCCTGGCGCAGGCCCCTGATCGCGCGGTCGAACTGGACGGGGGCGCGCAGGCTGGCGTACCAGTACTCGGCACCGGCCTCGGGTCCGACCAGGTGCTCGCCGGTCATCGCCGACACCATCGGCAGGGTGGCCGGCTGGGGACTGATCTCCGACAGCAGGCGCAGGACCTCGTCCCGAATGTCGTCCACCTGTGGGCCGTGCGAGGCGTAGTCGACCGGCAGGAACCGCGCCCGGACGCCGTCGCGTTCGCACTCGGCCAGCAACTGTCGCAAGGCATCGAGGTCGCCGGAGGCAACCGTCGCGTCCGGGCCGTTGACGGCCGCGATCGCTACCTCACCGGTACGGGAAACCAGCCGGGCCTCGACGAGGTCGACCGGTTCGGCGATCGAGAGCATGCCGCCACGACCGGACAGCGCGGTCAGGGCCTGGCTGCGGAGCGCGACGACCCTCGCGGCATCGTCCAGGGTCAGGATCCCCGCGATCACGGCCGCCGCGATCTCACCCTGGCTGTGACCGACGACAGCGTCCGGCCGCACCCCGGCCGCCTGCCAGACCGCGGCCAACGACACCATCACCGCCCACAGTGCCGGCTGCACGACGTCGACCCGTTCCAGGCTGGGCGCGCCCTCCTCACCCGCCAGGACATGGCTCAGCGTCCAGCCGACGTAGGGGCTCAGCGCCTGCTCGCACTCGGCCAGGCGAGCGGCGAAGACCGGGCTGGTCCGGGCCAGCTCCCGGCCCATCCCGGCCCATTGCGAGCCCTGCCCGGGGAAGACGAACACCGTCGGATCGGGGGTGGTGGCCACGCCGGTGACCACACCAGCAGCCGGGTGCCGGGCGGCGACGGCGGTCAGGCCGCCCAGCAGCTCGTCCCGAGTGGCGCCGAGAACCACCGCGCGGTGCTCGAACGTGGTGCGGGTGGTGGCCAAGGACCAACTGACATCAGCCGGGTCCAGCTCCGGGTCGGCGCTGATGTGGGCGGCCAGGCGCTCGGCCTGGGCGACCAGACTGGTGGGGGTCTGGGCAGAGACCAGCCACGCCGTCGGCGACGTGGGCACCGGGGGCGACGGCAGATCGTGTTCCTCGGTGTCCTGGCCGAACGCCGCGAGCGCGGCCGGCGCGGGCGTGGCGGAGGCAGGGGCGGCCGGCGGCTCCTCCAGGACGAGGTGGGCGTTGGTGCCGCTGATACCGAAGGAGGAGATGCCGGCCCGGCGGGGGCGGTCACCCACCGGCCAGGGCACCGGCTCTACGAGAAGCCGCACGTCACCCATGGTCCAGTCGATGTATGCGGACGGTTCGGTGATGTGCAGAGTGGCCGGGAGCTCGCTGTTCCGCAGGGCGAGGACCATCTTCATCACGCCGGCCATACCGGCCGCATGCTGGGTGTGGCCGAGGTTGGACTTGACCGAGCCGAGCCACAACGGCCGATCCACGGGCCGGTCACGGCCATAGGTGGCCAACACCGCCTGCGCCTCGATCGGATCACCCAGGGTCGTACCGGTGCCGTGCGCCTCCACCAC
>DATHIT010000471.1:0-14123 GCA_035489915.1 Pseudonocardia sp. | reverse complement strand
GCCTTCGTGGGGTTTCAGCAGCTCGAATGTTGTGGCCACGAGGGGAACCGGGCATATTGCCGTCGCGGTGTCGCCTGCCTGGTCGAGGCTTCCCAGAGTGCTCATTTCCTGGTGACTTCCGCAGCGCCGTGCTCGAGCAGGAAATACCCGACAAGCACCGACACAGCCGATGGGCCGGGTGCGCCACCCCAGCGGCTCGCGGAGCTTCGAGAGACGATCCGCCGCGCGGAGCTGTCCGACTGGACCGCGGGTCCCCAGCTCGAACGCGCGGTAGCCGGCTGAACGAGCGCCGACGAACAGGGGTGCCGGGCTGAACGGCCCGGCACCCCTGTTCCGGTTGGCTAAAACCGATCAGTCGTCGCTTCCCGCCTTGTTCTTCTGGTGGCAGTCGCCGTCGTGGCTGTCCTTGTTCTTCTGGCCGAACGAGAGGACGCCGAGCACGCCCTCAGCGATCGAGTTGTTGCAGAGCTGCACCGGAACCTGGGCCGAGGTGTCCTGGACGTTCAACAGACCGCTCTGGCGGTGAGATCCGCCGTCGTCGGCGAACGCGAGCGGCGTCACAGCGAGCAGCGCCACCGAGGCCGCAGCGACCGCAATTCCAACCTTCTTGATCACAGTTACTCTCCTGGTTTTTCCAGATTGGGCGGCATCAGTCGACAGCCGCCTCGCGTTGCCAGCGACGATGGGGGAGCCTCGCTGGCAATCATCACTTTAGCGCAGCGGAACAACAATTCCAAACTCGTCATCGGGATTGAACCGAGTGGCTAACGCAAAGAGGTTATCCACTCTTTCGAGTGAAAGCGAGGTTCGGACCTGAGTCGCTATGAGAATGTGCGCGTCCCGTCCCTGACCTGCGTATATGTCCGCAAGAGGCGCTGATTTCATATGGTTGTGAAGGTAAATGGGCCGCTTATAGCTGGCGTCTGACCTATACCCCGGCGACCCTTCCAGTGCAATGGTTCCTGAGAATCTCACATCGCCCGCCGACCCGTACCCCTGGGTGTTAGCTCAAATCTGCACGGAGATGTACATAGCAACCATGTCACCGTACTGGGGCGGCGTCCAGCTATGGCTGTGATCTACTCCGCCCGCCATGTCTCAGAGTTGGTATCTGCACACTATCGCGGGCGGCAGCAAATCGAGGACGGGCAGGGCCAGTGAGGCCTGGACCAACCTGTTCGTCGGAGGCATGCACGATGATTCGTCACTTTTTGACTCGACAAGACGCAGCGCCTTGGCCAGTGCTCTCAGGCGTTCGGTAAGTACTGCCGGTGAATAGTGCTTGCGTCCACGCAGGTTCCCGAGGAGTCTCATGAACAGAAAGCGTAGCGAATCGGTGGTGTCGATGTTGTGAGTGTCGATCTCGCGATGTTGTTGACCCGAGATCCAGGCCTGTTGTTCACGAATGATGGCGACCAGGGATGGACCGACAGGGAGGGTCTTGAATTCTTCCTGGATCGTTGTGGTGGGGCGATACCGGAGCAGGGCTACCGGGGTTTGCCCGGTGCGATCGAGCCGCGGCGGATCAACTCGAGCTCGCCCGTCGTCGAAAGGCGCGACAGGTTCTTGGTCCAGCAATAACACCTCGGAGGCGCGCAGTCCGGTCAGGACCATGATCAGGAAGGCTCGAAGGGCTTGGGAGTCGCCAAGCCCGACCAGATCCACAGGCCCGGCGCCGAATTCAACGCGACGCCGGTACTCCGCCGGAAGTCCTAGGACGTCAATGTTCTTGATGAGGGGTCCCGCGAGGGCGGGGGCCAGCTGAGCACCGCGATCCGTGCGATGGACGGTGTCTCTTCTCATCCGTTGATCGGCCGGCCAGAGGTCGAGGTGGGCGAGGTCCAGATCCTCCCAACGCGGCTCGTCGAGAATCCGGGATGCATCAACGCGGCGGCTGAACATGAACCTGTAGAAGCTGCTCATGACGGTCTGCGCGAGCGCGACAGTTGCCGGTCCAACCGGCTCTCCCTTGCGGGAGCCCTTCGCTACGGTTCGTCGTGAGAGGTACCCGACGAAGTCGTGCAAGAAATGTCGAAGATCTTCTTTTGGACTCTCGACAAGTTTCGGCTGTATATCGTGCATTGCGATGTAAGGCGCGATTTGCGCGGCTAGCACGGACTTGTAGTTGAGAGCGCTCGTCCATGCCATGCGCGTATCGGATAGTAGATTAGAGATCCACCACTTTGCCGCCTCGCGAAGCCAGTCCGGCGCGACATCGGACCAGTCAATAACAGACGTTACTCTCAAGTGGCCCTGTCGCGTCAGGACTCGTGGGTCGTGGATCGGGTCCCATCGGTCGGCCTTCCACCATTCGTTCCATTCATATCGAGCGGCCAGCGGAGATCGGACCCGATCGATCGCACGCAGTAGCTCACGGTCGAAGCTAGCCGGCGAGGCCCTGCTGTGCTTTCGAAAGTAAATGCTCTTCGCTTCTTTCAGCCAGTCATCCAGGCTAAGGTCGACGAAGGAGGTGAGCGGAGCCGCCCAACTGGCTCGCCGCTCGTCGAGAATTTCGTACAAGTACGATACGACTGTCTCCAGAATCCGCTGGTCGACCTTTTCGCCCAGTTCGCAGACCCAACACAGCCACCACACCATCTCATGCCTGACGGGCTCCGGGAGCTGCTCCAGGCTTATGGTCCGGCGCTTGTCGGGGCCCCGACTGTAGAAGCAGTCGCTCCACGGGAACTGCCGCGTATCTATTGTCGCGATGCGCAGCGAAACAGGAACGCGTTCCCACAGCTTGGCGTGAGTGATCGGTTCCCGTGCCGAGGAGGGAGCGCTGAACGGGTCTATCAACTGGTCGAGCCCCTCCCCGCTCCTCACGTTCTAGCGCGCGTGGTTTCTCGCTGTCCATCGCACCGCACATATGGGCACCGGACCGGGCCCGTCAGGAACAGGAGGTAACTGACGGGCCCAGACTCTCGGATAGACGGCCAGACCAGGGCTCCCAACCAAAAGTATGACCATCACAAGTACTGTACGTCGACCAGATCAACGGGCGCTATACGCGATGTATGCGGGCGTCCATTTCTGTTGTGGTCTCAGTATGGCAGATCAATGGGGAGTCCTAAATTGGCCGGTTGTGCGTACTGTCCTCAATAGGGACGTGCGCGACACGGTCGGCCGCGATGCCTGAGGATTTACGCCAGGCCTGCGTCTTCGGTGAGCAGCGCGGCCGCGCGTTCGGCGATCGCGACCACGGTGGCGTTGGGGTTTCATGGACGGAATCACCGAGGCGTCGGCCACCCGTAGACCGCGCACCCCGCGCACCCGCAGCTGGGGGTCCACGACGGTGCCGATGGCGCAGGTGCCGACCGGGTAGAACTGGGTGCTGGCGCCGCGGCGGACGAACCGTGGTGCACACCGGCGTCCCGAACTGGGGCCGCTACACTCGGCGGGCCGACATCCTGGTCGCCGCCGCCGGCGTCCCCGGCATCATCCAGCCCGAGCACGTGCGGCCCGGGTCCGTGGTCATCGGTGGCGGGGTGCGCTACCCGGGTCGGCCCATGATCGGCTGCTGGGCCCTGGTGCACGGACTCAGCTCCCTGATCCTCGACGGGAAAATCACACTGGACGATCAAGACTCCGACGAGCTGGTGAAGAGCGTGATGTCCACAATCATGACACCGTGGAGGCCGCGCCAACCCCAATGAGCTACCCAGGGGACTTGTACTGCTGCTGAGGGTTTCCCGCCCGTCCGACCAGGACTCGCCACGAGTTCGGCGGGCGGCGGACACGCCGTCCGCTTTCCATCCGATCAGACAGCGCCGCGGCCCGCGCATCCCCAGCGCCTCGGCGGGGTCGAGAGTGGCCAGGTCTGAAACTGCCTCTCGATCGCATCGGCCAGGCAGCTCCTCGAACACGCCGAGCTGGCCCTAGCCGGCGTTGTTGACTAAGCGGGCTGCGTCGGGCGCGCGGCGTGACATGGTCCGCCGGGTGCTGGCCGGGATACGCCGCCACCCCACCGTGCAACCTCCTCAGCGCCGCCGCGCTTGGACCACGACTCCTGCCCGGCCCGCTCGGTCGCATCCCCGCAGGCCTGCGTGCCCTCGCCGTTCGCCTGGCCACCGAGAACCCACCTAGGGATACCGGCGGATTCACCGGGAACCGCGTTTCAGGACTGGGGCACCAAGCATGTTCGGCAACGGTCAGCCGCTGCCTATTCCGTTAAGCAGGATGTGTACCCCGATGCCTGCGAGGCGGCCCGGATCGAGGTTGCCAAACTGCTGGGCCAGCACATGAGCTGTCTGTTTGAGCAGCGCCAGGGCCAGCCCGTCGGGCAGGTCCGTGCGGACGAGCCCCTCGCCGCTGGCCCGCCCCAGGAAAGCCGAAATCCGTTCGTCATAGGCGAGTACGCGGGGTAGAGCTCGGCATCGCAGCGGATCTGGTTGAGCTCGATCGGGTAGAGCCGGATCACCGCAATGAGGCCGTCGACAAGCCGGTGCAGGGCCACAAGGACTGGCGCGTTGTCCAACCGGGCCTCGTCATCGGATCCCCAGAATCGGCCGGACTGATAACTCGTCTTCTCCACCCAAGACCGCCAAGAGTTGCATCTGGTGCGGAGCTCGGCGTGGCGGTGAACTTCCGTCAGGTTGTGCCCGGTTCTGTCGTGACACCTGAGGCCCCGTCGTGGCTGGTCAGGCAGGCGCACAGACGGCGTGGGTCGCCACGTCGAGTGCGCCGCGGTGGAGTTGGTCCAGCGGCTTGGCCGCGTCGGCAACCGCCGCGGCGGATTGTGTGGCGCACTGCGCCCCACTGTGTCGCGCGGCTGCGGTGACCTGCAGCTGGTGCATGATCTCGGTGGTAAGCGCGTCCAGTTCCGGGCGGACGGTCTTGCTCAGGTCGGGTTTGGTGGTGGGCCGCAGCTCGGGGTGCGCCGTCCACAGCTGGTAGAGCCCGCGCTGCACGACCTTGCTGGCCTCAATCTGGTCACGGAAGAACTGGGCGCTCTCGGCGGGGTTGACGCCCAGACCGGGCGACTCCGCCGCCACCGCATCGAGCTCCTGCTTCTCGCGGGCCGGGTCGTCGATGGCCTGCGGTGTGCCGAACTTGGCGGCCGAGACCACATCCCCGGTACCGATCCGCTGCGCCGCGAGCGCCACCAGATCGCTCAGCGGGTTCGCCGCCGCACCGCCCGGCTGCTGGCTCGGGGCCGGTGCCGGTGCCGACGACTGCCCCGCGCACGCGCCGAGCAGCAGCAGCGTGGCGCCGAGCACGAGCAAGGCGACCCGTTGACGCTTCGACCCACGATTCACTGAACTACATCCCGCACAACCTTCATCGTATGGTTGCCGACTCAGCAACCGCGGGTTCCGCACGACCTCGCGGTCCGTCCACACCAGTTCCCTTACCTGCACAACTACAGCCTGCCACTCATGCATCGACAAATCGTCGATGGAAAGATGTCGGTCGCCACCGCGACCTGATGTCCGGCCGCCTGAAGTTCTTGTGCCATCGGCGCAACCATCGGCATGAAGTGCGAATAGGCCGCATCACATGTTAGCAAAACACGCATTTTGAACTCCGCGTTCAGACTTAGGCAACTGATCTTGCGTTACAGAGAGCCCTTCAATTGCACCCGTCTTGGATTATCGATTAGTGACATATACATATGATCAACAATTTGTAGGACGAGTCTATTGCACAGTTCACGGGCCAGTCTCCGATCGAAACCTGAAGTGCACCCTGCCGAGCAGATTCCGCCGTACGGCCTTCCCACCCCGACGTGAAACTCGCGGGACGGAACGAAGGCTGCGTCAACGCAGTCCGGCTCGCCCAAGAGGTTCGTGCTCGCGGCTATCGAGGCAGTGAGCGCTCGGTACGCCGGTTGTTGCAAACCTGGCGCACCAGCCCCACCCCCGCCCAGCCCGGCCCCGATCTCGGTATACACGCCCCGCAATGTCACCACGTCATCAACGAACTGGTCAGCGACTTCGCTGGGAGAATGCCAGGGCCAACACCTCGACGCCTGGGTCGCCAAGGCTCGAGCAAGCGGCATCACGCCGCTGCACGGCTTCGCCGCCGGCCTGCTCAAGGACTACGACGCAGTCCGGGCGGGACTCACTCTGGCCTGGAGCAGCGGCGCGGGCCCGAAGATCAACTGGATTAGATCAGGTAGCTCACCTGGTCATTGCTGCCCACCAGGGCTCGGCCGTAGATCTCTCGACTGAGTTCTGTACTGATTGTCGGATGGCGGGCCGCGGTTTCCAGGTCACGCCAGTACCGTTGGACGGGGTTGATCCGGGAGAAGGTGCTTGCACCGCTCACGCTGAGCAACAGGTGTACCGCCTCGCGGAGGCACTTCGAGGCGTATCCGGCATCCATGCGTACCCGTGCCCGGGTTGTTATGTCGAGTTCGGCGGCCGTTGTCGCTGCCTCGTCCACCTGGTGGGCCGAGCGGAAAAGGTGCAGCCGCGCGGAATCGATGAGGTTGACCGCATCCGCCAGGTTGGCCTGCATGCTTGGCGAGTCCGCCACGTGGGTGTATGTCGAAGCCGCCAGCGGCTTTCCAGAGGCGACAACCCGCATCGTCTGGTCGAACACCTCCTGCGCCATGCCCAACAGGGGCCCCACGAGGGTGAGAGCCAGGCAACCTAGCGGGACCCGGTACGGCGGCTCAATCGGCCCCGTCGGCCCCTGAATAATCGCGGTTAAGGACCGGATTCGGTGGTCGGGCACGAAGACCCGGTCACTCACGAGGGTGTGGCTGCCGGTTCCACGCATGCCTGCCATATCCCAGGTGTTTTCGATCCAGAGCTCGCCCATCGGGACAAGCGCCATCGCTCGGTCGAGAACCGCGCCATGTTCGTCGGCCACCGGTATCTCCAGCGCGGCCCACTGAGCCTGGTAGGCCCCAGAGGACCACGGCCACCGGCCGCTGAGTAGTTGCCCGCCCTCGACCCTAGCCGCGACCAGGCGGTGGCCGGTGAGCGAGGCGCACATCGCGACGTCAGGGCCCTCGCTCCACAGCTCGCGGCGCACCTGCTCACCGAAGGCCGAGGCAACGTGTTGTGCGCCGTAAGACAGAGCCGTCACCCATGAGCTGGACGGACATGCTCGTGCCAGCTCCGAAGTGACCTCCAAGACCATGGCCAACCCGGCTTCGAAACCGCCGAAACCACTGGGCACCCCAAGCCGAAACAGGCCAGCGTCACGCAGCGCCGCTACGCTTGCCTCGGGCAGACGGCTCGCACGCTCGGCCTGCTCAGAATGCTGCCGCAACACTGGAGCCAGCCCACGAGCCAACTCCACGACCCCTCGAGGTGACGCCACAGTCCCACGAGGAGCAGCCAGATCGTTCGCCTGTCCAGCCCTGGTCACCGCGCGACTCGAGTGCGCTGGCAGTTGAGCAGTTCGTCCCGCCTCACCCCCACTGCCTACCACCCGGGCATAGACAGACGATGAACGTGGCCACCGAGTGGCAGCTGGAACAGCGCCTACAGCTCGCCCACATCTGGCGGGTGCGCGGAAACAACGCGGTGGCATAGAGCGCCAACCCGCAGTCCGGGTGAACCCAGGGCAGAAACAATCTTGACCGAGGGGTTCGAGCGGTTTCTCCGAGCCGGCGGTGTTGCGTCGGTCCCGCGACGTCACGATGCCATGACCGCTGCGCCCGAGCTGGCAGCGGGGCGAGGTGGCGCGTGCGATAGACCCGAACAGCGTTGAGATCAACTGGTCACCCTAGTCCGAAGATGTCCATCGGAACGGTCGAGCTGGCACGCGGACTCAGCAACGGGTGCGTTCAAGGGCGACGCGCAGCTGGCGCAGCGAGTCGTCAAGTTGACGCCGTTCCAGCTCCGCCAACCGAGAAGTATGGCGCAACTCAAAGCGCCCCGCGCCGGTGACGCCGCGTCCACGGGGTCACCGATAACATCACCGCAGCGACACGCACGCAAGGCGAGCCCGTGCAACGCCTGGTCGCTCAGATACATGCCGTTCAGCCCGGCTGCCGCAAGTGGGCAAACCCACGTTCACCGGTGCGTTCCAACAGCCTCCGAACTGGCCAGCGGCGGTCGAGGAAGGCATGCGTTGCAGCCGACCAGCCCAGCGCAGCCACAACACCCAGCGGGGACCACCCAGCGGCAACAGCAGCCAGGCCGAACCCGAGAACAACTGGTACTGCGCGACGTGGGCCAGATTCGCGGTCCAATGCCGCGAAGTTAAGGGTCCCGCCGAGGAGTTCGCCGGCGGCCTCGGTTGTGAGGCTCGGCCAGCCGTACGCATGGCCTATGCGCGAGATTGCTTGTTGTTGCTGTTTGGTCGGGCGATTTTAGCGAGGGAGTTAATGGAGCTCGTCCGCGACGCGTCCGATTCGGGCGAATAGGGGCCGGTCGTGGTGCTCGATCCAGGCGCCACCGGCCGCCTCGATGCCCGCATTGACACATCCCGTTCCCCCCGTGCCAGCACCAGGTCGAACTGCACCTGGGCCCGCAGCCATCGCGCTCGGTGCCGTCCGGTGCGGTGCCGCCATCGTGGGTGGCGAACGACGTGCGGGCGGTGGCGACCGCTACCGATGAGCGGATCGATGCGGCGGTGGAACGGCTGCACGCCGCCCGGTGACCCACTGCGGTGAGCGTCTGACCATGAGCCCTCCAAGCGGGCCTGATCAGGCGCGTGACCACCAACCGTTTGTCAACAGCTCGTAAATGTGTGTCGACGACGATTTTGTGCATGGTGGTTCGTGCGATACGGGGAGCGACACAGGTCGACTGCGACTCTAGCGAGGACATTCTGGATGCCTCTGCTGAATTGGCGGCGGAGGTGCGCCAACCAAATTCCCACAGCACCTCACCGCCGTCACCGGCAGCCTGATCAACACTCCCTCGCCGAGCCTCGCAGGGGCATGTGCTGCTGCCCGGCGGGCGCACGCATCGACCGCTGGTCCCATGCGACACCGGAAGTGAGCCCATGGCTGACCTCGACCTGACCGAACTCGCTTCAGCACGGGGCGGTTCCGGAACGCTGCGTGGCTACCTGGCGGCTCCCGCTGGAGACGGACCGTGGCCCGGCGTGGTGATGATCCATGAAATCTTCGGCCTCGACGACGTCATGCGCCGCCACGCCGACCGGCTCGCCAGCCTCGGCTACCTGACCCTTGCCGCCGACCTCTACAGCTCAGGCGGAGCCGCACGCTGTCTTGTCTCCACGATGCGCGCGATGGTTGAAGGGCACGGACGCGCCTTGGCCGACATCGCTACCGCGCGCGACTACCTCGTCAGCGCGGCGGATTGCACCGGCAAAATCGGCGTCATCGGCTTCTGCATGGGCGGCGGCTTCGCACTGCTGACCGCCGCGTCGGGCTACCAGGCCGCCGCCACCAACTACGGCCAAGTCCCTCGAAACCCCGATGCGACGCTCGCCAACGCCTGCCCGATCCTCGGCAACTACGGCGGCCGTGACCCCTCGCTCAAAGGCGCCGCGCGCCGTCTCGACGCGGTGCTCGACAAAGCAGGCGTCACCCACGACGTCAAGGAGTACCCCGCGGCGAGCCACGCGTTCCTCAACGACGCCGAAACCGGTCCCCGATTCCTCCGCCCGCTCCTGCGCCTGGCTGGCATCGGACCCGAACCCGCTAGCGCCGCAGACGCATGGAGCCGGATCGAGAGCTTCTTCGCAGGGCATCTGCACTAACACGGTCAGGTATGCATGCCGGTGCGAGGGAGCCTTTCACACCGCGCCGCCGCGCGGGTGCAGGCGTCGGGATGCTCCTCGGATTGCTGTCCACAGTTGCTCGTCATCTCGCTGTTCACTCATTGTCGATCGATGAGATGTACTGTCTGTTTCGGCGCCAAGATGCGAACTCCTGAGCGGCCGAGTTTGTTGTGCGTTTGGCCTTTGAAAGGGTCCTGAATTGTCCACAGCTCGACAGCACGTCGCACGGCCGCGTCATGACCGGATGTGCGGCACCAGGACCGCTGTGAGCATCACATTTGCGGTGCTCGCGGTGTTGGTTTCGGCCTGCGGTACCCAACCGCGCGCGGGCGCCGGGAATCCGGGTGGACCGCCCGATTCAACGGTTCGGATATCGACCGGCGAGCTTCGCGGCACGGTGACCGCGACGCACCGGCTGTTTCAGGGAATCCCGTACGCTGCCCCGCCGGTCGGGCCTCTGCGTTGGGCGCCGCCGGTTAGCCCGGCGCCGTGGGGCGGTGTCCGGGACGCCACCAGGCCGGGCGCGGCCTGCCCTCAGCAGCCCAATTCCGAGGTCGACCCGGGCACGCCGATAAGCGAGGACTGCCTCTTTCTCAATGTCTGGACGCCGATCGACGGTCGGGCCCATCACCCGGTGTTGGTGTGGCTGCCCGGCGGGGCGTTCGTCAGTGGCCGAGGAGACCGCTACGGTGCGCAGCGCTTGGTTGAGGCTGGTGACCTGGTGGTTGTAACGATCAACTACCGGCTCGGTGCGTTGGGTTTCCTGGCTCATCCGGCGCTGGCCCATGACGGTGGGCAGGTAGGCAACTTCGGCCTGATGGACCAGCAGGCCGCGTTGCGGTGGGTGCGGGACAACATCACCGCGTTCGGCGGGGACCCCCACCAGGTGACCATCGCGGGCCAGTCCGCCGGCGCGATGTCGGTGTGCGATCACCTGGTCTCGCCCGCGTCCGCCGGATTGTTCCGAGCGGCGATTCTGCAGAGTCCCCCGTGCGAGGCCCAAGGCACCGAACAGGCGGCCGAGAAAGCCAGCATCAGCTACGCGTCTGCCCACGGTTGCGGCCAATCCGAACCTGCGGTCGCGGCATCATGCATGCGCGCGCTACCGGCGTCCCAGCTGCTTGACTCGCCGGCCTTCTTCTCCCTCGGCGGGGTCCAGATTCCCGGGCCGGTCGCCGGCGGCGCGCTATTGCCGCTCGCTCCACCTCAGGCGATGGCGCAAGGCAAGGCCGCCAGGGTACCGACGCTGATCGGCACCAACCACGACGAGTTCAGATTCTTCCTCGCCGAGCAGTTCCAGGCCACAAAACAGGTACTTACCCCCGCCCAGTATCCCGCCGCGTTGGCTGCCGTGGCCGGTCCGAACGCGTTGGCACATTACCCACTGAGCCGATTCGCCGGTCAGGCACCCATCGCGTTCAGCGCGGCCGCGACCGACGGGGGCTTCGCGTGCATCACCTCCGAGATGGCGCAAGCACTCTCCGCGGCGGTACCCGTTTACGAGTACGAATTCAACGACACCACGGCGCCGGTCTCGGCTTCTGTCGCCGGCACCCCGTTCCCACTCGGTGCCGCACACAGCCTGGAACTGCCCTACCTGTTCGAGCTCAATGGGCTCCCCCTCAACGCGGCGCAACAGCAGCTGTCACGACAAATGATCGACTACTGGGCAAGCTTCGTAGACACCCAAACACCCAATGCACCCAATGCACCCAAAGCGCCAGTCTGGCCCCAACGCCAACCCAGCGGCCAGGTGCTGTCACTGGCACCGGGCACCAGCTCGACAAGCAACGACTTCGACCAACAACATCAATGCGCATTCTGGGCCACTCAGCGCCCGCTATGAACCACTCCCGAACGGGTGTCGCGCAGAGAACAGGACCAATGAGTTGGCGGAAGGACAGTTCATACTGTAGTTGGTGAGCCCCGGTTGCGCGGCGGGATCCTGGCCAAGACCGCCCGCGGCGAGTTCGCCCTGCCCTTACCTGTCGGCCTGGTTTACGACGCCCCGCAGAGGGAGCAGGTCTCAAGTGGATCACGCTAGCTGGGGAAATACGTGTTGGCTGAAGAACTCCAAGTGGTCGATGTCGTACTGCTGAGGCGTCTGCAGATGCAACCGAGTGATCCCGACGGCGGCAAGCTGGCCAATCCGGTCGACAACCCGGGCGGGGGAACCGACGAGACCGTGGCGCAGCATCCAGATCACGTCCAACCCGCCGGCATCCGAGCGCCGAGCGACTTCCTGGTCATCACGCCCACACACCAACAAAACGACCGCGGAGAGGACCAGCGACGAAGGAACGCGGCCGACCGCCTCGCACGCCGCGGCAAGCCGCTCACGCTACGGTGCGATCTCCTCAATGGCGGGGAAGTCAAAGTTGTACTCGGTGGCATACCGTGCAGCCAGCCGCGGAGTTCGCCGGGTCCCCCGGCCTCCGATGATGATCGGGGAGTGCGGGCGTTGTGCTGGCTTGGGAAGGCCGGGAGAGTCGCTGAGCTGATAGTGTCGGCCTCCATGGGAGAACCTCTGTCCCACTGGGTTCTGCCACAGTCCAGCGGTGATGGCCAGCTGTTCTTCGAACCGCTCAAACCGCTCCCCCAGACCTGGGAACGGAATGCCGTAAGCCCGGTGTTCGGGTTCGTAGCCCCCCGTACCGAAACCGAACTCGACACGACCACCACTCATATGATCCACCTGCGCAACCGATATCGCCAACGGCCCAAGAAAGCGAAAGGTAGCCGCAGTCATGAGGGTGCCCAGGCGAATACGAGTGGTGTCTCGAGCTAGCCCTGCCAAGCTCACCCAGGCATCGGTAGGCCCTGGCAAGCCCGGCGCATCACCCATCGCCAGGTAGTGATCTAAGCGGAAAAACCCGTCGAATCCCAAGTTCTCTGCGGCCGTCGCCGTGGCCATAAGGTCATCATAGGAAGCCCCCTGTTGGGGATTGGTGAACAGAGTCAGACGCACGTCGTCAACCGTCAGCAATCATCTGAATGTCGTTCAGTGGACTGGCCGGTCAGCCATGACTTCCGTGAACATATAGGTAACAATCGGACCGCAAGCTGGAAACGGAATGATTTCTCCGAATTGGTGATGTCGATACCGCCTACCTGGGCCGCCTTTTGTAGTCGGTAATCGAGAGTGTTGGGATGTATGCCCAGTCGTGTTGCGGTCGCTCGTTGCCGTGCTGGAACAGGTTGAGTAAGTCCGTCGCGTCGTACTCGTGGATAACACGATCCGGAAATAGAATCTCACCTATCGCTCGGACGCGCTCTGCCTCCCTGACGGTGGCGCGCGGCCCGTCGTCGCCGCTCAACGATCGGCCGATGCCAACGGACAGAAGGTTGGCGTTTGGTGATCCTCGCTGGAGAGCGGCGCGAAGAAGCGAAGTCACTCATCTGTATGCCCCGCGGGCACTAGCAAGACCAGACCCTGGCCCAACTGCGCGCAGGCGGCGCTCGGCATAGCCTGGCGCACCTCCCGCAACACCTCGGCCAAGTCGCGGTCCACACCTTTGGGATGCGCGGCCGAGGCTTTCGGCGCGATCACCGCTGCGACGTGTGGACAGGCCGGGTCGAGCCCTAGGGCGCGCAGCGCGCGCCGGCGCGCTCTCGGGCTCTCGAAGTCGTCCTCCACCAGGCGAGACAGTGTCGATCGGGTGGCCTCCGCGAGTGAGTTGAGCATCTCGTCCCGCTCGGCGATGTAGGCAACCTCGGCCGCGCTGCTCGCGCAATCGATGTAGCGCAGTGTGGAATCGGTGAGCAGGTGAGGGTCGAGGTCTGGGCGAGCGCTGCTGAGTCGCCGCCACATGGCGTGTGCCCCGACGCGGTAGGCCCGCAACAGCGCGGCGAGCGGAATGCCCTGGTGTGCCCGCTGACGAGCGGCCGAGGCGAGCAGGCCCAGCTGCCCGTCGGTGGGCATCTGTCGACGATCGAGGACTTTCAGGAACAGCCAGGCGGTGTCGATGTTGGTAGCCACCAGGTCTCGTTTGACCATGTCCTCGAGCGCCGCATACTCCTCGACATCCCGGCAGATCGCCCCCAGCATGTGCCGGCTCACCGCCTCGAGCTCCTCGTCGCTGGTTTGGGGTGCGGTCACAACCACAGTCCTCCAGAACGTCACATGTCTCCGATACAACCGGCCAGATCTACTGGTGAGCATCTGGAGACGGTACGGATCTCCAACGACCCGGAGTACCTGGGGCAGGTGATGGCCCGTGCTGGTGGTTGCCCGGAGGTCGTGTTGGAAGCGACGCTGGCCAGGGTGTATTTGATCTCGAGCTAGCGATCAACCTGAGCTCTCAGGCAGTCCGGGCGTCAGGGGTGGCGTAAATAGCTTTTCGGCCTCTTCCTCGAGGAGCGCGACGGCGAGTAGCTCCGTCCTGGGCCATAGCGAGCCAGGGCCCTCGCCCATCCTTGCCGTCTATCAACCATTGACAGTCTATCTACGAGACCCAGCAAGAGTCGTT
>DATHIT010000470.1:0-10706 GCA_035489915.1 Pseudonocardia sp. | reverse complement strand
GGCACCGCCCGGAAGGCCCGCCGTACTGCCGGCGAGTGGATCCGCCCGCCGCGGACCAGCCCGACCACCATGGCCGCCCGCAGCTGATCCGCCCGCACCCTGATCAGTGTCGACCCCGGCGGCAACCTGGTCCAGCGCTGGCGGGCAGTCACCCGCCGAGTGGGTCAGCCGCGCGAGCGCCCTCAGGCGGCGCGGGTGGCCCGGTAGAAGGTCGACCGCCCCAGCAGACGGCCGACCCGGTTGGTCAGCTCCACGCACTCGGCGAACCCAGCGTCGAGCAACAGCCGAGGGATGGCGTCGCCGAGGTTGGGCCGCAGCAGCTCGGAGCCCAGCTGCCGCCGGGCCGCGATGCCGTCGGACGGGCTGACCCGGCCGCCGATGTCCACCAGGTACAGCGCGCCGCCCGGACGGAGTACCCGCAGCACCTCCTGGGCGGTGCGGATACGCACCTCGCCGGCGAGGTGGTGGAGCATCAGCGCGGACAGTACGCGGTCGAAGGAGCCGTCCGGGTAGGGCAGCTCCTGGCTGTATGCCCGATCGAACCGGATGCCCAGCCCGGTGGCCTTGCGGGTAGCCCGGGCCAGCGCCCTCGCGTCCGGGTCCAGCCCGACCACCTCGGCGTCCGGCTGGCGCCGCTTGGTGAGCACGGTGAGGTTGCCGGTGCCGCAGCCGATCTCCAGCACTCGCTGCTCGGCTCGCAGGTCGGCCAGCTCGACGAGCCGGCGGTGCAGCCTGGCCGAGCCCACAATCCGGCTGAGCAGATCGTAGGCCGGCAGCAGCGCATCGTGGCCCGCCGCCGGGATGTAGTCCTGTGGACGATCTTTAGCTGTCACTGGCCCATGATTGTCCAGTAATGACGCGGATACTTGGTCGATCTTCGCTCATTTTCGGACTATCTTCCGGTCATGCCCGAGTCCGCCCGGCTGGACCGCTACCGGGGCGGCGTCCCGGTGTACCGCTACGTCCTGGAGCCCCAGACACCGCCGGTCCAGGTGCTGCGCTTCGAGCACGACGACCCGCACCGGGACCGCCCACACATTCACGACTTTCCCGCGCTGCTCTACGTGACGCGGGACGAGGAGCCGCCGGCCGACGGCGGCGCGGCCGCGCCCGGCACAGAGCAGGAGTGGCCGCGAGCTGGCGATCTGTACCTGGTGGCGCCGGGAAACGTCGTCCGCCCGCCGGTGTCGACATTTCGCCGGACCGGGGCAACCGCGGTCTTTTTCGCGCCGGAGGCAGTGAGTCACCAGGGCTCCCGGGCGGCGTCCTGGCGTTCGCACCCGCTGCTTTTCCCGTTTCTGCACGGCACACCCACGGGGCTGCTCCGGCTGCGGGTGCCGGCGGCCGAGCGGCCGGAGTGGACCCGAACTATCGGTGCCCTCGAGACCGAGCTCGCCCAGCGCCGCGACGGCTACCGGCAGGCCGCTCTCGCGCACCTCACCCTGCTGCTGGTGAGCGTGGCGCGGCTGGCCGGCGACGTGCTCGGTGACCTGCGACGCAGCGACGAGCCGCTGCTCGCCGAGGTGTTCGGGGTGATCGAGCGACGCTACCGGGGCCCGCTCTCGCTGCGCGACGTGGCCGCCGAGGTGCGCCTCACCCCGGGCCACCTGACCACCGCGGTGCGCCGCAAGACCGGCCGCACCGTGCAGGACTGGATCACCGAGCGGCGGATGTCTGAGGCCCGGCGGCTGCTGACGGAAACCGACCTGGCCCTCGGCACGGTCGGGCGGCGGGTCGGCTACCCGGACGGCGGCTACTTCGCCAGGGTGTTCCGCCGCGAGCACGGCATTCCACCCCGCGACTGGCGCGCGGCCGGTCACCCACCGTCACGTTGATCGGTTGGACTTGCTCGGCGGGTGGACGCCGAGATCGACACGAAGGTTCCCTGCTTCAAGATCGAACAGCCCTGGTGTCGACCTCGCCGACAGGCTCGCCGGAACCGGCACCGACGGCCCACAGGCTCGGTTACTGACCCACGTCCCGATCCAAGGGTGCCGGTGCGCCGAGCCGCGGCCGGGGCATACTCGTGTCCCGATACGTCGGGGAGGTGCGGGTGGCCGCGTCGGGCATCGGGTCGGGCACGGAGCGCAGGCGGGCGACGATCCATGATGTGGCCCGGTCCGCGGGGGTGTCCCGGCAGACGGTGTCCCGCGCACTGAACGACAAGGCGGAGATCGACGGCGCGACCAAGCAGCGGGTGCTGGACGCCGCGCGCGCCCTGGACTACCGGCCGAGCCGGTTCGCCAGGGGCCTGGTCCGCCAGGACACCACCTCGATCGGGCTGGTCATCCCGGACCTGCGCAACCCGTTCTTCACCGAGGTCGCCTCGAGCGCACTGGAGGCGGCACGCGGCCGGGACTGGCATGTGGTCATCTACGACACCCAGGACAACCCGGAGCAGGAGCTGAGCACCATGCGGGTGATCGGCTCCCAGGTGGACGCGATCGTCGGCTACTTCCGCCAGCCCGAGGAGGAGCTGGACCGCTACGCCGCCGGGATGCCGGTGGTGTTCATCGACCGCGAGCCGCACAGCACGCGATTCAGCGCGATCCGGATCGACGGCGAGGCCGGGGTCCGGGAGGCCATCGCGCACCTGGTCTCCGCCGGTCACCACCGCATCGGCATGCTCGACCACAACCGCCGCCCGGAACCGAGTGACCGCCGCCGCTGGTTCGCCGCCGCCACCGCCGCGCACGGCCTGGAGCAGGACGCCAGCTGGGTGGTCGGCGCGGACCAGTCGGTGGAGGGCGGCGAGCGCGCGCTGGGCCGGCTGCGGGCGGCGCACCCGGAGCTGACGGCGGTGTTCACCTTCAACGACATCATCGCCATCGGGGCGATCCGGCACGCCCGCGTGGCCGGTCTGCGGGTGCCCGCCGACCTGGCGGTGATCGGGTTCGACGGGCTGGAGCTGGGCTCGATCGTGGAGCCGCCGCTGTCCAGTGTGGGTATCGATACCCGGCGGCTGGGCGAGCTGGCCATCGAGCAGATCGCCCGGCTGCTCACCGGCGCCGAACCACTGCGCCCGGCCGAACTGGTGGTCCGGGCCGCGCTGCGGCTGCGCGGCTCCGGGTAGCCGCCGTCGTCCTTGACACCTCGAAGCGCCGCCGGTCACACTCCAGGCCGAGCGCCGTGAACGTTCACGGGACCGTTCACGGCAGGGCCGGCACCGGAGCCGCGCGGAGGGTACCGATGACGCTGACTCGACGGGCGTTCCTCACCGCCGCGCTGGGCGCAGCGACCCTGAGTGCCTCGACCCTGACTGCCGCCGGCTGCGCCAGCCCGACCACGGCCAGCCCGGGCCGCCTCACCCTCTGGTACAGCAAGGACGGCCTGTCCGACACCGTGCTCGCCGATGCGGTCCAGCGGTTCCCCGCCGACCGGCTGAACCTGACCCCGATCGGGGACGGGCTCAAGCACCGGCTGCTGGCCGCCATGTCCGGCGGCGCCTACCTGCCGGACATCACCATGCTGGGCGACGACATCGCCAGCTACTTCGCGGACGCGGACCAGTTCGTGGACCTGAACACCGTCGGCGCCGGGGCGTTGAAGAGCCAGTACCTGCCGTGGAAGTGGGACTCAGGCACCACCGAGGACGGGCACATGATCGGCTTCCCGATCGACATCGGCCCGTCCGCGCTCTACTACCGCCACGACCTGTTCGCCCAGGCCGGCTTCCCCAGCGAACCGGACGACGTGGCGGCCGAGGTGCCCACCTGGGACGACTACTTCCGCTTCGGCCAGGAGCTGCTCCGGGCGCTGCCCGGTCGTTACCTGCTCCCCGACACCAAGATGGTGTTCACCTACTCGATGGCCCAGCAGCCGGTGAAGTACTTCGACCGGCAGAACCACTATCTCGGCGACCAGGGCCACGTCCGGGCGGCCTGGGACCGGGCGCTGCGGGCGTTCGACCTGGGGCTGACCGCCGGCTACGGCGGCGCCCAGGACCAGGGCCAGTCGGTCGACCGGCACGCCGCGTGGAACGCCGGCAAGGAGCTCAGCTTCGTCAACGCCTGCTGGATCACCGGCGAGCTGAAACAGTCCGCGCCCGGCACCGCGGGCAGCTGGCGGGTCTGCCGCAGCCCGGGCGGCGCCGGCAACCAGGGCGGCTCGTACCTGGCCATCACCCGGTACTGCCCGCGCCCCCAGGAGGCCTTCGCGGTGGTCAGCTGGCTGCTCTCGCCGGAGAACCAGCCGCGCGCCTACCTGGACGCCGGGCTGTTCCCATCCAGCCCGTCGGCGTTCGGCGACCCCCGGCTGCTCGAGCCGGAGCCGTTCTTCGGCGGGCAGGCCACCATGGCCGTCTTCGCCCGGTCGGCCACCGACGTGAAGCCGGCCTACTTCAGCCCCTGGGACATCACCATCAGCGACACCTACACCGACGAGCTGAAAAACGTCGAGCTCGCCGGCAAGGACCCGGTGCAGGCCTGGGCCGACGCCCAGAACAAGGTGAACCGGCTGCTGCAGCACCAGGGGGTGATCTGATGTCCCTGGTCAGCGACGTGAGCACGCTGGACAAGCCGGGCAGCGCCTCGACGGCCGCGCGCGGCCGCCGCTCCCGGGGCCGCTACCTGCCCTACTACCTGGCCATCGCGCCGTTCTTCGTCGTCTTCGCGGTGTTCTGGTGCTACCCGCTGGTGTACTCGCTGTTCCTGTCCTTCCAGCGCTGGGACGGCATCGGACCGATGCAGTTCGTCGGGCTGGCCAACTACCGGTTCCTGGTCACCGACCCGGCGTTCTGGACCTCGATGCTGAACACGCTGATCATCTGGATCATGTCGGTGATCCCGATGACGATCCTGGCGCTGCTCATCGCGCTCGGGCTGAACTCGACGATCCGGTTCACCGGCCTGTACCGGATCGCCTACTTCATCCCGAACGTCACCTCCATCGTGGCGATGTCGCTGGTCTTTTCCTCGATCTTCAGCGAGCAGTTCGGAATCCTGAACTGGGTGCTCGGCGCGGTCGGGGTGGATCCGGTGCCCTGGCTGAGCAACCCGTGGGGCATCAAGACGGCGATCTCAGTGCTGATCATCTGGCGTTGGGTGGGGTACAACGCGATCATTTTCCTGGCCGGCCTTCAGGCCATCCCGGACGAGGTGCTCGAGGCCGCGCGGGTGGACGGGGCCAGCCCGGTGCAGACGTTCTTCCGGGTCACCCTGCCGCTGCTGCGCCCGGTGTTGCTGTTCTCCGTGCTGATGTCCGCGATCGGCGGGATGCAGGTCTTCGCCGAGTCGCAGGTGCTGGTGGGCAACCGGGGCGGGCCGGACCAGGCCGGCCTGACCATGGTCCTGTACTTCTACGACCAGGCGTTCTACTACAACGACTTCGGCTACGGCGCGGCGATCTCCTGGGGGATCTTCCTGGTAGTGGTGATCTTCGCGGTCATCAACTGGCGGCTCATCCAGCGCCCGGGTCGGCGGGAGGATGCCCGATGATCTGGACCAGGCGCGGGCGGGTGATCACCTACCTGGCCATGACGGCCGGCGCGGTGATCGTGGCATTCCCCTACTACTGGCTCACCGTGATGGCGTCCAACACCACTTCGGACATCTACGCCAGCCCACCCAGGCTCACCTTCGGCGGGCAGCTCGTGCACAACATCAGCCAGGTCTTCGCCAAGGTGGACTTCTTCGGTTCGCTGCTGAACACCGTGCTGGTGGCCGTGGCGACCACGGTGCTGGTGCTGTTCTTCGACTCGCTGGCCGCGTTCACCTTCGCCAAGTACCGCTTCCCCGGCAGCTCCGTGCTGTTCGGCGTCCTGCTGGCCACGTTTGTGGTGCCCACCCAGCTCGCGGCGATCCCGCAATTCGCCATCATGGCCGACCTCGGCTGGGTGGGCAGCCTGAAGGCGCTGGTCATCCCGGCGGCGGCGAACGCGTTCGGGATCTTCTGGATGCGCCAGTACTGCCAGGGCGCGCTGCCCGACGAGCTGCTGGAGGCGGCCCGGATGGACGGCTGCGGCTTCTTCCGGACCTACCTCAGGATCGCGCTGCCGGTGTTGCGCCCGGCACTGGCGTTCCTCGGTATCTTCACCTTCGTCACCGCCTGGAACGACTACCTCTGGCCGCTGGTGGTGCTGATCGACTCCAACCAGGTGACGCTGCAGGTCGCGCTTGCGCAGCTCAACACGGTGTACGTGAAGGATTACAGCGTGGTGATGGCCGGCACACTGGTCGCCGTCGTGCCGCTGCTGGTGGTGTTCCTGTTCGGCGCCCGGCACTTCGTCCGCAACATCGCCGCCGGCGCGCTCAAGGGCTGACCCCTCCCGCCGAGTAGACAGGACTCCATGACGCCGCCGTACCTCGAGGACCCCTCCCCCGGCTACGGCGCGCTGCCGCCCCGCGCCGCCTTCACCTCCGACGCGCGCTCACTGTGCCTGAGCGGGGACTGGCGGTTCCGGCTCTCCCCGAACCCCGAGTCGGCGCCGGACGGGATCGAGCGCGACGGGTTCGACGACGCGGACTGGTCAGAGCTGCCGGTCCCGTCGAACTGGCAGCTACACGGCCACGGCGCCCCCGCCTACACCAACATGCGCTACCCGTTTCCGGTCGAGCCGCCGTTCGTGCCGAGCGAGAACCCGACCGGGGACTACCGGCTGCGTTTCAGCCTGGGGCGGGACTGGCTGGCCGAGCCGGCGGTGCTGCGCTTCGACGGTGTCGACTCGTGCGCCCGGGTCTGGCTGAACGGCCGGGAGCTCGGCGTCAGCCGGGGCAGCCGGCTGCCGGTGGAGTTCGACGTGACCTCGGTGCTGCGCGCCGGGGAGAACCTGCTGGCCGTGCGGGTACACCAGTGGTCCTCCGGCAGCTACCTGGAGGACCAGGACATGTGGTGGCTGTCCGGGATCTTCCGGGACGTCAGCCTGCTGGCCCGACCGGTCGGCGGCATACCGGACTACTTCCTGCGCGCCGACTACAACCACCGGTCCGGCGTGGGCACGCTGCGGGTGGAGACGTCGGCGGCGGCCCGGATCTCGGTGCCCGAGCTGGGCGTCCTGGACCGCCCGGTAGGAGCGCCGATCACCGTCGGGCCGGTCGAGCCGTGGAGCGCCGAGGTGCCTCGGCTCTACGACGGCGAGCTGTACACCGCGACCGAGCGGGTGCCGCTGCGCATCGGATTCCGCACGGTGGCCATCGAGGGCGGCCAACTGAGAGTGAACGGTCGGCGCATCCTGTTCAAGGGCGTCAACCGGCACGAGCACCACCCCGAGCACGGCCGCGCGGTGCCCCGCGAGGTTGCCGTCCAGGACGTGCTGATGATGAAGCGGCACAACATCAACGCCGTACGGACCAGCCACTACCCGCCGCATCCGGAGTTCCTGGAGCTGTGCGACCGGTACGGGCTGTGGGTCATCGACGAGTGCGACCTGGAGACCCACGGCTTCGAGCTGCTCGGCTGGGCCGGCAACCCCACCGACGACCCGGCGTGGGCGGACGCCTGCCTGGACCGGATGCGCCGCACCGTGGAGCGGGACAAGAACCGGCCCAGCGTGATCCTCTGGTCGCTGGGCAACGAGTGCCACACCGGCGCCAACCTGGCCGCGATGGCCGGGTGGACCCGAGGGCGGGACGACTCACGGCCGGTGCACTACGAGGGCGATGCGGAGTGCGCCTACGTCGACGTGCACAGCCGGATGTACGCCGACCACTCCGAGGTGGACCGGATCGGGCGCCGGGACGACGAGAACGCCCGCCGCCGGGAGCTGCCGTTCATCCTGTGCGAGTACGGGCACGCCATGGGCAACGGACCCGGTGGGCTGCTGGAGTACCGCGAACTGTTCGAGCGCTACCCGAACTGCCAGGGCGGGTTCGTCTGGGAATGGATCGACCACGGCATCACCCTCCGGAACGCCTCCGGGCGGGCCTACTTCGGCTACGGCGGCGACTTCGGCGAACCGCTGCACGACGGCAACTTCTGCGCCGACGGCCTGGTCTTCCCGGACCGCACGCCCTCGCCGGGGCTGCTCGAGCTGGCCAAGGTGCACGAGCCGGTGCGGATCACCGCGGGCCCCGGTGGGATCCGGGTGCAGAACCAGTACGACTTCGCCACGCTGGCGCACCTGGCGTTCCACTGGACGCTGGAGGAGCAGGGCCTCACGGTGGCCAAGGGCCCGCTGGACGTCCCGGAGGTGGCCCCCGGGGCGTTCCTGGACGTGGCGTTGCCCGAGTTGGCCACCACCCACGGGGAGACCTGGCTGACCGTGTGGGCGACGCTGGCCGAGGACGCCCCTTGGGCCGCCGCCGGGCATGCCGTGGCGTGGGGCCAACTCCCGATCATGCCGGCCGCGCAGCTGCCCCGGTCGGCGGGAGCGCTGGCTCCGGTCCGGTCCGCCGAGCGGCTCCAGCTCGGCATCGCCGGGTTCGACCCGCGCACCGGGCTGCTCACCGACCTCGCCGGCCACCCGGTGCGCGGACCCAGGCTGGAGCTGTGGCGGGCGCCCACCGACAACGACAGCGGCGGGCCGCACCCGGAGGCCGTCTGGTGGCGGGCGGGCGGCCTGGACCGGTTGCAACACCGGGTGATCAGCGTGGACGCCGGCGCCGCCGAGTTGGTGGTACGCACCCGGGTGGCCCCGGCGGCGCTGGGCTTCGGCATGCTGACCAGCTACCGGTGGAGCGCGAGCGGGGACACGGTACGGCTGCGTCTGGACGTCGAGCCGGACGGCGACTGGCCGGGCACGCTGCCCCGGCTGGGCCTCGGCATGGCGGTTCCTGGGGAGCTCGACCGCATCGAGTGGTTCGGCGGCGGGCCCGGCGAGGCGTACCCGGACAGCCGGCAGGCCGCCCGGATCGGCCAGTTCAGCAGCCGGGTGGACGACCTGCAGACGCCGTACGTGTTCCCGCAGGAGAACGGCACCCGCATCGACGTCCGCTGGGCACGGCTGACCTCGGCCACCGGGGCCGAGCTGCGCATCGACGGCTCGCCGCCGTTCGGCCTGGCCGCCCGCCGCTGGACCGCCGCCGACCTGGACGCCGCCACCCACACCGTCGACCTGCTCCCCGGCGAACTGGTCGAGCTGAGCCTGGACCTGGCCCAGCACGGGCTGGGCACAGCCTCCTGCGGCCCCGGGGTGCTCCCCCAATACCAACTGCGCGCCCACCGGGCCAGCCTCACACTGGTCTTCTCAGCGCTGGCTTGAGCCTCGCTGAGCGAGCAGCCGTAGGGGGTCCAGTGAGTCAGCGGTTGGGGCCGGTCGCGCGGCGGCTGTTGCGCGCCCCGGCGCGGCTCTACGACTGGCACGCCGGCTGACTGCTCGGCCCCCGATTCGTCCGGCTCACCCACGTCGGCCGCCGAACCGGGCGGCGCTACCGGACGCTGCTGGAGATCATCGGGACCGATCGGGAGGTCGGCGAGCTGCTCGTGCTGGTCGGCATGGGCCGCTCGGCGGACTGGTACCGCAACATCCAGGAGCGCCCGGCGCTCGAGCTGGCCACCATGCGGCGCCGGTTCCGCCCGGTCCACCGGGTCCTCGAGGAGCCGGAGGCAGTCGTGGCGTGGGCTGAGTACGAGCGCCGCAACCGTGGGCGCTCTTCGTCATCCGCCCGATGCTGAGCTGGCTGGCCGGCTGGCACTACGACGGCGGTGACGAGGCACGGCTGCGTCTGGCCCAGCAGCTGCCGGTCGTGGCCTTCCGCCCGGATCTCGTTAGTCCGCAGTGGCCAATTTAACACTGCGGCTTCTTGATCATGCTTGGGACAGCCGTGCTGTTAAATTGATCATGAAAACGCAACGGGCTGTGTTCCAGCCCTGCTACCTAGTTCGAGGAGAGGTGGTCCGGTGGGGTTCCCTGAGCTGCGGCAAGTGGTACTGGACTGCACGGATGCGCGGGCACTGGCGGAGTTCTACCGCGAGCTGTTGGGCTTTCGATACCGGCCCGGGGATGAGCCGCCGGCCAGCGGCGAGCCCGACCCGGCCGGCCAGGACTGGCTGGTGCTGCGGGACGCCGCCGAAAACCCCCGGCTGGCCTTCCAGCAGGTGGCCGCCATGCCCAAGGCGACATGGCCGGACGACTCGGTCCCCCAGCAACTGCATCTGGACCTGACAGTAGGCACGGCAGCGGACCTTGACGAACACGAGCGCGCCCTGGCCCTGGGTGCCCGGCTGCTCTACGACCGTTCCCACGATCCCGACGAACCGCTCCGCGTCTACGCCGACCCCGCCGGCCACCCGTTCTGCATCTTCGTGGCCGCCGCACACCTGTGAGTGGTATTGGTCGCTATGGCGACCAATACCACTCACAGGGCTACTGACCTCTCAACGCGGCGTCGAAGGAGGCCGAGGGCGGGTCGAAGGCCAGCCGCCGGACAAACTCCAAGGCCTCCGGGGCACCTACCAGCCGATCCATCCCGGAGTCCTCCCACTCCACCGAGATCGGCCCCTCGTAGCCGATCGTGTTGAGCATCCGGAAGCAGGCCTCCCACGGCACGTCGCCGTGCCCGGTGGAGACGAAGTCCCAGCCCCGCCGGGGATCAGCCCAGGGCAGGTGCGAGCCCATCCGGCCGTTGCGGCCGTTGCCGGTCTGCCGCTTCGCGTCCTTGCAGTCCACGTGGTAGATCCGGTCCCGGAAATCCCACAGGAACCCCACCGGGTCCAGGTCCTGCCAGACGAAGTGGCTGGGATCCCAGTTCAGCCCGAATGCCGAGCGCTGGCCGACCGCGTCCAGTGCGGCCACCGTCGTCCAGTAGTCGTAGGCGATCTCCGAGGGGTGC
>DATHIT010000469.1:0-6955 GCA_035489915.1 Pseudonocardia sp. | reverse complement strand
CAAGACCGACCTGTACCGGGCGCAGAAGCGCGGCGGCAAGGGCGTGCAGGGCGCGGCGCTCAAGCAGGACGACATCGTGGCGCACTTCTTCGTGTGCTCCACGCACGACTGGATGCTGTTCTTCACCAACAAGGGCCGGGTGTACCGGCTCAAGGCCTATGAGCTGCCGGAGGCCAACCGGGCGGCCCGGGGTCAGCACGTGGCCAACCTGCTGGCCCTGCAGCCGGACGAGCAAATCGCCCAGGTCATGCAGATCAAGGATTACAGCGCGGCGCCGTACCTGGTGTTGGCCACCAAGGACGGTCTGGTGAAGAAGTCCAAGCTGGAGGACTTCGACTCCAACCGGTCCGGTGGCTTGATCGGCATCAATCTCCGGGACGACGACGAACTGGTCGGCGCGGTGCTGTGCGGCCCGGAGGACGACCTGCTGCTGGTGTCCGCGGAGGGGCAGTCCATCCGGTTCCACGCCGACGACGAGGCGCTGCGCCCGATGGGCCGGGCGACTTCCGGCGTGTTCGGCATGCGGTTCAACGGCGAGGACCGGCTGCTGTCCCTCGGCGTGGTCCGGGCCGACACGTTCGTGCTGGTCGCCACCGGCGGTGGTTACGCCAAGCGGACGCCGATCGAGGACTACCCGGTGCAGGGTCGCGGCGGCAAGGGCGTACTCACCATCCAGTACGACCGCCGGCGCGGCACCCTGGTGGGTGCGCTGATCGTGGACGTGGCCGACGAGATCTATGCCATCACGTCCAGCGGCGGGGTGATTCGCACCACGGCGCGCGAGGTGCGCAAGGCCGGCCGGCAGACCAAGGGCGTGCGCCTGATGAACCTGGGTGAGGGCGCAACCTTGCTGGCCATAGCGCGCAACGCCGAGGACATCGCGGACGAGGACGAGAACGGCAACGGGGCGGCCAACGGTAATGGGAGTGCCAACGGCGACGGGAGTGCAAACGGCAACGGTTCGGCGAGCTAGGGTCGGAACCGACTACGTGTGCACTGAGGAAGCGCGAGGCAGCTCGTGACCAAGCCGACCGACCCCCAGGACTGGACCCGAACCGCGGCCGCCGATGGCACCGCGGCGGAGGCCACCGGGACCGCCGAGGGCACCGCCAACGGCAACAGCGCCCAGGGCACCGATGCCCAGGCCGACACGGAACGGCGTACCGAGGATGCATGGGCGCCGAGCAACGGGATCGGGCAACCGTCCCCGTCGCTCGGCTCACCCGGCGCACCGGTGGATCCGCCGACCCAGCCGGTGCCGGCCAATGAACCGGTGGTCAGTGAACCGGTGGTCAACGAACCGGTGGTCAGCGAGGCCGCGCCGGTTGGTGAGTCGGTGGCCGGTGAACCCGCGGCGGATCAGCGGGTGTCGGCTGGCGAGCCGGACGAGTCGGTCGGTGGCCGGCCGGCCACCAGTTCGGATCCGGTGGGCCTGATCAGCGGTCAGCCGGAGGCTCCGGCGGCCGCGTTGCCACCGCCGTGGCAACGGGTGCCCGGAGCCGCCGAATCCTCCGGCTCCACCGAACAACCCGGAGCCGCCCAACCGACGAGTTCCACCGCGCCGGCCCGCCGGCCATCCCCCAGACCTCGCGCGGCAGCTGATCCGGGGGAACCGACAATGCAGGCTGGCCCCGGCGGAATGGCGGGCAGCGCGGTAGCGCCGGAATCCGGCACCGCCGTGACCGGTGCCGCGGCTGCTGCTGCCGCCGCGGCGGCGGGCGCTGGTCTGCCGGCGCCCGGCGGACCTCCGCCTCGCGCGCCACGCCCAGCTCGCCCTGAGCCAGCTCGACCCGACCCGGCCGGCCGAACCGGCCAATCCGACCTGGGTCGGGCGCGTACCGTCTCGCTGGATTCGGGTCGGCTGGCCGGCCAGGCCAGCCAGGAAGGCGCCGGCGAGGGGGGCGAGCGGGCCCGGTCCGGCCGCGCGCAGGGGGCCTTCGGGATGAGCTGGCCGCGCAACCGACGTCCCAGGCAGGCCAGCTTGCAACTCAAGCGGCTGGACCCGTGGTCGGTGCTCAAGATCGCGCTGGTACTCGCTGTGGTGCTGTACCTGATCTGGCTGGTCGCGGTTGGCGTGCTGTACGGGGTGCTGGACGGCATCGGAGTCTGGGACAGGCTCAACGGGCAGTACGCGGACCTGGTCACCGAGCAGGCCGGTGCACGGCTGATCAGTGCCGGGCGGGTGTTCGGCGCGGCGGCGGTGATCGGCGCGGTGAACAGCCTGCTCTTCGCGGTGGCACTGTCGGTCGGAGCGTTCGTCTACAACGTGTCCGCGGACCTGGTCGGGGGCGTCGAGGTGACCCTCTCCGAGCGGGACTAGGTGATGCCTGACACCTGTCCGGGGGATCCTCCGGCCCGGTTTTGGCTCGCGCGGCGGGCTGAGCTAGGCTCGCCAACGCCTCGTTTCGAGGGGCCCATAGCTCAGCTGGTTAGAGCGCGTCGCTGATAACGACGAGGTCGGTGGTTCAAGTCCACCTGGGCCCACTCCCAGTTACCACACAGAGGATTAGGGATCTCATGAAGAAGCTGCTGGCTATCGCCGCTGTTGTCGGTGCCGCGCTGTTCGTGTTCACCAAGGTCAAGTCACGCTCCAGCGATGACCTCTGGCAGCAGGCGACCACAAACAGCTGACGGCACCGCCATCCTGCGGCGGGTGGGGTCACAGCCCCACCCGGAACCGGGGACGTAGCTCAATTGGCAGAGCACTGCCTTTGCAAGGCAGGGGTTAGGGGTTCGATTCCCCTCGTCTCCACCAGGCTTGACCAGTAAGAACCGCCCTCCGGCCACCAATGAGCTAGTTCCCCGGCTTGCGCGGTGTCCGATCCCATGTCCGCACCAGCGCCAACAGACCTCCGACCAGTGAGATCACCGCGACCACCAGGAAGGCGTTGCTATACCCCTGGGCGGATACCTGCGCCGACACCGTCTGCCAGAGTGCCACCAGAGCTTGTGGGTTGTGCTGTTGCATCTGCAGGATCGTCGGGTCAGTTTGTGCGCCGGTCCGGTAGAGCGCTGAGCGGTCAGCGGCCAGTTGGGCGTTGTGGGCGGTGGTCATGGCGCTGATGAGGTATAGACCGAACGTGGCGGTGACGCGCTGGATGATCGTGCGCACCATCATTCCGGTACCGACCAGCGAAGCGGGCAATACAGCGATGGCCGCCGCCATGATGGGGATCATCGCGATCCCGAGGCCGGCACAAAGCACACAGCTGGCCAGGATCACTTGCGGTCGGGGTAGGTCGACGTTGAGCCGGGTCAGCAGCAATGCGCCCGCCGCGACCAGCGCAAAGCCCAAGATCGCTGGCCGTCGAGCGCCGAAGCGACCGTAGACCCACCCAGAGGACAGCACTGCGACAATCCACACCAGTGCCGGTGCGAGCATCACCGTCCCGGCGTAGGCGGGGGTCAGTGACTGGTCTTGCTGCAAGAACGATGGCACGTACGAGACCAGGGCGACCAGCGCCGTGTAGAGCAGCTGCATGAGCGCCAGGGCCAGCAGGAACGGCTTCTGCAGGAAGATCCGCATGTCCACCAGCGGCGCCGAACTGTTCAGCTCAACGATCGCGAATAGCGCCAACGCATCGAGCGCGACGGCGAGCAGGATCAAAATCGGGTAGCTGTCCCAGCCCCATTCCTGTCCTTTGGCCAGCGCCAGGATCAGCGCCGGTAGCCCGGTCGAGGCGAGCAGGAACCCGGGCAGGTCGAACGACTGGTGTGGGCCGTGGGCGTCGACGGGCAGCACGATCAACGCGGCGACGATGCCCAACAGCGCGGCCGGAACGGTCGCATAGAACACCAGGCGCCAGTCGAGGTCCTCGGTGAAGAATCCGCTGAACAGCGGGCTGAGCGCCGGGGCGCTGATCGCGCCGGCCGCATACAGGCTGATCGCCGGCCCGAGCCGTTGTGGGGGTGTCAGCCGCATGAGCAGCGAGATGCACACGATGGGCACGATGCCGCCCGGTATGGCTTGCAGCATTCGGAACAGCAGCAGGCTGTCCAGATCCTCGGCGATGCCGCACAGCGCGGCGGTCACCGCGAACAGGCCAAGTGCAATCACGTAGAGCCGGCGTAGCCCGATCCGATTTCCCAGCCATCCGCTGGCCACGACGGCAACCGCGAGCGCCATGTAGTACGCGGTCTTCACCCACTGGATGTCAACGGTTGAGGCGTCGAGTTGCTTGGCCATGGCAGGCAGGGCGGAGTTGACGATGTTGGCGTTCAAACCCGACAGGAACATGCCCACAACGATCACGGGGACGGTCAGCGTCCAGGCGAATCGCGCTGGCATGCTTCCGGTGGTGGGCGCGCTGGGTTGTGCGGACCGACCAGTCGATGGACTGACCGCGGGTATTGGGAAGGTCGGTTGCGGGATGGCCGCGAGCCGACGAATCGGGATGCCGGTGCGGTGCTCTGCAAGGCTGTTGGGCCCGGTCATGATGTCGCTCCTGATGTGGTACGGGCGGCCCATTGGCCCGTGAGGGTCATCCCCACCGAAGGACCGGTTCCGTCGACCAGCAGCACGATCACGTTGCTGACGTCCAACTCATCGGGGTTAGTACCCATCACCACACCGCCACCTGTCGCCATATATTGGGGGAGAATGCGTTGTGACCAAGTCGGTCTATCTAGACAACTCTGCAGGTAAACAGCTTAATTTCGGTTGATGGCGAACTGTGACCTACAGATCAGTGGATCTTTATGACGCTGTCGAGCTGTCACTATGTGACAGGATCTTGCTGAGGGTGGACGAACGGAGGCTCAGGGGGCATGACAGGTGTGACAACCGCCCACACCGAGGGCGGCGAGACCGCGCGGCGAGCGTTCCGACTGCTCGAGTCAGTGGCCAGCCAGCTGGGTCCCCGCAGCCCGACCGAACTGGCCAATATGACCGGGCTCAGCCTGAGCACCACCTACCGCCTGCTGCGCATCCTGCACGAAGAGCGCTACGTGCAACGGGGCCCAGACGGCTACCGCGTCGGCCCCCGGTTGTTCGGCCTAGCCGCCGCGGCGATGCCACAGCTGGCCGCGTTCGACGTCGTCCGCCCCCTGATGAGCGAGCTGGCCGCGCGCACCGGCGAGACCGTGACCCTGCATCGCCGACTCGGTGACAGCGCCGTGGTGATCGGCGCCGAGGAAAGCACCCAGCACGAGCTGCGCCGAGTAGCGCGCGTCGGTACCACCTCACTATTGGCCCGAGGCCCCGCCGGGCACGCCATCCTCGCCGGGCTGCCCGAAGCCGAACAAGCCTCGCTCCTAGCCCGGATGGTGTCCGAACACCAGCGAGCCGCTCTGCAAGCTCACCTCGCCGATGCCGCCCGGCACGGATGGGCATTCGCCGAGGAAAGCAACCAACCCGGCATCAACGGGCTCGCCACCACGCTCACGCTGCCACCCGACCCAGCCAACGCAATGTCACTAAGCGTGACTGGACCCAGCCAGCGCCTCACCATCCAGGCCGCCGAGAAAGCCGCGCCACTGCTGTTGGAGACCAGCTCACGAATTACCCAGGTCATCCTGCGCGTCCGAGGGGCCACCGACGACCCCGCCTGACCGGCCCGCTCACCCTCGCCGTCGAAAAGGACGACAGGGTGGTGCAGCCGGTGCTGACATCATTCCGTTGACACCGGCTTCCAGCCGCAAGCACACTTCGAATTGAAGTGACCACCCACTCTAAGAGCCTCTGGGCACCAGCGCCTGCCAGTGACGACTGGAGGTGAACGAGCGCATGCCCGATGGGGGCACGGTGATCGATCCGGCCCACTCGGCAGTGTCGTTCGCCGCGTGGCACACGATGCTGGGCAAGATGTGCGGCCGGTTTACTTCGTTCTCCGGTCAGGTCCTCACCGGCGAGCAGTTCCCGGACTTCTCGGTGACCATCTCGGTCGACCTGGGCTCGGTCAGCACCGGCGTCGACGAGCGGGACGAGTGCATCCGCTCGATCGGCATCCTGGATGTGGCGAGGTATCCGACCATGACCTACCGCTCCACTGGTCTGTGCGATTACGGCGGCCCTTTTGTGCTCGAGGGCTGGCTCACCGTGCACGGGGTGACCCGTTTCGTCCCGCTGGAGCTCGAGGTCGCCCTCCGCGATGGCTCGGATGCCGACGGTGGCACTCGCTGTGGTTTCCGCGCCATCGGAACGATCAACCTCGGCGACTTCGGTGTCGGTATCAACGTGGCGGCACCTGGCGGTGTGCTGGTATCCGACGAAGTTGAGCTCCAACTGGCCATCTACCAAACGTTGATCGGGTCTGGTGACGGTGGCCAAGATCCGGCCGAGTAATGGTCACGCCCTCGCGTTCACGGTCGGGCGGCCACGGTAGCCAGGGCGGCGAGCAGGCTGTCCATCTCGGTGTGCGGGTCGGGTCCGGGAATGTGGGTGGCGAATACCTCGTCCACGCTGGCTCGGCGAGCTAGTTCTTCGGTGATCGCTTCTTGCGAGCCGGAGATCACCAGCGCGTCGAGCAGGTCGTCGGTCACGCCGCCGTCGCCGGGTTGTGGATATCCCGCGGCGGCGAACATGGTTGCGTAGACCGGCGAATTGACGAAGGGGACCAGGTGCGGGCGTGCCCATTCGCGGGCGGCCGCGCGGTCCTCGGTTACCGCGACCGCGACCTGTTGCACGATGGGTGGGACGGCCCGATCAGCCGCCGCGGCGCCGCGAGCGAGTGCGGGGCGGGCGACCTCGTCGAGGTATGCGGGAGGGCAGTACCAGGACATCGCCGCATCGGCTACCGCGCCGGCGGCCTCAAATGCCTTGGGTCCCAACGCGGCGAGCACCACCGGGGTGGCCGGCGCGGCCGGAAACTCGGCCTCGACGGTGTAGAACCGGCCCTGGTGGCTGACTTTGCCGTCCCGTAGCCCGTCCCGCAGGATGCCGACGTACTCGCGCACCCGGGCCAACGGCTGCGACACCGGTGCGCCCAGCGCGGCCGCTGTCACCACCAGGTTGCCG
>DATHIT010000468.1:0-5784 GCA_035489915.1 Pseudonocardia sp. | reverse complement strand
ACTGACCACCGCCAAGGTTCGGCCGGCCCGGCTGCACGATGCGCGGCACACGGCCGCGACCGTCCTCATGGTGATCCTAAGAGTCCCGGTCCGGGCAGCGATGGACATCATGGGTTGGTCCGAGGCATCAATGGCGACTCGCTACAGCCACATGCCGGACGAACTGCGCCACGAGTACGCCGGCCAAGTCGGAGGCCTGCTGTGGGCCGCCGAGGAAGTCGCAGACGGTCAGCTCGGCAACGATCACCGGGACGCGCTCCAGCAACTCGCCGCGACGCTGCCGGAACCGTGGCGGACCCGAGTTACTGAGCTACTGCGACCCGACGATGACGACGGACTGAGAGGCGCTCTGGTACCCGCCTAACCGGGGCAACCGAACCCTTACGAGGCCAGGGACTTTCCTAGTTGCGGAAGTCCCTGGCCGCAGGGAAGTCGCCTGCGGAAGTCGACCGCCGGAGCTACACCGTGCTCACTGAGATGTGTCCGGTTGAGGATCGTCTACCGCTGCGCGGCAGTCCTCAACGCTGTCGTCGCCTGGACAAAGACATTGTCGGACACACCCGTAGGGCGGACTGAGTCGAGCAGTTGGTGGACCTCGACGGCAGCGCGGAAGTCGGGCACGAGGTGTGCGCCGGTGCGCAGGTCCTCGGCGAATCGTTGGTAGAACCGGGCGATGTTGAGGGCCGGTTCGGGCAGCCCGCTCCACTCCGGTTGGCCGGTCCATGCCGGTAGATCAGCGTCGCGCCAGTCGGCATCGCCGGTACGAATCGCGCGCAGACGCAGTGGGCTGATCCCCAGGAACGCGCCGCCCAAGGCGCCGGGCACGGGTTCGATGAGCAGTTCGGCGTCGCTGCCGGAGATCTCGATCCTGGCCCGAGACGGGCCCGCCACCCCGTGATGGACCGACACCGAAACGGTGGCTCCTTCCGCCGAGGTACCGCTGATGACGTACTGGTCGGGGTTGGTCGCCTCAATGACGTCGCCGGTCTCGGCGATGGTGTAGCGCGGATTGGCCAGTGCCGTGACTGCCGGGCGCAGAGTGAGCGGGCCGGCCAGGAAGCGCACCACGTCCAGGGTGTGCCCGCCGTGGATCTCGAGCGGGCCGGCGCCGGCCGAGGGGTCCAACGTGTACGCCATCCACCCCGGGATGGTCGCCCCGCTCGCTTTGGCTCGGGTGATGTGCGTAGTGATCGAGTTGACCCGACCGATCCCACCGGCCGTGATCACTTCGAGGGCACGGGCGACCGCGGGAGAGAACCGGGTCTGCAGACCGATAGCGGTGCGCACGCCCTGGGCGTCGGCGGCGTCGGCCAACTTCAGAGCCTGCTCGGTGGTGACCGTGAGCGGCCATTCGCAGTAGACGTGCTTGCCTGCGGTGATGGCCGCGCCGGCCAGCTCGAGGTGCGCGGGCACCTTGACCGTGACCAGCACCAGGTCGACCTCGGGATGCTCGACGAGCCGGCGGTGGTCGGCGAACGCGTGATCCACCCCGAATGCCTCGCCTGCTCGCCGTGCACTGTCTTCGTTGCTCGTGGCCATTGCCGTCAACCGGTACTGCTCGGGTAGGGCGCGCAGCGCGGGAATATGTGCGCTAACCGCCCAGCCTCGGTCGGGGTTCGCGCCGATGATGCCGACCCTGATCATGTCCACTCTCCTAATCGGACCTCTGAGATCCGTTTATCCCAGCGTAGGATAAACGGATCTGTCAAGTCCACTTTCTGCTAGACTGAGGCCGTGACCAGCACGGACAGAGCGGTGGAACGACTGCTGACCATGACTGACGGGCAGCCCAGGGCGGACGCCCAGCGCAACATCCGCAAACTGGTCGACGCGGCCCGCCTGGCCGTGGCCGAGGTCGGGGTCGGTGTGACCGCGCGCGAGATCGCCGAGCGCGCTGGGGTCGGCATCGGCACCTTCTACCGCAGAGTGCCCTCCCGTGAGGCGCTGCTTACCGCCGTGCTTACCGACACCCTCGACGAACTCATTACCGTTGCGCGCGCCGCGCTGGGGGCGCGCGACCCGTGGGTGGGATTCACGGCGTTCGCTGAGTCCTACGCGCAGTTGCGTGCGACTAGCTGCGGAATACGCGACGTGTTCGGCGACGCTCCGCTCGATCCGGACACCGACGCCCAGGTCGCGCAACTGCGGGAGTTGATCGAACAAATGGTGCACCGGGCGAAGCGGGCCGGCGTGCTGCGCACGGACGTCATGTGGCGGGATATCGCGTTCCTGCTCGCGGCGACCACCACCGGCACCGACACTATGGGGCTGCGTCTGTCCGCTGAGCAGTGGCGGCTCAACCTGCGGGTCATTCTGGACGGTCTGCGGGCACCGACGACGTGGTCGGACGTACCCGTGAGTCGGCGGGCGCGATGAGGGAAGGACGTCGGCCGCCTGGGCCAGTTCTACGCCGACGTATTCGGCGCCGAGGTCGGGCCCACCCGAACTCACGGTCAGGATCCGGGCGAGACGATGAAGGAAGCGGCGGGTGACCGTGGGGCTCAGCTGGGTGGCGGCGGCGACGTCGGTCAGCGTCATCTGGGGCCGGTCCGGCCCGAACGCTCGAATCACCGCTCGCTGTCTGGAGCCGCGAGCTGGCACGGACATGACAGGGAGTGATCAATGACTGAGGACGCGGACCCCGGCTTCGGGCGACTCAGCGACCAGTCAGCAGTGCGCACGCTGCGACTTGATGACGTGACGTTGACATATCTGGTCGACGGAGCGATGGCGATGGTCAAGGAGGAGTTCCTCAACGGTATCCCGGCCAGCTACTGGGCGGAGCACCCGGACGCGGTGATGGCCGACGGGCGGGTGGCCATGTCGGCCGGCGGCCTGCTCGTGCGCCGTGGTGACCACCGCGTGCTGATCGATGCCGGCTACGGCCCCGCCCGCGACACGACGGAATGGGCAGAGGTCAACTGTGGCGCTCTGCTGGAGACTCTCGCGGCGGTGGGGGACAGCCCCGCCGACATTGATGTCCTGGCACTGACCCACCTGCATATTGATCACACCGGCTGGGCGTTCCTCCCTGATCCCGGCGAGTCCGCGAGGCCGACCTTTCCCAATGCCAGCTACCTGGTCTCGGCGGAGGAACTGGCTCCGCACGAGCACGGTATACACCCGCCGGGAAGCTCCCCGGTCGAGCGGGTGATCGAGCCCCTTGGCAAGGTTTGCACCACTTTCGCCGATGGCCAGGAGGTGGCGCCGGGCATCGTCGCCGTAATCACCCCGGGGCATAGTGCCGGCCACACCTCGTACGTGGTGACCTCAG
The DNA here is from genome assembly GCA_035489915.1 of Pseudonocardia sp. Taxonomy (GTDB): domain Bacteria; phylum Actinomycetota; class Actinomycetes; order Mycobacteriales; family Pseudonocardiaceae; genus Pseudonocardia. The sequence goes on along the minus strand of DATHIT010000468.1, from coordinate 2,510 downwards.
CGCAAGGACGGCAAGTCGTTGTTTTCGGTGACGCATTCCACGTCCCGGCTCAACTGACCAATCCCGGTTGGGCATCGCGGCCTGACGTGGACACCGAGCGAGTCCTGACCGCCCGCGCCCGCATCACCGCCGAACTCGAAATGCCCGACACGCTCGGCTTCGGCTGCCATTTCGGCGACCAGGCATTCGGCCGGGTCACCCGCGATGACGCGGGCAGGCCGAGCTGGACCCCCGTTCCCGCGGTGGCGCTTTTTCCGACCCCTCGTACCTGCTGAGTAACGCAGCGCGGCGCGGTTGGGACGCACACCAGGCCGGCTGATGGTCGTAGATCAACGCCTCGACGAGATCAGGACTCACCACGCACCCCACGACGCCGGCACGGGAGCGGAGGAGGTGCCCAGCTCGGAGGTGTCCGGCGTACCGCGCATAGGACTGGCCCTCGAGGAACAACGGTACGAAAAGTTACGTCGGGTGCCGGGGTCGGGTGGGGTTGTTCGGTGAGTACGGTGCGCTGGCGTGCCGGTGGAGTTCCTGAGTGATGAGGAAGCAGCTGCGTACGGCCGGTTCGTGGGGGTGCCGTCGCAGACGGTGCTGGAGCGGTGGTGTTTCCTCGACGACGCCGATCTGAGGCTGGTCAACCGGGGTGGTACGCAAAAGTTCTCAGTGGCCCCGGGCTATTCGGTCACCCTGGAACAGGCCTTCAAGTCGTCACGGCGTGTCGACCCCTTGTCGAGGGGCACCGAGCTACTGAGACCCGACGATGACGACGGGCTAAGCGGCGCTCTGATACCCGTGGGAGAGGGGCAACTGAGCCCCGAACTGAGCCCCTTGCGAGGCCAGGGACCCTCCGAATTCGGAAAGTCCCTGGTGGGGCGGAGCCGCCTCGGGGAGTCGAACCCCGGACCTACGCATTACGAGTGCGTCGCTCTAACCGACTGAGCTAAGGCGGCGTTGTGCCGGACCAGTTTAGCTGCCGGCTCCGGGGCGGTTGCGCGGGCTCAGCCTCGGTGCAGCACGGTCAGCATGGCCTCCACCGCGATCCGGGGCTTGACGTTGAGCTCCAGCGCCTCGCGGCAGCTCAATACCGCCTCGAGGCGGCGGAGGGTGGACTCCGGCGACCAGGACGCCGCCGCCTGGTGCACGTCTTGCGCCCGGTCCGGGTGAGTCGCCGGCACCGAGGCGCCGAACCGGGCGGCCAGCACGTCGCGGTAGAACCCGGCCAGGTCGACCAGGGCACGGTCCAACGCGTCCCGCTGGCTGCGGGTGGCGCGGGACTTCTGCCGCCGCTCCAGCTCACGCTCGGCCGCCTTCGCGCCGCGCTGCGCGGCGGCCACTCCCTTGCCGGTGCCGCCCGCGCCCATCGCCACGGAGAGTGCCTCCCGCTCGGCGGCGTCCCGGGAGCCTGCCACGTCGGCCGCCTCGGCCTCGGCGGAGCCGATCAGATGGTCAGCGGCGGTGAACACCTCGCCGAAGCCCCGCAGCGACAGCGGCAACGCCAGTACCTGCTCTCGGCGGGCGCGCGCGTCGGGGTCCCTGGCCAGCCGGCGGGCCCGGCCGACGTGTCCGCCGCACACCGAGGCCGCCCACCGCGCGATCTCCGGGTCGACGCCGTCCCGCGAGCTCAGCACCGCGGCGATGGCCTCCGCCGGAGGGGTGCGCAGCGGCACCAGCCGGCACCGCGAGCGGATCGTCACCGGCACGTCGTCCGGATGGTCCGACGGCGCGCAGAGCAGGAACACCGTCCGGGCCGACGGCTCCTCAACTGCTTTGAGCAGGGCGTTCGCCGCGCCCTCGGTGAGCCGGTCGGCGTCGGCGATGACCACGATCTGCCAGCCGCCGGTACTCGGCCGGCGAGCCGCGATCTGCACCAACGCCCGCATCTCGGATACCGAGATGGACAGCCCTTCCGGAACCACCTCGCGCACGTCGGAGTGCGTCCCGGCGAGCACCGTCCGGCACGACTGGCAGTGGCCACAGCCGTGTTCGGGGCACTGCAGCGCGGCCGCGAACGCCCTGGCGGCCACCGACCGGCCGGACCCGGGAGGGCCGGTGAACAGCCAGGCATGTGTCATCGCGGCCGGGTCGGTGGCGGCCGAGTCCAGCTCGGCGATCGCCCGATCCTGCCCGACCAGGTCCGCCCAGACCTCGCCGACCGATGTCACCGTCATCGGCCGCTACCGGGGCTGTCCCGCGCTCGGCCGCCTCCTGGCCGTACGGGAGCCCACCAACGGACGGACCTCCGCGCGGACCCGTTCCTCGACGATCTCGGGGTCGGCGTCCGCGTCCACCACGACGTACCGGTGCGGTTCGGCGGCCGCCATCCTGGTCAGCCAGCGCTGCACCCGCAGGTGCTCCTCGCCCATGGCCAGCGCCGCGCGGTGACCGGTGCCGGACTGGCCGTCCGACGGCGCCCGGTCCAGCAACACCGTCACGTCCGGGCGAAGCCGACCGGTGGCCCAGTTCGTCAGGCTGTGCAGTTCGTGGCCGTCCAGCTCGTCCGGCGAACCGAA
>DATHIT010000467.1:0-5239 GCA_035489915.1 Pseudonocardia sp. | reverse complement strand
GCGCGCCGGACACGGTGACCGTCGTGCTCGGCGTGCAGACGCAGGGGCCGAGCGCCAAGGGTGCCCTCGACGCCAACACCCAGCAGGCCACCGCATTGATTGACATGCTGAAAAGCAGGGGCGTGGCCGAGGCCGACCTGCAGACCAGCCAGCTTTCGGTGAACCCCTCCTACAACCCGGCCAACGGACGGATCTCCGGCTACGAGGTCACCAACCAGGTCACCGCGACGCTGCACAACATCGCCGCAGCCGGAGGCATCATCGACGCCGCCGGCGATGTGGCCGGCGACGCGGTTCGGGTCCAACAGCTGAGCTTCTCGATCGACGACGACAGCGCGATGCGGGCCACCGCGAGGGCCGACGCGGTCAAACAGGCCCAGACGCAGGCCCGGCAGATGGCCGACGCGGCCGGAGTGCGCCTCGGGCGGATCCGGTCCATCTCCGAGGTCTCCACCCCGCCGCCGAGCCCGCTGGGCCGGCAGTCAATGGACGCCGCCGTGGGGTCGGCCGTCCCCCTCCAACCGGGCAGCCAGAAGCTCACCGTCTCGGTCGACGTGGTCTACGACATCGACCAGTAGCCATTCGCCCACACGGGCAGCCTTGCACGTGCTCGGCAGCGGCATCGAACAGCATCCCGGCACGTGCCCGCCTCAGACCGGCCAGCGCCGGCAACACCAGACCGGGTGGCTCCTCCGGTGAGCCGCACCTGATCACCGATGGGCCTCGTTGGTAATACGGTGGAGCCCATTCGTTATCTCGTTGGAGGCGCCGTACTGCTCGCCGTCGGACTCGGGGTCGCGGTCGGCGCGCATCTCTCCCAGGGCGCCGCTCCGGCCGCGCTCCCCGGCGCGGCGTTAACCACCCTGTCTCCCGCCGACGGTACGTCCGGCTCCACCGGCCCGGCACCTTCCGCATCGGACGCCGCGCCCCAGGCGCCCTCCAGCGATCTCTCCGAGCCGCGCACCGAAGCCGCGCGACCCACAGCGCGGCAGGTGCCGCCGACAACATCGGCGAAGGCCTCGGCGCCCCGGCCGGTGCACTCGGCTACCCGCGCGCCCCAGGACTCCCTGCCGCACTACGCCGGCCGGGACGACATCCGGTCTCGAGGCTCGGACCCGAGGGATCTCACCCAGGACCCAGAGGACCGGGTCATCGATGCACAGCGCCGCCGTGCCGCTGAATCCGTCTGCGCTCACTACGGCATCCCCCGCCAGAACTGCGACTTCGGCAACTAGGACAGTCTGGGCACCGTCGCCGTGGCGGTGATCAGCATCGGCTGGCTGGGCGAACCCCTCACCGCGCTGAAGGCGCCCGCCTTGGTCGCCGTCCTGGCGGGTTCCGTACTGCTCAACACCGACAGCGTCAGTCATGCACCGGCGCCCAGCCCGGCCTCGACGAGCTCGGCCAGACGTGATGCCGCCGCCGCGCCCGAGGGCGATTCCGCATTCGCGCCGGTGAGCCAACGCCGCGCCGAGGGAAGCGCCTCGCGCATTGCCTGGAGCACATCCACCCGGTATTCCCGGTGAAATTCGGTACGCATGGTGAACGGCTCGGCGGGATAGCCAAAAAAATTCGCCCGCCAGGACGCAAGGAAGTCCGCCACGGGAAGCGTCGCGAATGGATGGCCGTGCGGATCGTGAAAATTGACCACGCCGTCGGCGACGCCGAGCACCACCACAAAATGATCGGCGCCGATCGCTCGCGTCATGCCGGGCTGGTGGCGCAGCAGGCCCATCTCCAGTGGCCCGACCAGCACCGGGCCGCGTTTGCTCGCCTCCCGGAGCCGCTCGACGGCCTCGATCTCGGTCCCCCCGCTGGTCAGCGTGCAGGTCCAGCCGAGCAGCGAGATGGCGGCGTCCAGCCCGATGCCGGGTCCCAGCCGAGTGGATCGAACCACGGCAGCCGGCCCTGGTACAGGGCTTGCCGGCTCGACGATGCCGCTCCCAGACCCGGTCCCCAGGACCACGCGGATCGACCGGCGGGGCGTTCCGGTCTGAGGCCGGCGCCGGCCAGCGCGGCGGAAACCGGTCGACAGTCGCCGGTGCGAGAAGAAGAATTGCCCTTCGTGAAAACACTGATCCGCCGCGCGGTGGCCGAGGATCTGCCCGCGATCGCCGTCGCGGACGGCCGGGGATTCGGGTTCCATTATTCGGACCAGGACATCGACGACTTCCGCCCGCTGTTCGAGCCCGAGCGATACCTGCTCGCCTGCGAGCCGGACGACGGCGTGATTGTCGGTTTGACCGGTTCGTTCGGCTTCGAGGTGACGGTGCCGGGCGGGGCGTCGCTGCCGACCCAGGGCGTGACCTGGGTATCCGTGGCCACGACGCACCGCCGGCAAGGAATCCTGCGCGACCTGATGCGGGAGCAGCACCAGGGCTTCGCCGACGAGGGCCTCGCGCTGTCCCTGCTGACCGCGAGCGAGGGCGGCATCTACGGCCGGTTCGGATACGGCCAGGCCGGGCGAGCGCGAACCGTGAAGGTGAAGCGGCGGCTCGTCCGGTTTCGGAGGGATGCGCCGGGTGTGGGCGGTGTGCGGCTGGTCGACGGCACCGAGGCTCGGTCGCGGGCGCCCGAGGTGCATCGGCGGTGGGCCGCGCTGACCCCGGGGGCGGTCTCCCGGGACGACCGCTGGTGGGACCACCTACTGCTGGACCGCGCGGACCATCGGGATGGCGCCAGCGCCTTGTTCCACCTGCTGCACGCCGACGGTTATGCCTCGTACCGGATCCACCACCCGGACAGCACCTGCCGGGTGGTGGACCTGTTCGCGGCGACCGACGAGGCGCACGGCGCGCTGTGGCGCACGCTGCTGGGGCTGGACCTGATGGACACCGTGACGTCGGATTCCTGCCCGGTCGACGACCCGTTGCCCTTCCTGCTCGAGGACACCCGGCAGGTCCGCACGTCCGGGATGGCCGACGGGCTGTGGGCCCGCATCCTGGACGTGACCGCCGTGCTGCAAGCCCGCCGGTATCCGGTGGAGATCGACGTGGTGCTGGACGTGACCGACCCGTTCCTGGACCTCGGCGGCCGCTTCCGGCTGCGCGGCGGCCCGGACGGCGCGCAATGCGAGCGGGTGACCGCGACGCCGGACGTCCACCTGGAGATCGGCACACTTGGCAGCCTGGTCTTCGGCGTCCACCGGGCGAACACCCTGGCCAGGGCCGGGTTGATCGGCGTCGAGCCGCCCGCGCTGGGGCGACTGGACACGGCGCTGGCCGGCGAGCGGGAGGTCCGCCACGGCACCCCGTTCTGAGCGCCGGGGCGGAGCCCCCTGGGCTAGCTGCCGCTCAGCGTCAGCGGTACGACCTGTAGTAGTTGCGGTGGACGAAGTGCTTGAACCGAGGGTGGTGCCAACGGTTGACGTGGTGCCGGGGGTACCACTTCCGGTACACCGGCTTGCAGTGCTCCCGGTACCTGGACCTGCACTTGTACGCTTCCGGTGCGGGCGTGGCCACGCTGACAAGCGCGACCTGCGCGGTGGGGGCGGGTGCGGGCGAGGCGGTCGCCGTGGGGGCGACGGCCACACCGGCACCGCCGAAAAGGGCCAGTGCCAACGTGCTGGCGACTGCGAATCGTCGGATCATGGTGGCTCCGTGACTCGTGAAGGTGTGGTGCGAGTAAAGCTGTGCACCATACGTACGCGCCGAAGCTGCCCGCGTGCCAAGATATAACGATATTCCGTCCCCGAACCGACACGTCCCACACAAATGGGCCGTGCGCCTACCCTCTTCGGTAGGTGTGGGCCCTTCTTTAGTGCGCGTGCACCCGGGCGGCATCACACCTTGATCCACAGCACCGTGGGGCGATCGGCGCGCACCGCCGTGGTGATCGCGGCGGTCAGGTCGGCGGCGTCGGTGATGCGCTCTCCGTGACAGCCCATCGCCTCGGCCAGCGCGGCGAAATCCACCGGGCTCAGGTCCACGGCGGTAGCCGGATCGCCGCGGTCGAGCATCTCGTTGCGGATCTCCCCGTACCCGCCGTTGTCCACCACCAGCACCGGCAACCCGAGCCCGAGCTGGGCGGCGGTGGCGAGTTCGGACAGGGTGAACATGATGCCGCCGTCACCGAGCACCGCGAGCAGCCGCGCATCGGGCTCGGCGAGCATCGCCCCGATCGCCGCTGGCAGCCCGTAGCCGAGGGTGCCGCCCCCGGTGGGATACAGGAACCCCGAGGGCCGGTGCACCGGGAGCCCGGACAGCACCCCGTAGTAACAGGCCATGGTGCTGTCCCCGGCGATCACCGTGGACGCGTCCACCACCGGGCCCAACGCGGCCAGGATCTCCCGCCACTGCGCGCCTTCAGCCGCGGCGTCGGCGCGCATTGCCGCCCGCGCCTCAGCCACCCGCCCCTGACCCTGTGAGTGGTATTGGTCGCAATAGCGACCAATACCACTCACAAGCAGTAAATCCAGGGTGGCCGCCGCGTCGCCGAGGAGTCGGATGCCCGGGTCGGCGTTGGTGATGATCGCAGCCGGGTCGATGTCGATCCGCACCAGCGTCCCGGTCAGTGTGAACGGTCCGTTCCACAGGTCCGAGGGGGCCAGCTCGGTACCCACCGCGAGGACCACGTCGCTGTCCTCCACCAGCCGCCGCGCGCTCGGCTGGTGCAGCCCCGCCCCGACCGCCAGCGGGTGGTCCTCGTCCAGCACGCCCTTGCCGTTGGCGGTGGTCAACACCGGGGCGCCCAACCGCTCGGCGAGCGCACGCAGCTGCGTCCCCGCGCGCTTCGCGCCCCCGCCAGCCAGCACCACCGGCCGCCGCGCTCCGGCCAGCACCTGGGCCGCCGCGTCCAGCGCCGACTCCGCCGGGCGGGTCACGGGCACCTCGACCGGGGCCACCGGTTCCACCTCGGCGGTGGCCTCCAGCAGGTCCAGCGGGATCTCCAGGTGCACCGGGCGGGGCCGCCCGCCGGTCATCGCGGCGAACGCCGAGGTCACCGCCAGCGGGATCTCCGCGACCGAGCTCACCCGGTGGCTGTACGCCACGATCGAACCCATCGCCGCCCGCTGGTCGCGCACCTCGTGCAGGTAGCCGTTGCCCAGCCCGGGGTGATCGGTGGGCAGCCCCGGTGACACGAACAGCACCGGCACCGAGTCCGACCAGGCCTGCGCGGCGGCGGCAGCGGCGTTCAGGATGGCCGGCCCGGAGGTGGTCAGGCACACCCCGGGCCGCCCGCTGACCCGCGCGTACCCGTCGGCGGCGTACCCGGCGCCCTGTTCGTGCCGGGTGAGCAC
>DATHIT010000466.1:0-12680 GCA_035489915.1 Pseudonocardia sp. | reverse complement strand
CCCCGAGGCGCTGGCCGATCAGCTGACCTCGGTGGCCAAGGCGGCCCGCTCGGCCGGACGCTCGGTGCGGGTGATGGCGCCGATGGTGGCCACCGCCGAGGAGGCGGAGCGGTTCGTCGGCACCGCGCGCGAGCACGGGCTCGACGATGTCGGGGTGATGATCGAGGTACCGGCCGCCGCGCTGCGCGCCGGCGAGCTGCTGGACGTGGTTGACTTCGTCAGCATCGGCACCAACGACCTCGGCCAGTACACCATGGCCGCCGACCGGGCGGCCGGCGCGCTCGGGCATCTGCTCGACCCGTGGCAGCCGGCGCTGCTCGACCTGGTTGCGCTCGTCGGCGCGGCCGGGCGGGCCCGGGGTAAACCGGTCGGGGTGTGTGGCGAGGCGGCCAGTGACCCACTGCTGGCCGCCGTGCTGGTCGGGCTCGGGGCGACCAGCCTGTCCATGGCGCCGGTGTCCCGCCCGGCGGTGCTCGCCGAGCTGCGCGGGCTCTCCGCCGAGGACTGCGCGGTGATCGCCGACGCGGCCAGGTCGGCAACCGGCGCGGAGCAGGCCCGAATACGCGCGCGGGAGGCTCGGGACCAGCGGTGGAGCGTGCCGGCGTGAACCAGCTGACCGGCTCTGCGTCGAACAACAACGCCCAGGTGCTCCGCGGCGTAGTGGTGCACGGCGGCGGCCAGATCGACGACGGCGTGGTCGCGGTGACCGGCGACCGGATCACCTGGGTCGGCCCCGCCCACGCCTGGCCAGGCCCCCTCCCCCCACTGCCCGCGAGTCGGGGCTCTCAGCACACTGAGTCGGGGCTCTCAGCACACCCGCCCTACCTGCTGCCCGGCCTGGTGGACGTGCACTGCCACGGCGGCGCCGGCCACGGTTTTCCCGAGGCGGACGTATCCGGGCTGCGGGCGGCCATCCAGCACCATCGCCGGCATGGCACCACCAGCCTGCTGGGCAGCCTGGTCTCGGCGCCGCCGGAGGTACTCGAGCAGCGGATCCGGGTGCTCTCGCCGCTGGTCGAGGCCGGTGAGTTGGCCGGTATCCACCTCGAGGGGCCGTTCCTGGCCACCGCGCAGTGCGGCGCGCAGGACCCGAGGACGATCATCCCCGGGGACCCAGGGCTGCTGGACCGGCTGATCGATCTGGGGCAGGGTGTGGTCAGCTCGATGACGCTGGCGCCGGAGACACCCCGCTACCGCGAGCTGCTGCGGGTGATGGTCCGGCACGGCGTGCTGCCCAGCCTCGGGCACACCGACGCCACCTCGGCGGTCACCGGCGCGGGTATCGCCGCGGTCGGGGGTGGGCGGCTGAGCGCCACCCACCTGTTCAACGCGATGCCGCCGATGCACCACCGGGCGCCTGGGCCGGTGGCGGCGTGCCTGGCCGCGGCGGCCCGGGGCGAGATGATCCTGGAGCTGGTGGCCGACGGGGTGCATCTGGCGGACGAGACCACCGCGATGGTCTTCGACCTGGTCGGGCCGGGGCAGATCGCGCTGACCACGGACGCGATGGCCGCCGCCGGCATGCCGGACGGGCGCTACCCGCTCGGCTCGCAGCAGGTGGATGTGGTGCAGGGCGTGGCCCGGTTGGCCACCCGGCTGGGCGACACACCCGGGTTCATCGCCGGGGGGACGGCGCGACTGATCGACGTGGTGCGGCGGGTGGTGCGCCATGCCGGGGTTCCACTGGCGGCCGCGGTGGTGGCGGCGAGCGGCACGCCGGCCCGGCTGCTCGGGATCGACCACGAGGTGGGTGATCTGGTGGTCGGGCGGCGCGCGGACATCGTGCTGACCGATGCCGAGCTCACCCCGCTGGACGTGATGCGCGGGGGCCGCTGGCTGGTCGGCGGGCGGGACCTGGCCGCCGTGTAGCCCCGCGCCACGCTTCTGGGGGACCCCGGCCGCGTCCGCTGGTCATGACCAGATGAGACAATGGACCCGGCGAGGACATCATCGGCTCGGCGCGGAGGTCGGAATGGCGCAGCCCGTGCGCATCGTGGACGGGGTAGTTCCGAAGCACGAGCAGCTGCGCTCCATCCTGACCGAGCTGGCTACCCGCGAGTTGGCGCCCGGCGACATGCTGCCCAGTGAGCGACAGCTGTGCCTGGACCACGGGGTCAGCCGGATCACCGTGCGGGAGGCGATCGGGCAGCTGGTCAGCGAGGGCCTGCTGGTGCGGGTGCGCGGCAAGGGCACGTTCGTCGCCGAACGCACCGTCCGCTCCCGGCTGCACCTGGCCTCGTTCCAGGAGGACATGCGCCGGCTTGGTCTGGAGCCGACCACGGTGCTGCTGTCCGCCGAGCACGCCGAGCCGCCGTCGAGGACCGCCGAGCTGTTCGCCCCACGTGGCGGGGCGATGGGCTATCACATCCGGCGGCTGCGGGTGGCCGACGGCATCCCGATCGCGGTGGACGACGCCTGGTACAACGCGGCGTTGGCGCCCGGGCTGGACCGGTTCGACCTGACCCGCTCCATCTACCGGACGCTGACCGAGCAGTACGGGCGCGGCCTGGATCGCGCCGAGCAGACGGTGGGCGCGATCGGCGCCAGCCGGGAGATCGCCGCGCTGCTCGGGCTGCCCGTGTCGCGCCCGGTGTTGGTCTTCGACCGGGTCAGCTACAGCGGTGACCAGGTGATCGAGCACGCCCGATCCTGGTATCGCGGCGACCGCTACGAGCTGCAGATGACCCTGGACGGCTGAGCGGCGCACGCGTCCGACGCGGGGCTGTGCCGGCCCGGACGCGAAGGCCGGCCCCACCCAAAGGGGTGGAGCCGGCCGGCGTACCCGCGCGTGGCGAGGGTCAGTGGTGCACGTCCACGTCGTGGCTGTCGTCGTAGTCGCTGCTGTTGTGCGAGTTGTAGTCGTCGTGGCTGTCGGTGTCCGAGTTGTCCTCGTAGTGCGAGTACGAGGAGTCGTCGTGGTAGCTCTGGTCGGTGCTCTGGTTGGCATCGCCGTCCGCGCCGGCCACGTTGACCGCGGTGCTGCCGTCACCGGAGCTGTGCACCCGGGTGCTGGTGTCGTTGTCCTCGTTGTGCCCGTAGGCGTTGCCGCCGATGGACACGGCGCCGCCGTCGCCGATCCGGGTGTCGCCGAGGTCGGCGTTGGTCGCGTCACCCGAGCCGAACGCGGTGGTGTTGTGGTCGCCGGTGACCGCCTGGTTGTCGTGGCCGATCACGTTGCCGTCGCCCGAGGTGATGGTGCTGTCCCGGATGTCGCCGCCGGCGGCCACCGAGCCGTCGCCGGACGCGACCACCGGGTCGTTGTCGATCACCTGGTGGAAGTCGCCGCCGTCGCCGCGCCCCCAGTTGTCGTGGTCGCGGTTGTTGTCGTGGTCGCGGTTGTCGTCGTCGTTGCGGTCCCGGCTCCAGTCCCGGTCCCGGTCCCCGTCCCGGTCCCCATCCCGGTCCCAGTCGCCGCGGTCGTCACGGTCGCCGCCGGTGTCGATGCGCTGGTGCACCGAATTGTCGATATCGGTGTCGCTGCGCTCCCACGAGTCGTTGTTGTCGTGGATGTAGCTGCGCAGATAGCTGGAACCGCTGTCGTGGTCGTTGTTGTTCCACTCGTGCGGGGACGGGTAGCGGTAGTCGTTGTCCGAGTAATCGCCGTCCGAGAGTAGGGACAGCGCATCGTGCACGTCCCCGCCCGACAGGTCGTGGAACCCGTGATCTTCGGCGTAGCCGCGCGGGTCGCGGTCAAACGCGTCGCGGGCGTCGCGGTCGGACAGCAGGTTCACGATCCAGTCCTGCAGCGGTGTGGCCATGCTTAGTCAGCTCCTCCAGAAGCGGCGTCCAATGCCGTGGGTATGCTCGCGTTCCCCATCACAGTTGAAACTATGGCCCCATCGGTCCCACCCGCAACGGGGGCAGGGCCGGGTTCACCCCGGCCAGCCACGTCGTGGGCGTGAGTTTCGTGCGTTCGGGGCATGGGGGATCCAAGGGCTGGGGGCCCGACGACACCGTCGCCGGTGGGGAACGAAGGACATCCTGGCGCAGCGCTGAGATCGGGCTCCGGGCGGGTCCGGTATGGGCGATCACTGGGGCGTTTCGACGCTCAGCCGCCGTGCCGTAGCGTCGGTATGAGCGTTCCGCCGGATCCGGTCGGTCAGCGGTCGCGCTGCCGCGGCGAAATGGTCGCTACTGCACCATCCGCCTCCCGCATTACCCCATTCGCGCCGCTAGTCATTCATTTTGTGGATGCGCTCAGCAAAAACGTGATAAATAGCATGAGTGGGATCGGGGGGGTAATTAGATTGTCGTGATTCGTGCTAGCCTAGCGATCCTCACGGCTCTATCCTGGTGAGGCGTTCATGCGGCAGCTAGCTATTCAGGTAAGAGCCGTCATGGTTGCCGCGGACAACTACCGTCGCGCTATGGCGGCCGCTCTGGGCGTGGGGGTAACTGAGATATCGGCGCTGGGCGAGCTGCGCGAGGACGGCCCGCTCACCCCGTCCGAGCTGTCCCGGCGTCTCGGCCTCACCTCGCCGAGCGTCACCTCCCTGCTCGATCGCCTCGAGTCGGCGGGGCTGGTGGTGCGGCGGCGGCACCCGGCGGACCGGCGCAGTGTGCTCGTCCAGCTGACCGGCGGCGCGGATGCGGCGTTGGCCGCCCTGTTCGAGCTGTTCAGCGACGACGTCGCGGACGCGGTCGAATCGTCGGATCCCGATCACGTCGCGGAGCTGGCCGCGATGCTCGGCGGCATCGCCGAGGCCATGTCGACCAGGGCTGGCGATCGCGATAGCATCGCGCGCGAACTCGCCGAACGGGTCGCCCGGTACCGGGCTGGTGGCCGGCCGCCGAATGCCTCTGATGAATAGCGACAGTCCCGAACATCTAGATCGTCTAGATATGCGCCATTCGCGTTTTTCTCTTCGTGTATTTCTCCGATCGGAGTTACCCCATTTAGTGGATGGTCGACAAGGTCCGATCGGAGATGATGACCAGGACGGCAGCACATCGGGTCGACCCCCCGGACCTGAGGGCTCCACTTCTGCCGTCACCTCTGAAGTCACCGGCCGGTGACACCCCGCGCCGGCCGGTGACTTCACATCCGCGGCGCGGTGGCCCGGGAGCCGCTCGGAGCGGCTTTGCGGCAGGCCATATCGTGGCGCGCATGAGGTACTGGAAGCGTTCGCCGGTCATCGCGATCACGGTGCTGGCCACCGCGCTGGTGCTGCTCGCCGGCTGCGATACCGCCTCGACAGCGCAGCAGGACGCGCCGCCGCCCGAGCAGGCCCCGCCGAGTGCCCCGCCGAGCCCGGCCGCGCCGGTCGCCTCGCCGGCTCCGGTGGTCATCCCCGGGCTGCGCCCGCTGACCGCGGCGCAGAGACAGCAGCGGGATTATTGCCAGCAGGGCGTGGTGCGCAACGGGTGCCAGTTCTACACCGACGACTCACTGCGGCTACAGGGCATCGATCCGGACAGCTGAGCCACGCTGCCGCGAACACGGGCGGTGACCTCGGTCGGCGCCGCCACTCGAGCGGGTGTCGGGGCCCCTGGGGGCTCGGGGGTGATCCCCCAAGCCCCCAATGTCGGCTCCCCTCACTGACCTGGCTACCGTTCCTCAGGAACTGGGCGGGATCCCCGATTCCCGCGCGCTGGTACGGCCGTACGTTTTGCTCCGACGCCGATGCACCGGCTGAGAAGCACCTACCGAGACCGAAGGAGCTGACCGAGATGAGCGACACCTCGCTGCTGGACTGGATCCTGAGCCTGCTGCGCGACCCCGAGGCGCGCGCCGACTTCCTGGCCGACCCGAACGGCTACGCCGAGGACCACGGGTTCGACAACCTGTCCTCCGGCGACGTGTACGACGCGCTGTGCCTGGTCTCCGATGACAGCGACCACTACTCCAATAACGACACGCACTACCCGGCGCCGAAGCACTACGACAACGACGACCACGACGGCGGTTCGGACTACCTGCGCAGCTACATCACGAACAACTACACCACGATCGAGGAGCACAACACCGAGATCGACAACTCGGTGCACCAGAACATCGACACCGACGGTGGCGACTTCAACCAGGTGATCGACAACGACCCGGTGGTGGCGTCCGGGGACGGCGCGGTGGCCGCCGGCGGCGACATCCGGGACAGCACCCTCACCTCCGGTGACGGCAACGTGATCGGTGACAACAACCAGGCGGTCACCGGGGATCACAACACCACGGCGTTCGGCTCAGGTGACGCGACCAACGCCGACCTCGGCGACACCCGGATCGGCGACGGCGGCTCGCTGTCCCTGGGCGGCGACGCGTACAGCCACAACGAGGACAACGACACCTCCACCTCGGTGCACAACTCTGGTGACGGCAGCACCTCGGTGAACGCGGCGGGCAGCCAGGGCGACGCCAGCCAGTACACCAACCAGAGCGAGCACGACGACAGCACGCGCAGCAGCTACGAGAACAACTCGGACAGCAACAGCCACGACGACTACAACTCGCACAACAGTGGCGAATACAGCGACAGCCACGACGTCGACGTGAACCACGTCTGACGGCTCAGCCGGCTGGGAGTCACCAGAACGGCGGTCGGTTCCGCGCGCGCCCCTAGCGAGCGGAGCCGGCCGCCATTCGCGACCGCCCCCTCGCGCCCCCCGCCGCACATGGTCACTTGTCGTTGGAACTTGACGCGACAAGAGGCTCTGGTCGGCGGAATTAGGCACGACAAGTCGGATTGGGGCCGGCGGTTGGGACTCAGTACGTCTGGGGGACCCGGATGTGGTCGAAGATCAGGCTGGTCTGGGTGCCGGCCACGTCGGTGTGGCTGTTGAGCGTCACCACGAGCTCCCGCAGCGAGGCGGTGTCCGCCGTGGCCACGTGCAGCAGGTAATCGTCGACCCCGGCGAGGAAGTAGACATCGCGCACCTCGGGTAGCGCCCCCACCCGGCTGACGAACTCGGCGAGCCGACTGCGGGCGTCGCTCTGCAGCCGGACCGAGATCATCGCCTGCATCGGATGGCCGGTGGAGGCCGGATCGATGTCCGCGTGATATCCCCGGATCACGCCCCGGGCACGCAGCGCGCGGACCCGCCCGAGGCAGGTTGACGGGGCGATTCCGGCCAGTTCGGCCAGCGCGTTGTTGGGGATTCGGGCGTCGCGCTCCAAGTGGCGCAGCAGCTCCCGATCGATGCGGTCCAGCGGGGTTCGCACATCATGCGGTGGGACCCCGGCAAACGGCCGCCGATCTGACTTTTCTACGCCCATGCCGCCAGCATAGAGAATTATCTGCAAAATGATTCCATTTGGAGCGCGGAATCTTCATTATTGTGGACACCGCCGCACACCAGGGGAGATGCCATGAGGATCGCCGTTCCGCGCGAGGTCAAGGACAACGAGTTCCGGGTGGCGATCACCCCGGCCGGAGTCCACGAGCTGGTCAGCCGAGGCCACGAGGTGGTCATCGAGCAGGACGCCGGCCTCGGTTCGGCAATCCCGGATGAGGACTTCAAGGCGGCCGGCGCGCAGATCCTCGGCGACGCGGCATCCGTGTGGGCCAGCGCCGAGCTGCTGCTCAAGGTCAAGGAGCCGATCGCGCAGGAGTACGGCTTCCTGCGCCGCGACCTGACCCTGTTCACCTACCTGCACCTGGCCGCGTCCGCGCCGTGCACCGAGGCGCTGCTGACCGGTGGCACCACGTCGATCGCCTACGAGACCGTGCGCACGCCGGACGGTCGACTGCCTCTGCTCGCCCCGATGAGCGAGGTCGCTGGCCGGCTCGCCCCGCAGGTTGGCGCCTACCACCTGATGCGCAGCGCGGGTGGCCGCGGCGTGCTGATGGGCGGCGTCCCCGGTGCCCCCGGCGCGCACGTTGTGGTCATCGGCGCCGGTGTCTCCGGGCAGAACGCCACCGCCATCGCGGTCGGCATGGGTGCTCGGGTCACCGTGCTGGACCTGGACGTGGACAAGCTGCGCCAGATGGACGCCCTCTACCAGGGGCGGATCCAGACCGTGTACTCCACGGCGTACGCGCTGGAGCAGGCCGTGCTGGACGCCGACCTGGTGATCGGCGCGGTGCTGGTGCCCGGTGCGCGGGCCCCCCGGCTGGTGTCCAACGAGCTGGTCGCCCGGATGAAGAAGGGCGCCGTGCTGGTGGACATCGCCATCGACCAGGGCGGCTGCTTCGCCGACTCGCACCCGACCACGCACGCCGACCCGACCTACCCGGTGCACGAGACGGTGTTCTACTGCGTGGCCAACATGCCCGGCGCGGTGCCGCACACCTCCACCCACGCACTCACCAACGCCACGCTGCCCTACGTGCTGCAGCTGGCCGACAAGGGCTGGCGGGACGCGCTGCGCGCCAACCCGAGCCTGGCGGAGGGCCTGAGCACCCACGACGGCAAGCTCGCCGCCGCGGCGGTGGCGCAGGCGCACGGCCTGGCGCACGTGGCGGTCGAGGAGCTCATCGGCTGAGCCTGGGGGAGTGCGGTCGAATCGGCCGGGGAGCGACCGCCGCTCCCCGGCCGATCCGCGTTCTGGGTCGGCCGCTAGGCCCCGGAGCGGCCCTGGGCTACCCGGGCGCGACGCACGAGACCGGTAGATCCCGCCCACACAGCGCGCGTAGGGCCGACACAGCAGCCCAGGCCGCTGTGCCGAGCCACGCGGGCTGTGTGAGCAAGACGCCCGGCGCCTGTGAACGCGGCGGGCGACGCTGCCGCGCCAATCGCCCGACCAGGCCCGCCGCACAGACCGGGTGTACGTCGCACAGACTGTGCACGGCCTGTGCCACCTACACCCTGAGCTCTGTGCCGCGCTCATGCGGCGGTCAGCCACGAGTGGCGGTCAGCCACGGGGCGGCCCCGCACCGCCGTAGGTCCGCTCACACAGCGCGCGTAGAGCTGACACAGCCGCCCAGGCCGCTGTGTCGAGCCACGTGGGCTGTGTGAGTAAGCCGCCCGCAATTTCACGGCGGGGCCGACGCGCCCTTATCTTCTTTGTTTGGCGCGTGTTTCGGCGGATTCGTCCGTCGAACCTGGACGGTGATCGATCTCTTCGAACTTGCATCCCGGGGAATCAGTATTCAGCAATTGTTTCGGCAATGCCGCAATACTTGAGCGCGCTGGTGCTGGTGAACCTGGTCGGAGTGGGGAGTCTGGCGAGGCGGAGTGATGGCGAGCAATCGTCCCGCTGCTGGTCAGATGCCCGTGTTGCACATCGGCGCTGTGCAACACCAGCAACATCATCCCGTCCAGGCTACACCAGCCGCAGCTTTGCGGGGAAGTTCTCACCGGCCACGGGCTGGTTGGTCCGTCGAGGCCCGCACCGCCGAACGCCAGAATGCGGCTACGCCGAATGCCGTAATTGTCCGAGCGGCTCAGTGGCATTGTGCCGATTCGCCGGTGACCAACCGGGCCAGTGTGTGTAGCGTGCGCCGAGGCGCGGGAGGTCATCTCGGGCCAGCCGCTGAGCCGCTCCCCGCGCAGGCCCCATTCGGCGGTACCCAGCGGGATCGTGCTTTCTGGAGGTCCGGTGAGGGTGCTGATCAGTTCCCCCGCCTTAGCCTGGCCTCCTTACCGCGAGCCTGATAGCTCTTATCAAGGTTCGCTTTTGTGTCGATTCATTGCGCCATTCCCTATCCCGAGAGGTTGTAATGGAGCACAAATCGGAGCCGGTTGCCGGCCTGGTCGCCACGATCCGGTCGAGCATCCGGCTGCGCGACGGGTACTACCTCAGCGAGGAACTGGTCGACCTGTACCTCGTTGGCGTGCTGCGAGGCGTCGCGGTGGGCCTGCAGGACGCCGAGGGACCCTACGGGCAGGACGAGTCCCGCCGGCGCATCCGGCTGGACGAACTCGCCCGGACATCCGCCGAGCTGCTCGATCACCTCGACCGGCTGCGTCCCGAGCCGGCCCGCCCCGGCCCCGCACCGATGCCGAGGCAGCCTGAGGACTGGGTATCGCCCGGGGGAGGCGCAAGCAAGGCACGCTGAGGAGTCCCGCCGAGCAGCGAACGGTGGCACTATCGGGGGTGGGTTGTGGTGCACGCCACACCGGCGGCCCACCGCCCGCGCCGATCGCTGTCAAAGGGGCCGATCAGATGAGCGCTGTGTTGAGTATTTTCCTTCTCCTCGTGTTCGCGCTGCTGGTGTTGACCAGCTCGGGTGTGCGGCAGGTACAGCAGTACCAGCGCGGGGTGGTGTTGCGATTCGGCCGGCTGTTGCCGGCCACCCGAGAGCCGGGGCTGCGCGTGATCATCCCGTTCGCCGACCGGATGACCAAGGTGTCGATGCGGACCGTGGTGCTCGACATCCCCGCGCAGAGCGCGATCACCAGGGACAACGTCAGCATCGGGGTGGACGCGGTGGTCTACTTCCGGGTCGACGATCCGGTCAAGGCGATCATCAAGGTAGAGAACTACCTGCAGGCCACCTCCCAGGTGGCGCGGACCTCGTTGCGCTCGGTGATCGGGCGCGCCGAGCTGGACACCCTGCTGTCGGACCGCGAGCAGATCAACGGCGAGCTCAAGGCGGTGCTGGATGCGCCGACCGACGACTGGGGCATCATCATCGACCGGGTCGAGGTGAAGGACATCTCGCTGCCCGACGGCATGCGCCGGTCGATGTCCCGGCAGGCCGAGGCGGAGCGGGAGCGGCGGGCCAGGGTGATCGTGGCGGACGCCGAGCTGCAGGCCTCCGGCAAGCTGTCCCAGGCGGCCAGCGCGATGGCGGCCACTCCGGGTGCGCTTCAGCTGCGGATGCTGCAGACCGTGGTGGATGTCGCGGCGGAGAAGAACAGCACGCTGGTCATGCCGTTCCCGGTGGAGCTGCTGCGCTTCTTCGACCGGGCTACCAGCGTCGACGTGCAACGCACCACTAGCGGTGGCGACATCGAACGCACCACCAGCGGCGACGTCGAACGCACCACCAACGGGAAGTTGCCGGTTACCACAGACTCCCCGGCAGATCCTGGGTGAGCAGGTCGAGCTCGCCGCGCGTCTTGGCGGCGTAGGCGGCCGCCACCCGGCCGTCGTACTCCTCCATGGTCAACCGACCCTGGCCGAGCGCGCGGCGTAACCGCTCCACGACCGCGTCCCGTTCGGCATCCGACGCGCGGATCTCCCGATGCATGGCCGACCTCACCTCCACACTCCACGAGGGTAAAACACCGTCCGGCCGGGCGGGCGGTGTATGTGTAGGAGGTTGGCCGGCGCGCCGGGGTGGCGCCGCCGGGTTCCGAGTTCTCGACGGAGAGGCGGTCACGGATGGTGGACAGCGCGGCTGGACGAACGGGTGGGCCGTTGTCCGGCCTGCTGGTGGCCGACTTCTCCCGGGTACTGGCCGGTCCGTACGCGACCATGCTGCTGGCCGATCTGGGCGCTGAGGTGATCAAGGTCGAGGGGCCGCAGGGGGACGAGACGCGCACCTGGACCCCGCCGGCCCGGGGCGAGACGTCCACCTACTACCTGAGCATCAACCGAGGCAAACGATCGATCGTGCTGGACCTGCGCGACGAGGCCGATGCCGAGCTGGGTCGCGAGCTGGCCCGCCGGGCGGACGTGGTGATCCAGAACTTCAAGCCGGGCGGGTTGGCCAAGTTCGGCCTGGACTATCCGAGTGTGCGAGCCGCCAATCCTGCCGTGGTGTACGCCTCGATCAGCGGTTTCGGCTCCGCGGCGGGCGCGCGGCTGCCCGGCTACGACCTCATGGCGCAGGCCATTTCCGGACTGATGAGCCTGACCGGGGAACCGGACGGTCCGCCATACCGCGCGGGCATCTCGGTGATCGACGTGTTCGCCGGCAATCACGCCACCATCGGCATCCTGGCGGCGTTGCGGCACCGGGACGCCACCGGCGAGGGGCAGCATGTCGAGGTGAACCTGCTGTCCTCGGCGTTGACCGGGATGGTGAACCAGAGCTCGGCCTATGCCGCCGGCGGGGTGGTGCCGTTCCGGATGGGCAACGCGCACCCCAGCGTCTACCCCTATGAGCCGTTCCCCACCGCCGACCGGGAGATGATCGTCGCGGTGGCCAACAACGGCCAGTTCCGGAAGCTCTGCGAGGTGCTCGGCTGCCCCGAGCTGGCCGACGACGAGCGCTTCCGCACCAACGCCGACCGCACCGCGAACCGGGTCGAGCTGCGCCGGCTGCTCATCCAGCGGCTGGCCACCCGGGGCGCCGAGGAGTGGTTCGAAGCGCTGGTCGCCGCCGGGGTGCCGAGCGGGCCGATCAACACCATCGACGGCGGGTTCGAGATGGCGGACCGGCTGGGCCTGGAGCCCATCGTGGCGGTCGGCGAGGGCGACAAGGCGGTGCCGACCACCCGCCACCCGATCCGGTTCTCCGCGACCCCGGTGGCCTACCAGCTTCCCCCGCCCGAGCTGGACGAGCACGGCGCCGAGCTGCGCAAGTGGCTGGCCGCCCCGGAGGACTGACGCCGTCGCTTCCCCACTTCGCATACCCAAGGCGCACTTCGCATGGCGCACGCACTGTGCGAAGTGGGCGCTAGGTATGCGAAGTGGTGGCCCGCCGGCCCGGAAACCCGGCCAGGTTCAGCGGTCGTCGAGCAGCGGTTGGCGTGGGTTCCAGGTGGTGCCGTCTCGGGCGTCCTTGCGCCGCCTGGCGATGCCGGACAGGGCCTCTAGCACGACCCGGTTGGCCAGGGACGAGGTGATGTCCGCGTGGTCGTACGGCGGCGACACCTCCACCACGTCGACCCCGACCACCGGCAGCTCGTAGGCG
>DATHIT010000465.1:0-9369 GCA_035489915.1 Pseudonocardia sp. | reverse complement strand
GGTGAACGACGAGTCGGCGACGGTGGCCACCACGACGAAGCCCTGCGCGGCCAGGTCACGCGCGACGCCCTCCCGCCAGATCGGGTGATCATCGACCACGACGACCGTAACCGAGCTCGGGTCGTCGTACGTCGCAGTCATACCTGTTAGGTCCCTTCCGAGATCCGCGTCACCCGTGTGGAGGCAGCCGCCGGCCGCCAGCCGAATGTCATAGTTCCATCACGGTGGTGCCCGCGCCGCTGAATCGCATCCGGTACACCCGTCCGGACCTCATCGTCCCGTCGCAGGTGACCGGCCACCTGGTCACTCTTACCTGGCGGTGATCGAGCTGCCACGATCGGCCGAGTGCCCGGCTCCGTCGGCCGAACGCAATCGGAAACGCCAAGTTCCGTCAGCGCGGCCCCGGGGACGCCTTGGTGCCGGTGACCAGCGCGTTGTAAAAGAACCGGCGAGGCACCCGGCGACCCAGTGGCCCGGCGTCCAGCGCGGACAACCGTTCCCAGGTGCGCCAGGCGAACATCGCCCAACGCATGCCCAGCTTGCCCGGCGGAACGGCGGCCTCGAAGGTGCGCACCGGCCAGCCGAACAGCGCCGCCGAGAGCTCCTCGGTGACCACCCGGGCACCGTCGGCCCCGGCCGCGCGCGCGGTGGCCTCCAGCTCGTCGGGGTCGAAGGTGTGGATGTCCACCACGGCCTCCAGCGCCGCCGCCCGGGAGGACTCGTCCAGCTCCGCCTGGGAGCGCCGCCAGGACCGCAGCGGGCGGAGCCTGGTCAGCTGGGTGGTGGCCGCCCAGGTGAAGCGGCCGAGCAGCCGGGCGTACCAGTCGCCGATCTTGGTCGGCTCGCCGGCGAAGACGAACCTGCCGCCCGGCTTGAGCACCCGCAGCACCTCGCGCAGCGCGGCCGACACGTCCGGGATGTGGTGCAGCACCGCGTGCCCGACGACCAGGTCGAACGTGTTGTCGTCGTACGGGATGCGCTCCGCGTCGGCCACCCGCCCGTCCACGTCCAGGCCCAGGTTGGTCGCGTTGCGCAGCGCCACCTGGACCATGCCCGGGGACAGGTCGGTGACCGAGCCGCGCTCGGCGACCCCGCCCTGCATCAGGTTGAGCAGGAAGAACCCGGTCCCGCAGCCCAGTTCCAGGGCCCGGCCGTAGGGCCATCCCCGCGAGCCGGCGACCAACTGGAAGCGGCCGGTGGCGTAGTCGATGCAGCGCTCGTCGTAGGAGATCGACCACTTCTCGTCGTAGGAGCCGGCCTCCCAGTCGTGGTACAGCACGTTGGCGAGCTTGGGGTCCCGCCGGGCGGCCTCCACCTGCTCGGCGGTGGCGTGCGGATTCGGCGCCGGATCACTACTCATGAGTAAGAGCCTATGCGTCTGCCGCTCAGCGGCCGGTGAAGGTGGCCTTGCCCGGCCCGCTGGCCAGGAACGACTCCATCCCACTGGCCCGGTCCTCGGTGGCGAACAGCGCGGCGAACAGCTCGCTCTCCAGGTTCAGCCCGGAGTGCAGGTCGACGTCCTGTCCGCCGTCGATGGCCTTCTTCGCCGCCGCCAGCGCCAGCGCGGGGCCCTCGGCGAACTGCTCCACCCAGCCGCGCGCGGTCGCGTACACGTCGTCGGGAGCCACCACCTGGTCCACCATGCCGATGGCCAGCGCCTCCTCGGCGCCGACGAACCGGCCGGAGTAGATGATCTCCTTCGCGCTGGCCGCGCCGACCAGTCGGGTGAGCCGCTGGGTGCCGCCGGCGCCGGGAATGATGCCGAGCAGGATCTCCGGCTGGCCGACCTTGACGTTGTCCCCGACGATCCGCCGGTCGCAGCACAGCGCCAGCTCGTACCCGCCGCCCAGGGCGTACCCGGTGATCGCGGCCACGGTCGGCTTGGGGATGTCTGCCACGGCGGTCAGCGACGAGGTCAGCCCGCGCGCCCTGGCCGCCATGTCCACGTGGGACATGGCCGCCATCTCCTTGATGTCCGCGCCGGCGGCGAACACCTTCTCCCCGCCGTAGACGATCACCGCCCGGATGTCGGCGCGTTCGGTGGCTTCCAGCGCGCAGGCCCGGATCTCCTCCTGGACCTGCTTGCTCAGCGCGTTCATCGGCGGCCGCTCCAGCCGGATGGTGCCGATCGGGCCGTCCACCTCGAGCCTGACGAACTCTGCCACGCCGCGCGCCTCCTTGCCTCGGCCGTGAGTGGCGAGTGGTCTCATCGGACCACTTGCCACTCACGGGTGATCAGAGGGGACCCTACCCCCGGCGCGCGGTGTACCGCCCGTCCTCGTAGCGCACCCGCAGCGGCAGCCCGAACGCCTGGGACAGGTTCTGCCCAGTGATCACGTCCGGGAGCAGGCCCTGCGCGACCACCTCGCCGCCGCGCAGCAGCAGGCCGTGGGTGTAGCTGGGCGGAATCTCCTCCACGTGGTGGGTGACCAGCACGCTGGCCGGCGCGTCCGGGTCCTCGGCCAGCATGGACAACCGGGCCACCAGGTCCTCCCGGCCACCCAGGTCGAGTCCGGCGGCCGGCTCGTCCAGCAGCAGCAGCTCCGGATCGGCCATCAGCGCCCGGGCGATCAGCGCCCGTTTGCGCTCACCCTCCGACAGCGTGCCGAACAGGCGCCCGGCCAGCGGCCGCATCCCCAGCGCGTCGAGCAGCCACTCGGCGCGGTTCAGGTCCCGCGTGTCGTACTGCTCCCGCCACCGGCCGAGCAGCGCATAGCCGGCGCTGACCACGACGTCCCGGACGATCTCGTCGCCAGGCACCCGGCCGGCCAGCGCGGCCGAGCAGAACCCGATGCGCGGCCGCAGCTCGAACACGTCCACCCGGCCCAGCTGTTCGCCGAGCACGTGCACCGACCCGGAGCTGGGGTGCAGCTCGGCGGCCGCCATCCGCAGCAGCGTGGTCTTGCCGGCGCCGTTCGGGCCGAGCACCACCCAGCGCTCGTCCAGCTCCACCGACCAGTCCACGTCATGCAGCAGTGTGGTGGGGCCGCGGCGCACCGATACGTCGTCCATCCGAATGACGAGGTCGGTGAGATCGCTCTGCTCGCTGTGCTGGCCCACGGGCCCTATCCTTACCGATGATGTCGTCCGACGAGCGCACCGCACGCCCCGCCGCGCCGCCGGCCGACGCAGTCTTCCCGCTCGGCGCCAACCTCATCGAGGGTGGTGCCCGGTTCGCGGTTGCGTCCAATTCGGCCGAGGCAGTGGAGCTGTGTCTGCTCGAGCCGGATGCCAGCGGTGGGCCCCCGGCCGAGCGGCGGGTGGAGCTTGTTGAGCGCACGTTCGGGGTGTGGCACGGCGTGGTGACCGGGGTCACCGCCGGCCAGCAGTACGGGTACCGGGTGCACGGCCGCTACCAGCCGGCCGCCGGGTTGCGGGCCAATCCGGCCAAGCTGCTGGTGGATCCGTACGCCCGGCGGATCACCGGCCGGCTGACCGACCTGGACGCGGCGCTGGGCTACTCCGGCGACCCGATGTTCGGACCGCCGAGCACGGCGGACTCCCTGGGCGCGGTGCCGGTGTCGGTGCTCACCGGTCCCCCGGGTGGCCCGGATCCGGGGTCCCGGCCGAAGGTGCCGTGGGCCGACACGGTGCTCTACGAGCTGCACGTGCGGGGCCACACCCGGGCCCACCCCGAGGTGCCGCCCGAGCAGCGCGGCAGCTACCTCGGCCTGGCCCACCCGGCGGTGATCGAGCACCTGAGTTCGCTCGGGATCACCGCCGTCGAGCTGCTGCCGGTGCACACGTTCGTCGACGAATCAGGGCTGCTGCGCCGGGGCCAGCGCAACTACTGGGGCTACTCGAGCCTGGGCTTCCTGGCCCCGCACGCCGAGTACGCCTCGGTGCCCGGGCAGGAGATCGCCGAGTTCCGCACGATGGTCGCCGCGATGCACGCCGCCGGCATCGAGGTCATCCTGGACGTGGTCTACAACCACACCTGCGAAGGCGGCCCCGGTGGCCCGACGCTGAGTTTCCGCGGCCTGGACGCGCCGGGCTACTACGTGCACGGGGACCGCGGTCAGCTGGTGGACGTGACCGGCTGCGGCAACACGATGGATCCCGGCTCACCGATGGTGGCCCGGCTGGTGTGCGACTCGCTGCGCTACTGGGCCGGGCTGGGCGTGGATGGCTTCCGGTTCGACCTGGCCAGTGTGCTGGGCCGGCCAGGGGGCGGGGCTTTCGACCCGAACGCGGGGCTGCTCACCATGATCGCCGCCGACCCGGTGCTGGCGGACCGGAAGCTGATCGCCGAGCCGTGGGATGCCACCGGCGAGGGCTACCGGGTGGGCGGATTCCCGGTGCAGTGGTCGGAGTGGAACGGGCGCTACCGGGACACCGTGCGGGACTTCTGGCGCGGTGCATCCGGGGTGAACGACCTGGCCTGGCGGCTGACCGGTTCGGAGGACCTCTACGCGCTGTCCGGCCGGCGGCCCTGGGCCTCGGTCAACTTCGTCACCGCGCACGACGGCTTCACCCTCCGCGACCTGGTCTCCTACCAGCGCAAACACAACGAGGACAACGGCGAGCGGAACCGGGACGGCACCGAGGACAACCGGTCGCAGAACTTCGGCGTGGAGGGCGAGACCGACCAGCGGCAGGTGCGCGCCGACCGGCTGCGCACCGCCAGGGCCATGCTCACCACCCTGTTGCTGTCCACCGGCGCCCCGATGCTGACCGCCGGCGACGAGCGGTGGCGCACCCAGCGGGGCAACAACAACGCCTACAACCAGGACAACGAGCTGTCCTGGTTGGACTGGTCACCGGACCCGGACGCCGAGGCGCTCACCAGGTTCACCGCCCGACTGATCGAGCTGCGCAACTCCGAGCACGCCCCGGGGCGCAACCGGTTCTTCGGCCCGGCGGACGTGCAGTGGTGGCACGCCGACGGCCGCCCGATGGACGACGGGGACTGGCACAACCCGGACGCACGGACCCTCGGCATGCTGGCCAGCAAGGACTGGCTGCTGGTGCTGCACAGCGGCGCCGACCCGATCTCCTACGTGCTCCCGGACATCGCGCTGACCCCGGTGCTGGACAGCGGCCAACCGGACGGCATCCCGGCCGACCCGCACCCGCTCTCCCCCGGCCAGACGATCACCGTGCCGGGCCGAACCGCCCTGCTACTGGTCAGCGCGTAGTTCCCGACCAGCTCGGATACTGGACCGACACCTCGGCGTAGCGCCGCTGCCAACCGGGCACTGGCTGGCCGGCCAAGTGCGCCTCCAGCCGGTCCAGGAAGGCGTGCGTGCCGGGGGTGAAGCCGGTGGCGCTGCGCACCCCCAGCCCTCGGTGGGTGAAGGTCAGCACGGTGCCGGCGCCCTCGCTGGCCAGCTCGTAGCGCACCACGCTGTCCTCCACGATGGGCTGGCGCCACTCGTGCTCGAGCACCTTCGGCGGGTCCCAGACCAGGATGCGGCCGGTCATCCGCTTCTGCTCGGGCGGCACCGGCGGCTCGCTCGCCACCATCTCGATCCGGCCGCCCACCCTCGGCTGGATGCTGGTCTCGCCGAACCAGGCCGCCCGGGCATCGGGATCGGTGATCGCCGCCCACACCGCCTCGACCGGGTACGGCAGATGCCGGACGAAGGTGATGGTGGCCTGGTCGCCGTCAATCGCCAGGGACCCGGTGCGCTCATTCATGTGCGTCCTCCCGCTGGTGTGGGTCGGTGCCGCCGTGGGTCTGGGCCAGATGCCGTTCCAGCGCGTTCAGGTGCGCCGCCCAGTAGCGGCGGTACCTACCCAGCCACTCGTCGATCTCCGCCAGGCCGTCCGGGCGCAGCGCGTAGATCCGCCGCTGGGCATCCGGCCGGACCTCGACCAGCCCGACCTCCCGCAGCACCCGCAGGTGCCTCGACACGGCCGGCTGGGTGAGGTGCGGCAGCGTGGCGACCAGCTCGCCGGCCGACCGCTCGCCACCCGCCAGCAGGTCCAGCAGCGCCCGCCGGCTGGGCTCGGCCACCACCTCAAAAACGTCCACGGCTCCCAGTATCACGTATAGCCTATATAACGTCCAGCCAATACAAGCTCACCGCCGCACAACCCCGAGCGCCCCGAGCGCCCCCTCCCGCCGCGGCCCGCCCCTCGGGCTCGGCCTGCCCTCGGGCTCGGGTCTCGGGCGCGTCGGGTGGGCTGACGCGGCCGGGATTCGGCAGAGTGGCCAGGTGGACCTCACCCCGTCAGCCCCGCCGCTCCGCCCGCCGGCGCACCGGGTGGATCACCGCGCACCGCACTGGTGGACCGTGCGCGCGCTGCTCGAGGTGGGCGGCCTGCTGCTGGCGCAGGTCCTCGCGCTGGTGTTCATCGGTGGTGATTGGTGGGTCGGCACAATGGTGGCGACCGCGGTGCTGGGCGCCGGCTACGTGGTGGTGATGCCGCGCTGGCGCTACCGGGTGCACCGGTGGGAAGCCGACGAGCATGCGGTGTACACCCTGTCCGGCTGGCTGCGGTTGGAGTGGCGGATCGCCCCGATCTCCCGGATCCAGACCATCGACACCGCGCTCTCCCCGCTGCAGCGGCTGTTCGGGTTGGCCACCGTCACGGTCACCACCGCGTCCTCGGCCGGACCGGTGCGCATCGAGGGGCTGGACGCGGACGCCGCCGCCGCGCTGGCCCGCCGGCTCACCGAGATCACCCAGAGCCACCCCGGGGATGCCACGTGACGGTCGAACCACGCTCGGAGGGCGCGGAGCTCACCGAGGCCGCCTGGCAGCGGCTGGACCCTCGGGTGCTGGCGGTGTTCCCGCTGCGGCAGGCCGGCGCGCTGATCCCGGTTGTGGTGGTGCTGTTGATCAGCGGCCAGGGCCAGGGCGGCTGGCAGCTGCTCGCCGCGCTCGTCCCGGTGCTCGTCGTGCTGGGCATCGGGGTGACCCGGTGGGCCACGGTCCGCTACCGGGTCGGCGAGGAGCGGGTGGAGCTGCGTGGCGGGTTGATCCACCGCGAGCAGCGGTCGTTGCGCCGCGACCGGGTGCGCACGGTGGACCTGCGGGCGAATCCGGCGCACCGGATCTTCGGCCTCACCGTGGTGGAGATCGGCACCGGCTCGAGCAGCACCAAGGAAGGCCGGTTGAGCCTGGACGCGGTTCCGGTGGCCGAGGGTGAGCGGCTGCGGGCGCGGCTGCTTTCCCGATCCCCTTCGGCCGCCCCTTCGACGGTGTCGTCCGCCGCGACGAGCCCAGCGGCCGGGCCCAGCCGCCTCGATCCCACGCTCGGCCAGCGGGGTATCGAGGTGGCCCGGCTGCACGCCTCCTGGCTGCGCTACGCACCGCTGACCGGCTCCGGGCTGGTCGCCGTCGGGGCCATCGTCGGCACCGCGTTCCGGGTGGCCAGCGACGCCGGCCTGGACCTGACCAGCTGGGTCACCCTGCAGATCGCCGGGGACGAGCTCACCGCGGTGCCGCTCTGGATGGAGATCGCGGTGCTCGCCGTCGTCGTGCTGGTGATGGCCGGGCTGGGTTCGCTGGTGATCTACCTGGAGGGCTGGTGGGGCTACCGGCTGACCCGGGAACCGGACGACACGCTGCGGCTGCGCCGAGGCCTGCTCACCACCCGTTCCCTGTCCGTGGAGCAGGGCCGGATGCGCGGCGCGGAGGTGGCCGAGCCGCTGTTGCTGCGGCTGGTCGGCGGCGCCCGGTGCGCGGCGATCACCACCGGGCTGGACGCGAAGACCAGCAACCGGGGCGCGCTGCTGCCACCGGCGCCGATAGCCGAGGCACACCGGGTCGCCGCCGCCGCGCTACAGCTGACCGACCCGTCCTCGGGGACCGACGCCCCGCTGGTGCGCCACCCCCCGGCCGCGCTGCGCCGCCGACTGACCCGTGCGCTGCTGCCCGCCGCCGGGATCGCGCTGCTCGCCTGGGGGCTGCATGACGCGGTGCCCTGGCTGGACTGGGCGTGGCCGGGTGCGCTCCTGCTGCTCCCGCTGGCCGCGCTGCTCGCCGCGGACCGCTACCGCAACCTGGGCCACGCGCTGCGCGCGGACTACCTGGTGATCAGCCAGGGCTCGCTGATCCGCCGCCGGGTGGCGCTGCAGCGGCGCGGCATCATCGGCTGGCAGCTGCGGCAGAGCCAGCCGCAGCGCTGGGCCGGGCTGGCCACGCTGGACGCGGTCACCGCCGCCGGCGCCGGGCACTACTCCGTGGTGGACGTGCCGCTGGCGCGCGCGGTTGACCTGGTCGACCAGGTCAACCCGGGGCTGCTGCCAACCAGTTGAGCAGACGGGGCGGGTCGTGCGCCCTCGGTAGTACGCCGAGGGCGCCCAGCTACCACCCGGGCCGCACGCCCGATGCCCTCCCGAACCGGATGCCCTAGGCCGACCGCTCGGCCACCATTACCGTCGTGTCAGTAACCCAGAGCGTGACGTCTCGTCGGCGGTCACCCCGCAACCGGCGGCTGAGCACCGGGCCACGGCGCGTGGTGCTGATCGCCCATATCGCCTCGGCCGGGGCCTGGCTCGGCATCGACGTGGTCATGGCGGTGTTCATCGCCACCGCCCAACTGACCGACGACGCCGACCTCCGGGCGCTTTGTTTCCTGGCGCTGGAGGTGTTCGCCGTGTGGCCGCTGATGGTCACCGGACTGCTCTGCCTGGTCACCGGGGTGGTACTCGGGCTGGGCAGCAAGTGGGGGCTGGTCCGGTACTGGTGGGTGGCCATCAAGCTCGCGCTCAACGTGATCCTGACCGTGCTGGTGCTGGCCGCGCTGCGCGGCGGGGTCGCCGAGTCCGCCGAGCAGGCGAGACGTTGGATCGCGGGAGAGCCGGCCATGCTGGACGTCGGCGACCTGATCTTCCCGCCGATCGTGTCGAGCACAGCGCTGCTGATCGCCATGGCGCTGTCGGTGATCAAACCGTGGGGGCTGATCCGACGCCGCGGCTGAGCCGCCGGATCAGCCCCGCCGAGATCAGCGCCGGCGGGTGCCGAACAGTCCCCGGGTGATCTCCCGACCGGCCGAGCTGGCCGCCGAGCGCAGGAATGACTTCACCGCCGGG
Organism: Pseudonocardia sp.; assembly: GCA_035489915.1. Taxonomy (GTDB): domain Bacteria; phylum Actinomycetota; class Actinomycetes; order Mycobacteriales; family Pseudonocardiaceae; genus Pseudonocardia. The sequence continues at coordinate 383 of DATHIT010000465.1, read as the reverse complement.
TTCGACATGAGCTGCGCGAGCACGCCCGGCTCCTCCCGCTCCACCCGGGGACGCTCGGCCGGTGGCGCCGAGGGAGCCTCCGCCGGCGGGGGGGCTTCGGCCATCTTCGCGGTGAGCTTCTCGTACGCCGACTCCCGGTCGACCGTCTGGCCATATTTGGCGTACAGCTGGGAGCCCCGGGCGGCCGAGCCGATCGCGTCGGCACCGATCGCGCCCATCAACGACCGGGGCGCGCGCAGCCGGCACCAGGCCACCGGGGTCGGCGCGCCCCGCTCGGAGAGCACGGTCACGATCGCCTCGCCGATGCCCAGCGAGGTCAGCACCTCGGCGAGCTTGTAGTTCGGCGTGGTCGGGTACGTCTTGACAGTCCGGGCCAGCGCCTT
>DATHIT010000464.1:0-4873 GCA_035489915.1 Pseudonocardia sp. | reverse complement strand
CCTGGTCAAGACGGGGATGCACCTGTCCCAGATGTTCGAGTCCATGGAGCGCAAGGAACTGCGCGCGCTCTACTGCATCGGGGAGAACCCGGCGGAGTCCGAGGCCAACATCACGCACGCCCGCAAGATGCTCACCGGGCTCGACCACCTCGTGGTGCAGGACATCTTCCGCACCGCGACCGCCGAGCTGGCCGACGTGGTGTTGCCATCGGCGGCCGACTGGTGCGAGTACGAGGGCACCGTCACCAACAGCGAGCGCCGGGTGCAGCGGGTGCGCAAGGCGATCGACCCACCAGGCCTGGCGCGGCCGGACAGCCACATCATCTGCGGGATCGCCGACCGGATGGGCCAGAACTGGGGCCTGCCGACCGCCGAGGAAGTGTGGGACGAGCTGCGCTCGCTCTCGCTGAACTGGCACCAGGGCATGAGCTATGCCCGGTTGGCGGCCGAGGGCGGGCTGCAGTGGCCGTGCCCGAGCCTGGACCACCCCGGCACCCAGCTGATGCACGCCCGGCTCTGGGAGACCGATCCGGACAAGCGGGGTCCGGCGGCCCCGTTCACAGCCGTCGAGCACGTCCCACCGGTTGACCAGCTCACCCCGGAGTTCCCGATCCGGCTGACCACGGTGCGCAACCTGGACAACTACAACTCCGGGGTGCAGACCGGGGGCTACTCCTCTCCCCTGCGCCGGCCCGAGGCGCTGCGGCTGGACGCCGAGGACGCCGCCGAGCTGGGCATCGAGGAGGGCGAGGTGGTCCGCATCGTGTCCCGGCGCGGGTCGGTGCTCGCCCCGGTGAGCATGGACCCGGCGCTGCGCCCCGGCCTGGCGTCCATCACCCCGCACTTCTCCGAGCAGGTGGACACCAACGTGCTCACCAATGACGCCTGGGACCCGAAGTCGGGGACCTCGGAGTTCAAGGCGACCGCGATCCGCATCGAGAAGGTGACCGACATCCTTGACCGGGAGGTCGGCGCCACGCGGCCGGCCCAGCCGGTCGCGGGCCAGTAGCAAAGGAGTCCTGTGGACCTCCGGCTCACCCAGGCAAGGGCCACCGACGCCGAACGGCGCGCGGTCGACCGGGTCGTCGACCCCGCGCTTGACGCCGTCGCGTCAACCAACGGAACCAACGGAACCAAGAGGGCTGACGGCGTCAGCGGCCTCCGGGACGAGCATTTCTCCGACGCCGGGCACGCCGCTCGGGGCCGGCGCCACCTGCTGCTGCCCACCCTGCACGCGGTGCAGGAGGACATCGGCTGGATCAGCCCCGGCGCGCTGAACTACGTGTCCCTGCGGCTGTCCGTGCCACCCGCCGAGGCGTACGGGGTGGCCACCTTCTACGCGATGTTCAGCACCGAGCCGCGCGCGCCGAGGGTGGTGCACGTGTGTGACGACGTGGTCTGTGGGCAGCGCGGCGGGGAACGGCTGACCCAACGGCTGGACTCGGAGCTGGGTGCCGAGGGTTCCGGGGACGAGGTGTGCTGGCTGCGCAGCCCCTGCCTGGGGCTGTGCGAGCGGGCCCCGGCGGTGCTGGTGCAGGGCACCGGCGAGCCGGACTACTCGATCGCCCCCGCTTCGGCCGAACAGGCGCTGGCCGCCGCTGCCGGCGGTGGGCCGGGCGCGGATGCGGCGGACGCGGCGTTCACCGACACCTCGGTCAGCGTGCCGCAGACGCCGGGCGGTACCGGGCTGCGGCTGCTCCGCCGGATCGGCGTGGTGGACGCGGAGAGCCTGGACGACTACCGCGCGCACGGCGGCTACACCGCGCTGCGCCGCGCGGTCGACATCGGGCCCACCCGGGTGATCACCGAGGTGTCCGACTCCTCGCTCACCGGACGCGGCGGGGCGGCCTTCCCCACCGGGCTGAAGTGGGACGGGGTGGCCAAGGCCCCGGAGCGCCCGCACTACCTGGTGTGCAACGCCGACGAGTCCGAGCCGGGTACCTTCAAGGACCGGGTGCTGCTGGAGAGCGACCCGTTCGGGCTGGTCGAGGCGATGACCATCGCCGGCTACGCGACCGGCTGCGAGCGCGGCTACCTCTACATCCGCGGCGAGTACCCGCTGGCCACCCGGCGGTTCAACCATGCCATCGAGCAGGCCCGCCAGCGCGGTTTCCTGGGCGCCGACGTGATGGGTGAGGGGTTCAGCTTCGACCTCGAGGTGCGCCGGGGCGCCGGCGCGTACATCTGCGGTGAGGAGACCGCCCTGCTCAACTCCATCGAGGGTTTTCGAGGCGAGCCGCGCAACAAGCCGCCGTTCCCCTCGGTGTCCGGCCTGTTCGGCAAGCCCACGGTGATCAACAACGTGGAGACGCTGTACAACGTGCTGGAGGTGCTGGACGCCGGCGGCCCGGCGTTCGCCGCCATCGGAGGCGGGCGGTCCACCGGGCCGAAGCTGTTCTGTCTGTCCGGGGCGGTGGCCCGGCCCGGGGTGTACGAGGTGTCCTTCGGCGCCACCCTGCGCGAGGTGCTCGAGCTGGCCGGTGGCATGGTCGGCGACATACGGGCCATCCTGCTGGGCGGGGCGGCCGGTGGCTTCGTGCTGCCCGACCAGCTGGACGTCCCGCTGACCCTGGAGGGCACCCGGGAGATCGGCGCGTCGCTGGGCTCCGGGGTGATCTTCGTAATCGACACCTCGGCGGACATGACCGAGATCCTGCGCCGGATCGCGGCGTTCTTCCGGGACGAGTCCTGCGGGCAATGCGTGCCGTGCCGGGTGGGCACCGTCCGGCAGGAGGAGGCGCTGGCCCGGCTGCTGCGGGGTACCGAGATCGGCGGCCGGGAACAGGAGCTGGCCCTATTGGACGACCTGGCCAAGGTGATGCAGGACGCGTCGATCTGCGGGTTGGGGCAGACCGCGCCGGCCGCGGTGCAGTCGGCGATCAGCCTGCGGCTGTTGAGCGGAGGGGTGGGGCGATGACCGAGGTGACCGAATCGATGCGCCGGTCCGGCGGGCCGGTGATGCTGGGCGAGATCCGCCGGATGGTCACCCTGACGCTGGACGGCGTCGAGGTCCGGGTACCCGAGGGCACCACCATCCTGGAGGCGCTGAAGGCACAGGGCACCGAGACGCCCACGCTCTGCTACGCGCCCAACATGACGCCGATCAACGCCTGTCGGGTGTGCATGGTCGAGGTCACCGGGTCCCGGGTGCTGGTGCCGTCCTGCGCCCGCGCGGTGGAGAAGGACATGGAGGTGCACACCGACTCCGAGAAGGTGCAGCACAGCCGCAAGATGGTGCTCGAGCTGCTGGCCAGCTCGGTGGACCTGTCCCAGACCGAGCCGGACGTGCACCGCTGGATGGCCAAGTACGGGGTGGACGCGGACCGCTACGGCCCGCCCGAGCCACCGGCCGCCGAGGGTGAGCGGGACACCCGGCACGCCGGCCACCACCACGCCACGGACGGGTCCATGGCGGCGAACGTGGCGCAGCCGGTGAAGGTGGACAACGACCTCTACGTGCGCGACTACGCCCGCTGCATCATGTGCTACAAGTGCGTGAATGCCTGCGGCACGGACGCCCAGTTCACCTTCGCCATCGCGGCGGCCGGGCGCGGCTTCGACACCCGGATCGCCACCGAGTACAACACCGAGCTGCCCGACTCGGCCTGCGTGTACTGCGGCAACTGCGTGGGCGTCTGCCCGACCGGGGCGCTCAAGTCGGTCGCCGAGCACGACCTGCGCGAGGCCGACGAGTGGGACGAGGAGAACGAGACGGTGACCACCACCATCTGCTCGTTCTGCGGCGTCGGCTGCAACCTGGAGCTGCACGTACAGAACAACACCATCGTCAACGTGACCTCACCCAGTGACCACAGCGTCACCCATGGTCACCTATGCATCAAGGGGCGGTTCGGCTTCCAGCACGTGCAGAACCTGCCGCCGTCCTAGCCGCGAGGCGCCGTCCTGGCGGCTAGCTCACTACCGGCGGCCGCGACATTAACGCCAGGGCTGTTTGATCATGATCAAAGCCCGCTGAGGTAGATCTCGGCAAAGGCAGCCGGCGAGGCGGCGGAGCGCGTGCGGCCCGCGAGCGTGCGCACAGGTCAAGTTCGGTGCCCGCTGGCAGGCACACGTCCGGGTACACCCGCCGGAAGCGCGGTCCGCGCAACTGATCAGGGTGACCAGGTCGGCCGCCACCGCCTCCGTCCCCCGAAACGGCCCACCCAACACCCGCCCAGCCTGACCGAGCTAGCCACAGCCGTGGGCCGTTTTGCCGAGATCTACCTCAGCGGGGTCTCGACCATGATCAAAGCCCGCTCCAGTAGATCTCGGCGAAGCAAACGCCGACCGGCGAAGGGCCCGGCGAGCGACAGCGGACGAGGGACGGACCGCGGCCCGCATTACGCCGAGGCGAACCAGCCACCGCTCTGGGCGGTTTCGGCGAGATCTACAACCATGACCTTGGCGACCCTGGTGTTAAATCGGTGCCGGGCTTATCCGTTGAACTCCGCTCGAAAGACCCAACACAACGTCAGACAGCCGCCCGGTTGGCGTGCGCTGGCTTGCCGAACTACACACGGCGCAGGTTTGCCCCCGAACCGTGTTTGTAGTGCAGCTTGGAGCCGGCGGCAGGCTCCGGCAGCGACCTGCCGCGAACCTATGACCTCAGGACGCTCGAAGGGCCCCGGCACAGCTCGTGCCTGTTGCGTATATGTGCGCAGAGCAAAGCGGCCGCTAATGCGCCCCGGGTCAGGCGACGCCGAGCAGGCGGTGCGCGGTCGCGCGGTCCCGGCGGAACTCGTCGGTGGGCACCCGGTGCACGATGCGGCCCTTCTCCATCACCGCGATCTGGTCGCTGACCGAGAACGCCAGGTGCAGGTCCTGCTCGACCAGCAGCACCGCCACCCCCTCGGCGCGCATCACCCCGATCACC
>DATHIT010000463.1:0-5232 GCA_035489915.1 Pseudonocardia sp. | reverse complement strand
GATGGAGGCGTTCGGCTGCCCGGCCCGTCGGGTGGAGCAGCCCGGTGAGATCGCCGACGCGCTGCGCTGGGCCACCCTGGAGGCCGAGGCCGCCCAGCTGCCGGTGCTGGTGGAGATCATGGTCGAGCGGGAGGCGAACGCCGCGATGGGTCCGTCGCTGGACGCGATCAAGGAGTTCGAGCCGGTTCCCGACCTGGTCCCGGTCGAAGCCCCGTAGCCACGCAGAGGTAACCGCCGCCACTGAAGTCCACCCCGATCCCGTCCCGACTTCGCATACCGGAGGCACACTTCGCATAGTGCGTGCGCTATGCGAACTGCGCCCTGGGTATGCGAAGTCGGGACGCGGGTGCGGGTACGGCGGCGGGCGCTCAGTGCGGCGGGCGTTGGGGCACGCGGCGGCTGGATGTGCGGCGGGCGGTTGGGCACGCGGCAGCCGAGCGCGATGCCGTTTGGGTATCGGGTCATCCAGAACGAGTGTTGGACGGATATCGGGCTCGGCTCCTACCGTGAGGTCGTGACTGGGTACTCCCCCACCGAACTCGCCGCCAAACTCGCCTCCGGGCTGCTGTCGTTCCCGGTGACGCACTTCGCCGCCGACCTCTCCTTCGACGAGGCCGGCTACCGGGACAACATCGGCTGGCTGAGCCAGTACGACGTGGCCGGGCTGTTCGCTGCCGGCGGCACCGGGGAGTTCTTCTCGCTGTCTCCGGACGAGATCGAGGTGGTGGTCCGGGCCGCCGCACAGAGCGCCCCGGACAACACACCGGTGCTCGCCCCGGCCGGATATGGCACCACCACCGCCGTGCGGCTGGCCCGGTCCGCGGAAGCGGTCGGCGCGGACGGCATCCTGCTGTTCCCGCCGTACCTGACCGAGGCCGAGCAGGACGGGCTGATCGCCTACGTCGGCGCCGTGTGCCGGGCCACCTCGCTGGGCGTGGTCATCTACAACCGGTCCAACGCCATCTACGCCGCGGACACCGTGCGGCGGCTGGCCGACGAGTGCCCGAACCTGATCGCGTTCAAGGACGGCGCCGGCGACCTGGAGCAGATGACCCGGGTCTACACCCGGCTGCGCGACCGGCTCACCTACATCGGCGGGCTGCCCACCGCGGAGATGTTCGCGCTGCCCTACCTGCAGCTGGGCGTGAGCACCTACTCCTCGGCCATCTTCAACTTCATGCCGGAGTTCGCGCTGCGCTTCTACGCCGCGGTGCGCTCCGGTGACCGCGCCGCCGTGCTGACCATGCTCGACGAGTTCGTGCTGCCCTACACCGAGCTGCGCAACCGGGGCCGGGGCTACGCGGTGAGCATCGTCAAGGCCGGCATGCGCGCCATCGGCCGGCCGGCCGGGCCGGTCCGCCCGCCGCTGGTCGATCTGGACGACCACGAGCTCGCGGCGCTCACCGTGCTCATCGACAAGGTCACCGACAAAATGACAACCGGCCAGAAGCTGGCACGCTGAGCCCCGTGGAGAATTCCGTGACTCAGACCCAGCCAACCGAACTGACCGGCCAGATGATCATCGGCGGAGCCCGGGTGACCGGGTCCGGCGAAGCCCTGCCCGGGGTCGACCCGCGCACCGGCGAACGCCTGGTACCCGGGTACCCGGGCGCCGGCCCGGCCGAGGTGGACCGCGCCTGCGAGCTCGCCGAACAGGCCTTCGCCGGTTACCGGAGTGCACCGGTGGCCGCCCGCGCGGACTTCCTGGACGACATCGCCGCCCGGATCGACGCGCTCGGCGAGAAACTGGTGCACCGGGCCATGCGGGAGAGCGGCCTGCCGGAGGCCAGGCTCACCGGCGAGCTGGCCCGCACCACCGGCCAGCTGCGCCTGTTCGCCGGGGTGCTCCGCGAAGGCAGCTGGCAGGGCGCCCGGATCGACCACGCCGACCCGGGCACCACCCCGGCCCGCCCGGACATCCGGCAGCGCAAGATCCCGCTCGGCCCGGTCGCCGTGTTCGGCGCCAGCAACTTCCCACTCGCCTTCTCGGTGGCGGGTGGGGACACCGCCTCCGCGCTGGCCGCCGGCTGCCCGGTGGTGGTCAAGGCGCACGAGGCGCACCCGGGCACCAGCGAGCTGGTCGGTGTGGCGGTGGCCGAGGCGGTCCGCGCGGCCGGCCTGCCCGAGGGCGTCTTCTCCCTGGTCTACGGGGACGGGCCCGGGGTGGGTACCCGGCTGGTCAGCCACCCTCGGATCCAGGCTGTCGGGTTCACCGGCTCCCGGGGTGCCGGCCTGGCCATCGCCGAGGCGGCGTTCCGTCGACCCCGCCCGATCCCGGTCTATGCGGAGATGAGCAGCGTCAACCCGGTCTTCCTGCTCCCCGGCGCGCTGGCCAGCCGAGGGGCTGAGCTGGGCACCGCCTACGCCGGCTCGCTCACCCTCGGCGCCGGCCAGTTCTGCACCAACCCCGGCCTGGTGTTCGCCGCGCACGGGCCGGAGCTGGACGCCTTCCTGGACAGTGCGGCCAAGGCGGTGGAGGGCGACCCGGGCGCGCCGATGCTCACCGAGCGGATCGCCGGGTCGTACCACGGCGCGGCCGCCCGGCTCACCGACAACCCCTCGGTCACCGTGCTGGCCCGGGGTCAGCGCGCGGACGGCCCAGCCGGCGGTCAGGCCGTGCTGGCCACCGTGGATGCGGCGGACTTCACCGGCGACGAGGCCCTGGAGCAGGAGATCTTCGGGGCCGCCTCGCTGGTGGTGCGGTGCGCGGACGCGGACAGCCTGATCGAGCTGGCCGGCTCGCTGGAGGGCCAGCTGACCGCCACCGTGCACGCCGCCGAGGGCGACTACCCGCTGGCCGGGCGGCTGCTGCCGGTGCTGGAGCGGTTGGCCGGACGGGTGCTGTTCGACGGCTGGCCGACCGGGGTGCAGGTGGGCCACGCGATGGTGCACGGCGGGCCGTTCCCAGCCACCTCGGACTCGCGGACCACGTCGGTGGGCAGCCTGGCCATCGAGCGGTTCCTCCGCCCGGTGTGTTACCAGGACACCCCGGCCGCGCTGCTGCCCGAGGTGCTGCGCGACGACGTCACCGGGGTGCCGCGCCGGATCGACGGAACGCTGGTCATCGACTAACCACACGGGGGAACCCGCCACCGAGGAGGAGCTCGTGAGCCAGGAAACAGCGAGGTTTCGCATAACCCAGGTCAGGGTGACCCCGATCCTGATCTCCGACCCGCCGCTGCTGAACGTGCAGGGGGTACACCAGCCCTATACGCCGCGCACGATCGTCGAGGTGGTCACCGAGAACGGCGCGGTCGGGCTCGGCGAAACCTACGGCGACGCCGACTACGTGAACGTGGCGCAGGCCTTCGGGCCGGAGCTGGTCGGCGCGCCGCTGGTGGTCAACGGGCTGCTCGCCCGGGTGCTGGCCAGCGCGGAGCGGGTCGGGGTGAGCGACCTGGACAACCGGGTGTACGCGGAGGGCCTGCGCGGCAGCCGGACGCTGCCCAAGGTGTGCCGCAGCGTGGCGTCGGCGTTCGAGGTGGCCATCCTGGACGCGCTCGGCCATGAGTCCGACCTGCCGGTGCACGCGCTGCTCGGCGGCAAGGTCCGGGACGCGGTGGAGTACAGCGGCTACCTGTTCTACCGGTGGGCGGAGCACCCCGGCCCGGACGAACCCCGGGACGACTGGGGCGCCGCGCTGGACCCGGCCGGGGTGGTCGCCCAGGCCCAGCGGATGGCCGGGGACTACGGCTTCACCTCGTTCAAGCTCAAGGGCGGGGTGTTCGAACCGGCCCAGGAGGTGGCCGCGATCCAGGCGCTGCACGAGGCGTTCCCCGGCCACCCGCTGCGGCTGGACCCGAACGGCGCCTGGTCGGTGCCCACCAGCCTGGAGGTGGCCGCCGCGCTGGAGGGCATCGCCGAGTACCTGGAGGACCCGACCACGGGTACCGCGAACATGGCCGAGGTGGCCAAGAAGACGTCGTTGCCGCTGGCCACGAACATGTGTGTCACCTCGTTCGAGGAGATCCCGCCGGCGTTCAGCAGTGACGCGGTGCAGGTGGTGCTGTCCGACCACCACTTCTGGGGCGGACTGCGGGCCACCCAGGACCTGGCGGCGGTGTGCCGCACCTACGGCGTGGCGCTGTCCATGCACTCCAACACCCACCTGGGGATCAGCCTGGCCGCCATGACTCACGTGGCGGCCACCATCGCGGAGCTGCGCTACGCCTGCGACAGCCACCGCCCGTGGCAGACCGAGGACGTGATCACCGAGCCGCACAAGTTCGTGGACGGCGCGGTCGCGGTGTCCGACGGCCCCGGGCTGGGCATCGAGCTGGATCGGGACAGCCTGGCCGCGCTGCACCAACGCTGGCTCGACAGCGACGTCCGAGGACGGGACGACGCGGCCGCGATGCGCCGGGTACATCCGGACTGGACCAGCCCCGCACTGCCCCGCTGGTAGCCACTCGCTCGCCCGCCCCAGATCGGAGAGACATCGTTGGCGCTGTCACCTGAGTCGCCGCGGTCTGAGTTGCCGCTGTCCTCAGACCACCCCGCCTGCCGTGCCGCGGTGCGCAAGTTCTTCCGGCGGATGCTGCCGCTGCTGGTCTTCATGCTGGTGATCAACCAGATGGACCGGACCAACATCGGCTTCGTGCAGGCCCATCTCAAGGTGGACCTGGGCATCGGGGCCGCCGCGTTCGGGCTGGGCGCCGGGCTGTTCTTCGTCGGCTACGCGCTGTTCGAGGTGCCCAGCAACATGCTGCTGGAACGATTCGGCGCCCGGGTCTGGCTGACCCGCATCATGGTCACCTGGGGCATCGTGGTGGTGGCCACCGCGTTCATCCACAACGCCGAGACCTTCTACTTCATGCGGTTCCTGCTGGGGGTGACCGAGGCCGGCTTCTTCCCCGGCGTCATGTACTACTTCACCACCTGGCTGCCCAACGCCGACCGGGGCCGGGCCACCGCGATCTTTTTGGGTGGTTCCGCATCGGCCTACATCGTCACCGGGCCGATCAGTGGTGCTCTGCTGGAGCTGCACGGCGCGGGCGGTCTGCCCGGTTGGAAGTGGATGTTCCTGCTGGAGGGCGCGTTCTCCATCGCGGTGGGCATCGCCGCAGGCTTCCTGCTGGTGTCGCGGGTGAGGGACGCGAAGTGGTTGTCCGCCGAGGAGAAGTCGGCGCTCAGCGCGGCCATCGCGGACGACCAGCTGGCCCGCAGCGACGCCGACAACGAACGGATATCCCGGTGGCGGCTGTTGGCCAACCCGCAGGTGCTGCTGCTGTG
>DATHIT010000462.1:0-8701 GCA_035489915.1 Pseudonocardia sp. | reverse complement strand
CACCTTCAAACGATTGAACGAAGAGAAGAAGCCGAACTCGTTCTGGTGCGCCTCGGATCCGAAGGACGTGGCTCGCGTCGAGGAGCGGACCTATATCTGTAGTGAGACGAAGGAAGGCGCCGGGCCTACCAACAACTGGGTGGACCCCAAGGAGATGAAGGAGACCCTGAACGGTCTCTTCCGGGGTTCAATGCGCGGCCGCACTATGTACGTCGTTCCGTTCTGTATGGGGCCCACCGACGCGGAGCAGCCGATGCTCGGGGTGGAGATCACCGACTCGGAGTACGTGGTCGCCTCGATGCGGATCATGACGCGGATGGGTGCCAGTGTGCTGCCGCTGTTCGAGGGCCCGGCCGGGGACAAGTTCGTGCCCTGTGTGCACAGCGTCGGCGCGCCGCTGGAGCCCGGGCAGCAGGACGTCGCCTGGCCGTGCAACGAGACCAAGTACATCGCGCACTTCCCGGAGTCCCGCGAGATCTGGAGCTACGGCTCGGGTTACGGCGGCAACGCGCTGCTGGGCAAGAAGTGCTACGCGCTGCGGATCGCCTCGGTGATCGCCCACGACGAGGGCTGGCTCGCCGAGCACATGCTGATCCTCAAGCTGACCAGCCCGGAGAAGAAGGACTACTACATCGCCGCGGCGTTCCCGTCGGCGTGCGGCAAGACCAACCTGGCGATGCTGCAGCCCACCATTCCCGGCTGGACCGCGCAGACCGTCGGCGACGACATCGCCTGGATGCGGTTCGGGGAGGACGGCCGGCTGTACGCGGTGAACCCGGAGTTCGGCTTCTTCGGCGTCGCGCCGGGCACCAACTGGAAGACCAACCCGAACGCGATGCGCACCATCGAAAAGGGCAACTCGCTGTTCACCAATGTGGCGCTGACCGACGACGGCGACATCTGGTGGGAGGGCCTGGAGGGCAAGCCCCAGCACCTCACCGCGTGGACCGGGCAGGAGTGGACGCCCGACTCCGACTTCGACGCCGCGCACCCCAACTCCCGCTACACCACGCCGATCTCCCAGTGCCCGGTGGTGGCCCCGGAATGGGACGACCCGAAGGGTGTGCCGATCTCGGCGATCGTGTTCGGTGGCCGCCGCGCGGACACCGTGCCGCTGGTGGCCGAGTCACGGGACTGGCAGCACGGCGTGTTCGTGGGCGCCACGCTGTCCAGCGAGAAGACCGCCGCCGCGGCCGGCAAGATCGGCATGGTGCGCCGCGACCCGATGGCCATGCTGCCGTTCCTCGGCTACGGGGTGACCGACTACTTCCAGCACTGGATCGACGTGGGCAAGGGCGCGGACGCCGCCAAGCTGCCCAAGATCTTCTGCGTGAACTGGTTCCGCCGCGGCGAGGACCGCCGTTTCCTGTGGCCCGGCTTCGGCGAGAACAGCCGGGTGCTGAAGTGGATGGTGGAGCGCATCGAGGGCAAGGCGGCCGCCGTCGAGACCCCGATCGGTTACGTCCCCACCCCGGACCAGATCGACCTGTCCGGGCTGGACGGCGACGCCGCCGACGTGGCCGCGGCGCTGGAAGTGGACGCCGAGGAGTGGAAGGCCGAGCTGCCGCTGATCGAGGAGTGGTTCGCCCAGATCGGCGACGCGCTGCCCAGCTCCGTGCGCGACGAGTACGAGGCCCTCAAGCAGCGCCTCAGCGCCTGACACACAGTCTCAGCGCAACGTAGCGCGGGGTAAACGGGGCGGGCGCCCAACAAGGCGCCCGCCCCCACTCCCGCGCCCGCCCCCGCTCGATCCCGCCCCCGCTCGCGCTCGATCCCGCCCCCAACGTCCCGCGAGTCGGCGCTCTCAGCACACTGTGTCGCGGTTTTCAGCACACCCTGCCGGGATCGTTTCGGTCAGGGTGAGTCGCGGAATCCGTCGGCCACACTCCCGGCTAACGTCTGCCCGGTGAGCCGCGCCGCCGCCCGACTGGCCACCACCGTGCTGGTCAGCCTGTTCGCGGTGCTGGTCAGCAACGGGGTGGCCTTGGCACACGCCGGGGGGCTGACCTCGGCGTCGAACGAGCCGGTGATCCTGCGGCTGGTACCGGCGAGTCCGGGGGTGACGGTCACCGTGGTGGAGTACGGGGCCCGGCTGCGGCTGGACAACCACACCGCCGAGCGCGTCGCGGTGCTGCCGCCGCCCGGGTCGGTGATCAACGCGCTGCCGGTGGTCGGCCCCGGTGGTTCCGCGCTCTGGTCGGACCCGCGCATCGTGGCCGCCGCCCGCCAGCCGAGGCCGCCGGGAGCGCGGTTGGACTGGAGCATCCCGCTGCGTGCCGGCGACACCCACGTGACACTGGTCGGCGAACAACGGTGGCCGCCGCCGCCGAACGCGGGACTGTGGTGGCTGATCACCATATGCGCCGCTGTGCTGCCGCCGGTGGTGGTTGCGCTGGGCACCCGCCGGCGAGGCGGACGTGTGCTGAAACGCGCGACACAGTGTGCTGAGAGCGCCGACTCGCGGGACGTTTTTGAATCGCGGAGGACAGGGGGGCGGGGGGTGGTGGCGGTGGGTACGGCGGTGGTGATGGGGGCGCACGTGGTGCATATGTACGGCTCGTCGCTGGTGGTCGCGCAGGGCTCGCTGGCCTTGGTGTTCCTGGCCGCCGCCGGGTTCGCTGTGGTGGGCTGGCCGATCGGGGTGGCCGGCGCGTGGCTCACCCTGCGCAACCGCCCGGCCGGGCCGCTGCTCTGCTGCGTGGCCGGCGCGCTGCTGGCCATCATCATCGCGCCCGCCGACGTGTTCAGCTTCCACGACGCGGTCATCCCGTTCGCCTGGGGCGCGGACCTGGACCGGCTGCTCATCGCGCTCACCGTCGGCGGTGGACTGGGCATAGTGGCGGCCGCGTGGCTGCTGATGCGCCGGACCGCCCCGGCCCCGGTGGGGGACCAGCCGTGACCGTCCTGGCGCACGGTATCGGCGGCCGTACCGACCTGCCACTGCCCGGGGAGTTGGTGCTGCAGGCCGGTGGCTTCGTGGTGCTCGTGTCGTTCCTGGCCGTCGGACTGGCCTGGCGGCGGCCCCGATTCGGCACCGAGCAGCCCGGCGATCACGGCGATCACGGCGATGCCGACCCGGCGGAACACCTGACCGCCGGCCGGGAGCGCGCCCAGCTGGCCGCGCGCTGTCTGCTGCTGGCGTTGCTGGGGTACCTGGTGGCCGTGGCGTTCGCCGGCAACCCCGACCCGGACCACAACCCGGCCCCGAGGGCGCTCTATGTGCTGCTCTGGGTGGGCCTGGTGCCGGCCTCGCTGGTGTTCGGCCCGGTGTGGCGGGTGGTCAACCCGCTGCGCGCGCTGCACCGCGGCGTGTGTGCCGTGCTGCGGTTGCCCCCGGCCGGGATCCGGGAGCTACCGAGCGGGCTGGGCTACTGGCCGGCGGCCATCGGGTTGGCCGTGTTCGTCTGGCTGGAGCTGGTGCCGGATGCCCGGGCCGACCCGGTTGTGGTCGGCGGCTTCATCGCCGGTTACGCCGTCCTGATCACCGCCGCCGCCACCGTCTACGGCACCCGCTGGTTCAGCCTCGGTGACCCCTTCGAGGTGTACTCCACCCTGATCGCGGCGCTGGCCCCGGTCGGCCCGAAGTCCGGCGGGCCCGGGCTGGAGTTCCGCAATCCGTTCCGAGGGCTGAACCGGGTGCGCCCGGCGCCCGGTCTGGTCGCGGTGCTCGCGGTCTGGTGGGGCTCGACGGTGTTCGACGGCGTGTCCGGTAGCCCGTGGTGGGCCACCACCAGCCAGCTGGCGGCCGCCCGGTCCGGCCTGCCGACGGAGCTCTTGGCCACCGTCGTCCTGGTCGGCCTGATCGGACTGGTGGCGCTGAGCTACCGGCTCGCCACCGGCGCGCTGGCGGCCACCCTGGTCAGCACGCTGATCCCGATCGCGGTCGGATACACCATCGCGCACTACGCCTCGCTGCTGCTGGTGGAGGGTCCGCGGGCGGTGACGCAGCTGGTGGACCCGAGCGGAGCGGCGCCCCCGCTGGCCGCGCTGCCCGCGCCCGTGCTGATCGCGGCGATCCAGGTCGCCGCGATCCTGGTCGGGCACGTGGTCGGGGTGGTCGCCGGGCACGACCGGGTGTTGGGGGCGTCCCAGAACCAGACCGAGAACCCGACCACGGGGGTGCCCGGGAACGGCCCGGTACTCACCGACCAGCGCCGACTTGCCGACGAGATTCCACTGGTGCTGCTGATGATTCTCTACACCATGATCGGCATTTACCTGCTCGTCATCGCCTGATATACGGCTGATCAATCGCGGCCAGGCAGACTGACGCGTCAACTGCGCCCAATGACGCCGGCCGCCAAGGAGTTCAGCATGTCTTCGCCCCCGTCCTCGAGCGGGCTGCGCTTCAGCGCGTGGAACCTGCTGCTGTTGGTGCCGTTTCTGATGCTGGTCACGCCGTGGTTCAACTCGGTCGAGCCGAGGCTGTTCGGCTTGCCGTTCTTCTACTGGTCCCAGTTCGCGTTTGTGCCGGTCGGGGTGATCTGCGTCGCGCTGGTGTATTGGCGGACCCGCGACACGCCGACAGTGCCCGCCGCTGGCCGGCCGGGTGGCGTGGACGAGCTGGATGAGGGGACCGACAGATGATCCAGTGGGTTGAGCTGATCATTTTTGTGCTGTTGTTCGCGCTGGTCACCGTGCTGGGGTTCGTGGCGTCCCGGTGGCGGCGGGGGGCAACGCTCGATCATCTGGACGAGTGGGGGCTGGGCGGGCGCAAGTTCGGTTCCTGGGTGACCTGGTTCCTGGTCGGCGGGGACCTGTACACGGCGTACACCTTCGTCGCGGTGCCCGCGCTGCTGTTCGGCGCCGGCGCGATCGGTTTTTATGCGCTGCCCTACACCATCGTGCTCTACCCGCTGGTGTTCCTGCCGGTGCTGCGGCTGTGGTCGGTGTCCCGGGTGCACGGCTACGTCACCCCGGCGGACTTCGTCCATGGCCGCTACGGCAGCCCGGTGCTGGCCCTGCTGGTCGCGGTGACCGGGATCGTGGCCACCATGCCCTACATCGCGCTGCAGCTGGCCGGGCTGGAGGCGGTGCTGCGCACCATGGGCCTGAACGGCACCGGGCTGGCCGGACATCTGCCGCTGTTTGTCGCGTTCGTCATCCTGGCGCTCTACACCTACCAGTCCGGCCTGCGCGCCCCGGCGTTGATCGCCTTCGTCAAGGACATCCTGATCTACCTGGTCATCCTGGTCGCGGTGTTCTATCTGCCGGCGAAGCTGGGCGGCTGGTCGGCCATCTTCGACGCCTCGGCGCACAAGTTGGCCCAGCCCAGCCCGACCACCGGCGCGCCAGCCGGCTCGATCCTGCTCACCGGGAACAACCAGCTGCAGTACATCACCCTGGCGCTCGGCTCGGCGCTGGCGCTGTTCCTCTACCCGCACTCGGTGACCGGCGCGCTCGCCTCCCGAGGCCGTGATGTGCTGAAGCGCAACATGGTCGCGCTGCCTGCCTACTCGCTGCTGCTCGGGCTGCTCGCACTGCTCGGCTACGTGGCCATCGCGGCCGGGGTGCGGCCGATCACCAACAACGCCACCGGCCGGCCGGACACCAACACGATCATCCCGGTGCTGTTCGACACCCAGTTCAGCCCGTGGTTCGCCGGTATCGCCTTCGCCGCGATCGGCATCGGCGCGCTGGTTCCGGCGGCGATCATGTCCATCGCCGCGGCGAATCTGTGGACCCGCAACATCTACAAGACCTACCTGCACCCGGACGCCACCCCGGCCGAGGAAGCCAAGCAGGCCAAGCGCGCCTCGCTGGTGGTCAAGCTCGGCGCGGTGTTGTTCGTGGTGGCGGTGGACCCGCAATTCTCCATCGACCTGCAGCTGATCGGCGGCGTGATCATTCTCCAGACGTTGCCGGCCGTGGCCATCGCGCTGTACACCCGGTGGCTGCACCGCTGGGCGCTGGTCGCCGGTTGGCTGGTCGGCATGAGCTATGGGCTGTACCTGCTCTACCAAATCCCCAACCCCGCGGCGAAGCGCCTGCACTTCGGCGGCTCCGCGCTGACGCTGGACCGACTCAGCGTGTTCGGCTGGCACCTGTTCCCCGGGTCCAGGGCGCAGATCTACGTCGGCTTCGTGGCGCTGGTGGTCAACCTACTGGTCACGGCCCTCGGGTCGGTCGCATTGCGAGCCGCGGCGGTGTCGAATGGGACTGACGCCACCACCCAATCGGATTATCACGCGGACGAGGGAAGTGAGCGATTTAAGCCCGGTAGGGAGGGTGCAGTGATCCACTAGCGATTGCGTAGGGTCACCATCGAGAAAATATTGGGCTGAACGGTGGAACGTTTTCAGCTTTCACTCGATACATGATGTGACCGCAGTCGCGGGCCTACCCTGGCCAGCCGGAGGTGACCACTGTGTTGGATCTGGGAGTGTCGGAGCAGACCGACCTCACCGAGGACCCAGCTGAGGGACTCGTCGCGGAGCTGACCGCTCGCGCAGCCGACGGCGGGGCCCCGGCACAGGCCGCGGTGGAGATCCGCCGCCGAGGCGCGGCCGGGGAAACTCCGATCGGGCTCTACCGACTGTCCGAGGTGCTCACCGCGCAAGCCGCCGGCGTGCCTGCCCAGCGGCTGCCGGCCGACGAGCCGGGCGAGGTTGTCGACGTGGTTCGCCAGTACGCGTGCGCGGTGCTGGACGCGGCGGACCCGGGGAAGGTTGCGGAGAACCTCGCCGCGGTGTTGATGGACGGCAAACGGGTGCTGGTCAGCGGTGCCGACGCCGAGGCGCTGGCGGCGGTGCGCGCCGCGTTGCCGGAGCCTTTGCGCGGCCTGTGCCTGGACGCCCCGCCCCCATTGTCCGACGCCGAGCTGCGGGAGCTGCGTTCCCTGCTGGTGACCGCCACCCCGCGAACCCGGCACCGGCTCGGGCAGGCGATGCCTCGGCCGGACCTGGTGCCGACGTCCAACCAGGTCGCCGCGTTGTGCCGCGCCGCCGGCGGTAAGGGGCACCCGGGTCAGGACGGCGTGGACCTGCTGCCCGAGCTGCTCGGTCGGCTGGACTCGAACCGATTGGCCGCGCTGGTGGAGACCGCTCGGCGCTGCCAGGCGACCATGACGGCGATCGATCCCCGGGGCGACGCCCAGTGGACCAGGGCGCTGCTGGAGCGGGTGTTGTTCGGCCCGGACCGAGCCGAGTTCGACGGCCTGCTCCGACTCACCACCGATGTGGTGCTCTCGGCGGACAAGTTGCGCGACGCCGGCGACCAGATGGCCCTGGTCGGCGCGCTGCCGCCCGATGCGGTGGAGCAGCTGCGCAACTACGTGAACTACCTGGACTCCGGCGGTCGCGCGCGGATGTACTTCCGCTCTGCCCAGCAGCGCGCGGTGCAGCCGGTACTGCGGCAGCTACGGCTGGACGGCGCGTCGATGCGGGATTCCGCCGTGCTGCACCAGGCGCTGGCCTTCGTCGAGCTGATCGAGGCGATGGACGAGATCGCCGCGCGGTGTCGGCGGATGCGGGTGCCCGCGCCGAGCCACGTGCCCGCGGTGGCCGAGCTGAACCGCCAGCTGGACCGGGTCGAAGAGGCCGCCCGGGCCACCGAGCACCTACGGCACGAGGTGCTGTTCATCGATCCGGACAGCCCGGTGACCGTGCATGACCTGCCCACCGCCGAGCGGGTGGCCCGGACCATCGCGGAGACCGGCGGCGAGTCCGCGATGACCAAGGCGCGCGAGCAGCTGTTCGCGCTGGCTGATCGGCTGCAGCGCTCGGTACCCGCCGAGGAGGCCGCACCGGAGTTGGCTCCGCTGGTCGCCGCGCTGCGGGAGATGAACCTGCCCGCGTACCTGGATGGCCTCGCGGTGCTGTCCGCCGCGCGCCGGGAGCAGGCGGATCAGCGGCGGCAGGCCGAGCTACTGGGCCGGCTCCGGGCGGCCGCGCCCGGGCTCGCCGACGCCTGGGCGGAGGCGGGGCCCCGTCGGTTCACCCAGGGCACCGCCCGGTTCCTGCCGCTGGATGAGCTGCTCGGCGCCCTGCCTGTCGCGGACACCGCCGATCTGGTGCTGCTGCTTGGCGCTGGGACACTGGGCGTGGAGAACCTGCTGGTGGCCGCCGCCGCGCCGCGACTGCTCGCGGTGCCCGCCACCTTCGCCGCCGCCACCGGAACTGGGCAGGGCGGGGCCACCGAGGCCGAGGACACCGTGCTCACCAGGCTGCGCCGGGCCGGCGTCCCGGTGATCATCGCCGGCGGGGACGGCGCGTCCGCCGAGCTGGCGGCGGCCACCCCGCCCGCCGGGCCGCCGCCCGCACCCGACCCGGTGGCCTACGTCGAGATGCCTGCTCCGCCGCCCGGGGTCACCGAGGTGCCACCCCCGCCGCTGGACCTGGCCGAGCCGGCCGACTTCACCGAGCCGGCTGGCTTCACCGAGCCGGCGGGCTCCGCGGGCTTCGCCGAGTCGGCGGTCGCGGTCGCGGAGGCGGCCGCGCCGTCTTCGAGCAGCCCGGAGAGTCCGGCGTCCGGCGACCGCGAGATGGCCGGACCCATGCTCCCGGTCACCGTCCCGGCGCAGCGGGAGGCCCCCGCCGAGGAAGCCGACCCGTCCAGCCGCCACCGCCGGGGCACCCCCAGCGCGGGAAGGCGCGGCGCCGGTGAGCCGAACGACGCCAAGCCGGCGGACGAGTCGGCCGATGAGCCAGAGGTCGAGACGGAGTATGTGGTTCTCCCGCTCGGGATTGTGGCCCGCCCGGTC
>DATHIT010000461.1:0-8572 GCA_035489915.1 Pseudonocardia sp. | reverse complement strand
GGACCTGTGAGTGGTATTGGTCGCTATCGCGACCAATACCACTCACGGCTGTTGACCTGCGGTGATGGTGACGGGGGCGGTGGAGGTGCGCACGATGAGCTCGGGGGGCAGCCGCTCGGTGGTGACTTCCTCGCCGCGGATGAGCCGGGTCAGCAGCTCGAGTCCGCGCCGGCCCATCTCGTGCATCGGGGAGCGGATGGTGGTCAGCGCGATGGGCAACTCGCCGGCCAGCGGGGTGTCGTTGTAGCCGATCAGGGCCAGGTCCCCGGGCACCTGCAGGCCGCGGTCGCGGGCCGCGCCGAGCGCCCCGATGGCGGCGAAGTCGTTCACCGCGAAGATCGCCGACGGTGGTTGGTTCGCGCCGAGCAGCGCCTCGGCCGCTTCCCGTCCGCCCCGAGCATCGAACCGGGAGTGCCGGATGCGCTCCGCCGGAATGGCCCGCCCGGCCTGGCGGAAGGTGTCCACGAAGCCGGCGGTGCGGTCGATCCCGGTGCTGGCATACGGCTCGCCGGCGATCACCGCGACTTCCCGGTGGCCGCGTTCGAGGAGGTGCTCGGCGGCTAGTTGGCCACCCCGGTAGTCGTCGCAGGTCACCGAGACGTGGTTGCCGGCCCGCCGGCTGACCAGGACGAACGGCACACCGCGGGCGGCCACCTCGTCCATGAACCGACCGTCCACGTATGCGTCGCCGAAGATCATCCCGTCCACCCGCCGGGCCAGCACCATCTCGGTACGGGCCCGCTGCACGGCCGGGATGTCCCTGGTGTTGGTGACGAAGGTGGACAGCCCGTGCTCGCTGGCCGCTTCCTCGATGCCTTCGTAGATGGTGGCCAGCACGATGTCGGAGAGCCGGGGGACCAGCACGCCGACCAGGTTGCTGCGTCGGGTGCGCAGGCTGGTGGCGTGTGGGTTCGGCCGGTAGCCGAGCTCGTCGGCGAGGGTGCGGATGCGCGCGACGGTCGCCTCGGAGGCGGCCCGCAGCTGCTCGTCCGGCTTGGCGTGCAGCACCCGCGACACGGTGGACACGCTCAGCCCCAGCCGCTCGGCCAAGGTGCGCAGGGTGACCGGCGAGTTGTGCTCCGTCTCCACGATGCGCCTGTCCTCCGTGCCCTGGTCAGCGGCGCCCCGGATGGCGCGGGGCTGCGGTTGACGCAATGGTTGCCGAGCGTAACAGCGAGTTTATTGACTTCGGCCGATTCGTCCGCGCATGATACCCAAACGATTGGCCCAATCGTTTGGGTATGGCTTTGACCAGCGAAGATCAGCAAGGGAGCGGCCGGGTGCGCAGGGTTGTCGTGCTGTCCACCGGTGGGACCATCGCCTCGCGGCGGGACCCCAGCGGAGCGAGCGTGGCCAGTGACGGGGTGGCCGCGCTGCTGCGCCGACTGCCCATCGCGCTGGACCTGCCGGTCGACGGGCGGGACGTGCTCTGCCTGGGCAGCTACCTGCTCGCCCCGGCGGACATGGCCGGCATCGTCCGGGAGATCCGCCGCGCGCTGGCCGACGACTCGGTGCTCGGCGTGGTGGTCACCCACGGCACCGACACCATGGAGGAGACCGCCTACCTGGCCGAGTTGGTGCACGACGACCCGCGCCCGGTGGTGTTCACCGGCGCCCAGCGCCCGGCCGACGCGCCGGACAGCGACGGTCCGCGCAACCTGGCCGACGCCATCGCGGTCGCCGCCGCCCCGGATGCCAGGGGCCTCGGTGTCCTGATCACCTTCGACGGCGCGGTGTTCGCCGCCCAGGGCACCCGCAAGACCCACACCGTCGCGCCGGCCGCGTTCAGCGCGCCGGACGCCGGGCCGCTGGGCCGGGTGCGCGACGGCGCGGTCAGCATCACCGCGCGCCCGGTGCGCAACCCGCCGCTGGACCTGACCGCGCTGGACCTGGCCGACATCCGGGTGGACGTGGTGGCCTGCTACCCGGGCGCGGACGCCACCGTGCTGAACGCGGTGGCCGCCGCCGGCGCCCGGGGCGTGGTGCTGGTCGGGACCGGGGCGGGCAACGCCAACCCGGCGATCAACGCGGCGGTGGCCCGGCTGACCGCCGACGGCGTGCTGGTCGCGCTGTCCACCCGGGCGGCCGCCGGCCCGGTGGCCGGGATCTACGGCAACGGCGGCGGACTTGACCTGCTGGCGGCTGGAGCTGTCCCCACCGGGGTGCTCCGGCCGTCCCAAGCCCGGATCCTGCTGACCGCGCTGCTCGCCGCCTACCGCGATCCGGTACGGGTGGCCGAGGAGCTGGCTCGGCGGACCGGAGGCTCATTCGGGGCGCGGTTGGATTCGTGCCTGGCAGAGAGGACGTGACATGAAGGACATCCGCGTTGCCTTCGGCGTAGACGTGGACGCGGTGGCTGGCTGGCTGGGTTCCTACGGCGGCGAGGACTCGCCGTGCGACATCTCCCGGGGCATGTTCGCCGGCGAGGTGGCCGTGCCGCGGCTGCTCACCTTGTTCGAGCGCAACAACCTGCGCACCACCTGGTTCATCCCCGGGCACTCGGCCGAGACCTTCCCGGACCAGACCAGGATGGTGGTGGACGCCGGCCACGAGATCGGCGTGCACGGCTACTCCCACGAGAACCCGATCGCGATGACCAGGGCGCAGGAGAGCGCCATCCTGGACCGCTGCATCGAGCTGCTCACCAAGCTCACCGGCACCACGCCGACCGGTTACGTGGCGCCCTGGTGGGAGTTCTCCCCGGTCACCAACGAGCTGCTGCTCGAGCGCGGCATCAAGTACGACCACTCGCTGATGCACAACGACTTCAGCCCGTACTACGTGCGGGTCGGGGACAGCTGGACGAAGATCGACTACGCCAAGCCGGCCGAGGAGTGGATGAAGCCGCTGGAGCGCGGCACCGAGACCGAGTTGGTGGAGATCCCGGCCAACTGGTACCTGGACGACCTGCCGCCGATGATGTTCATCAAGGCCAGCGCGAACAGCCACGGATTCGTCAACCCGCACGACCTGGAGCAGAACTGGCGCGACCAGTTCGACTGGGTGTACCGGGAGATGGACTACGCGGCGTTCACCATGACCATCCACCCAGATGTCTCCGGGCGCCCGCAGAACCTGCTCATGCTCGAGCGGCTGATTACCTACATCAATTCGCACGAGGGTGTGCGCTGGTCCACCTTCGACGAAATTGCTGACGACTTCCGGACCCGTTCTACGAATTCCTGATTTCCGAGAATTCAGCGCTGAATTCGCCTCGACAGTGTCTGCCTCTTCGGAAAGGCACCACCATGTCCCTCGAATCCACCGCCAGTTCCGCCGTCGCGGCTCCTACCAGGGCGTTTCCCCGTTTCGGGGTCAAAGCCACCCGCCGGGCGACCGTCCTCGCGCTTTTCGCCTGGATGTTCGCCGTGTACGACTACATTCTGTTCGGCACGATGCTTCCGGAGATCTCCAAGACATTCGGTTGGACCGAGGCGACCGCCTCGCTGGTATCCACCCTGGTCTCCGTCAGCACGGCGATCGTGGCATTCGCGGTCGGGCCGATCACCGACCGCATCGGCCGCCGCCGGGGCATGATGCTCACCGTGGCGGGCACCGCGGTGGCCTCCGCGGCCAGCGCCGCCACCCCCGGCATCGGATACCTGGTGGGTGTGCGGGCGTTCGGTGGCCTCGGCCTGTCCGAGCAGGCGGTGAACGCCACCTACCTCAACGAGGTCTACGCGGTCACCGAGGACGAGGCGATCAGGAAACGGCGCGGGCTGGTCTACAGCCTGGTGCAGGGCGGCTGGCCGCTCGGAGTGCTGCTGGCCTCGGCCTTCGTGGCGATCTTCTTGCCGTTGGTGGGCTGGCGGGGCTGCTTCCTGATCGCGGTGTTCCCCGCCGTGGCCATCGTGCTGCTGCGCCGGGGCCTGAAGGAGACCCCGCAGTTCGAGCTGGAACTGGAGCTGCGCAAGCTGCGTAAGGAGGGCAAGGCCGCCGAGGCCGATTCGTTGGCCGCCGAGTACGGGGTGGCGAAGCAGGAGTCCGGCGGTTTTGCCGCGATCTTCCGGGGCAAGGCGCTGCGCAACACGGTGGTGCTCGGCCTGGCCTGGATCGTGAACTGGTTCGGCATCCAGGTGTTCAGCGTGCTCGGCACCACCGTGCTCACCGAGGGCAAAGGGGTCAGCTTCACCGGCTCGCTGGTGATGCTGATCGTGATCAACGCGGTGGGCTACGTCGGGTACGTCTTCCACGGCTGGTTCGGCGACCGGATCGGGCGGCGCAACGCCATTGGCATCGGCTGGATGATCTCCGGCGTCGTTTTTGCGCTGACCCTGACCGTGGCGCACGGCACCTTCGCGGTGGTGGCGCTCTACTCGATCGGCATGTTCTTCCTGATCGGGCCGTACGCCGCGCTGCTGTTCTACATGGGCGAGTGCTACGAGACCCGCTGCCGGGCCACCGGCGTGGCGTTCCTGAACGCGCTGTCCCAGCCCGGCGCGATCGTCGCCGGCATCATCGTCACCTCGATGCTGGCCGCCGGGCACTCCTGGAACCAGGCCGCGCTGATCGTCGGCGCGCTCGGCATCGTGGTGTCCGGCGTGCTGATGTTCGCCGCGCGTACCGCGGAGACACTGAAGGGGTGATCTTCTATGGCGGATGAGCGGGTGGCCATCATCAGCGGGGCGGCCAGCGGGATCGGCCGAGCGCTCGCGGTGGCCTACGCGGCGACCGGGGTGCGTTCGGTGATCGGCACCTTTCCTGGTGACCCGCACGACCCGGGCGAGACCGAGGCGGCGGTGCACGCGGTCGGCGGCGAATGCGTGGTGCACGAGGTGGACGTGCGGAACTCCAAGCAGGTGGACGCCTTCGCCGAGCGCGCGCTGGAGCGGTGGGGGCGCCTGGACATCGCGGTGGCCAACGCCGGGGTGCTGCGCAAGGCGGCGCTGGCCGAGCTGGACGACGACGCCTGGGACGACCTGCTGCAGGTGGACCTGACCGGGGTACTGCGGGTGCTGCGGTCGGCCGCCGCCCGGATGGCCGGCCCCGGCGCGATGGTCGCGGTGTCCTCCATCGCCGGCGGCGTGTACGGCTGGGGCGAGCACGCGCACTACGGCGCGGCCAAGGCCGGCGTGCTCGGCCTGGTGCGCAGCGTCGCGGTCGAGCTGGCGCCGAGGGGGATCCGGGTGAACACGGTGATCCCGGGTTACGTGGTCACCCCGCAGTCGCTGGACCCGGTCAACTCGCTCGGCCCGGACGGGCTGGAGCGGGCCGGCAAGGACATCCCGCTCGGCCGGGCCGCCCAGCCCGAAGAGGTCGCCTCGGTGATCCGGTTCCTCACCTCGGACGAGGCGTCCTACGTGACCGGCCAGCAGATCGTGGTGGACGGCGGGCTCACCGTCCGCATGCCAGCCTGAGGTCGTGAGTGGCGATGGTCGCTATAGCGACCATCGCCACTCACGACCCCCGACGAAGGAGGGGCGGATGTTGCAGGGGCGCACGGCGTTGGTGGTCGGCGGGGCGAGCGGGATCGGGCGGGCGATCGCGGCGGCCTATGTCGGGTGCGGTGCGGCGGTGGTGGTCGCTGACCGTGCTGCCGTCGACCCGGCGGAGGTCGGTGCCGTCGGCGCGGTGCGGGTCGATGTGACCGACGAGGGGTCGGTGCGGGAGGCGGTGGCCGGGGCGGTCGAGATGGTCGGGCGGGTGGACATCCTGGTCAACTCGGCGGGGATCCTGACCGAGTCGCCGCTGGTCAAGATGGAGCTGGCCACCTGGGCGGAGACCCTGGCGGTGGATCTGACCGGGGTGTTCCTGTGCTGTCGGGAGGTGCTGCCGGGCATGCTGGAGCGGGGTTGGGGGCGGATCATCAACATCGCCTCGCAGCTGGGTATCAAGGGCGGGCACGGGCTGGCGCACTATGCGGCGGCCAAGGCGGGGGTGATCGGGCTGACCAAGTCGCTGGCCCTGGAGGTCTCCGCGCGCGGGGTGCTGGTGAACGCGATCGCCCCCGGCCCGATCGACACCCCGATGGTGGAGGGCATCACCGAGGAGTGGAAGACGGCCAAGCGCGCCGAGCTGCCGCTGGGCCGGTTCGGCCGCCCCGAGGAGGTGGCGCCCACCGCGGTGCTGCTGGCCAGTGATCCCGGCGGCAACCTCTACGTCGGCCAGACCCTCGGGCCCAACTCGGGGGACGTGATGCCCTGATGTGTGGGGCGTGCGGGGACCGGGCGGCGCTGGACTGGGCTCGTCCGTTCCTGGCCGGCCTGCCCGCCCGGATGGCGGTGGCCACCGCGGTGACCCGGCTGGCCGGCGCGGCGGCGCCGAAGGTGAGCGCGCGGGCGGGCGGCTGGCTGGTGAGCGCGCGGACCGGCCGGCAGACGGTGTGTACCGGGCTGACCGAGCTGCTCGCCGCGGTCCGTCCGTGGCTGCGTGCACCGGGCCCGTTCGACGCCGGCCAGGCCTGCGGCCGCGTTGTCGTCCCACCGCCGGAGACCCGACGGGGTGTGCTCGTCCGGGTCGATCCGAGCGGGCTGGAACTCGGCGCCGAGATGCTCGAGGTGGACGCCGGCGCGCCGGAACTCGGCGCCGAGCTGGCCGGGGTCGACGCCAACGCAGGTGGCGCCGAGCCGGCGGACGTGCTGCTGGTCCCCGACGCGGGCGCGGCGCGGCGGGCGGTGCTGCGGCTGGCCAGTCCGCCGTGGTCCAGTCGTGCGTTCCTGGCCGGGCTGGACGGGGTCGACCAGGCCTGGGCAGCGCCACCCACCGAGGTCACCTCCGACAACCCGGACCAGGTGGCCGACCTGCTGGTCTGGGTCGAGCATGCCCGGCAGGCCGGCTGCCAGGACGAGATGCCGCTGCGGCTGCGCGCCCCGCTGGACGCGGCGAGCCGGTTGGATGTTGAACTACGCGCCGGGCACGTGGTGCGCGCCAGGGCGATGCCCGCGCCGTCGGCGCGGCGGGCGTGATCGTTCGCGGGCTGACGATCTGACCGCGGCGGTCCGGTATCGGCCCCGTGACCTGCGTGTTATTCGTGCCGTCTGGCTGACAGAGTGCCGCTACCGTTTCGCCATGAGCATCCCGCCAGGCGGTGAGCCACCGAACGACCCGGGCCGATCCGGGCAGCCGGACGGCTTCTCGTACCCGAGCTACCCGGCCCCGAGTGGCGCGCCGGGGCTGGCCCTGCCGGGGGGCGACGAGTTCGGGCCGACCGACCCTCTGGTGGCGACCGACTTCGGGGGCTGGGTGAGCCGGATCATCGCGGCGGTCGGGCGTAGCTGGCGGCCGCTGCTGCTTGTCCAGGGCGGCACCGCGCTGGGTATCGCCCTGTTCTCGGTGGTCCTCGGCATGGGCGGGCCGGGCTCCTTCGCGGTGGCGGACGCGGTGATCGCGGTTGGTCTGGTGGTCAACCTCGCGGCCATGGCGATCGCCCAGGGCGCCTCGGTCTACGTGGTGATCCGGGATGCGGCCGGGCGGCCGGCCACGGCGGGTGAGGTCGCCCATGGCGCCGCCTCTCGAGCGCCGGCGCTGATCGGTTGGACGATGCTCAGCTGGCTCCTGACCTCTATGGGCGCCTTCCTGCTGTTTCTCCCCGGTCTCTATCTGGGCGTGGTGCTCTTCGCGGCGCTGTACGGCGTGGTGATGGTGGAGCGGAAGGGCATCGGCCGCTGCTTCGAGCTGGTACACCAGCGGTTCTGGCGCACCGCCGGGCAGATGCTGCTGCTCGGCGTGTTCGCGGTGACCTACACCATTGGGATGATCATGGTGCTGGGCCTGGTGCCCGGTGGTGCGGAGTCGGTGGTGTTCAGCTTCCTGAACCAGCTGCTGATGGTGCCGCTGATGATGGTGCTGGCCGCGGCCGCTGTGGTGAACTACGCGGAGCTGCGCGGACACGAGCACCAGGGGCTGCGCACCACGCAGCTGGCGGATGAACTCGAGCCGGCACGCCAGGTCGGCTGAGCCCTGAGCCCAGGCTGACCCCTGAGCGGCGCTCACCCGGAGGGTCCGGCGCTCAGCCGGACAGGTGGGTTGGCGCGAACATCCGCAGCAGCGCCGGCAGCACCACCACGCTCGGGCCCGGCGTGCCCAACGCCGCCGCCAGGTCCGCGCCCAGGGTGTCCACGCTGGTCACGGTGGCCGGCACGCCGAACGCCCTGGCCACCGCCGCGAAGTCAGGCCGGGCCAGCTCGGTCGCGGTGGTCTGGCCGAAGCTGTCGGTGAGGTACTCGCGCAGGATCCCGTAGCCGCCGTCGTCCACGATCAGCCAGGTCACGTCCAGCTGGTGCTGCACCGCGGTGGCCAGCTCGGCCAGCCCGTACATCGCGCCGCCGTCCCCGGACACGGCGAGCACCGGGCCGTCGGTCGCGGTGGCGGCACCCAGCGCGGCCGGCAGCCCGTAGCCGAGCCCGCCGGCTCCCTGGGCGGTGTGCATCGGCGCCCCGTCGGCGTCCCAGGCCGACCACGCCCAGTAGGCCAGGATGGTCATGTCCCAGCAGCTCGGGGTGCCCGGCGGGAGAGCCGCGCGGACGTCGGCCAGCACCCGGCGCTCCAGTTCCAGTGGCTGCCCGTCGAGCCGGTTGCGGATCGCTGCCAGCAGCCGGGCCACCGCCGCTTCGGCCCGCCCATCCGCCGGCCG
>DATHIT010000460.1:0-6220 GCA_035489915.1 Pseudonocardia sp. | reverse complement strand
GGCAGCAGCGACTCGCCGATCTGGTACCGGGGGAAGCGCTCCTTCTCCAGCAGCACCACCGAGTGCCCGCGCCGGGCGATCAGCGTGGCCACCGAGGATCCGCCCGGCCCACCGCCGATGACCACCACGTCGAACTCGCGGGTGCCCTCGCGGGTGCCATTGCCGTTCGCCGCCGCGCTCACGCCGTGATCCCCCGTACGTCCTGTGTCGCCTGGCTGAGCACCTCGGTCCACGCGGCAACCGTCGGCACCTCGGCGAGGTCCACGAAGGACACCTCGGCGCCCCGCTGGCGGCACCACTCCACCAGGCTCATCAGCCGGATCGAGTCGATACCCCGATACAGCAGGTCGTCGTGATCGCCGATGACCGCCTCGGGCTCGTCGAGTACCTCGGCAACCTGCGCGCGGACGGTGTCCTTGGTGATCGGACTGGTAGGTGCCACCGGTGTCCTTCCTCGGTGTGGGTGTGGGCGGCCGGGAGCACGGTGAGTAATGGCGCGGCCACCCGGTCGAGTACTGAGGATCACTCAGAAGAGTTAGGTTAGGCTAGCTTTCTTTCTTGGGGAAGCTGGCGGCCAAGCGAGTGAGACCTAGCCCTCACTCAGTGCTGGCCAACCCCCGAGCTCGATCCACTCCCGCCGCGCGCCGCCCGGCCCGGCACAGCGTGCTTGGCTTGGCACAGCGCGTCGACGGGCTGTGGTGAGCACATCGCGGGCTGTGTGAGCGGCTGGGGCGGCTGTGTGGGGGCGCGGCGGGCTGTGTGAGGGGCGCCGGGCTCGACGCGGTGCGTTGGGGTGGCTGTGGGGGCGGTTCGGGGGGCACTGGGTCAGCTGGTCGCCGCGTGCACCAAGGTCGGCCTGATCTGGTCGAGCAGCCAGACGACGTTGAGCACCGAGGGAACCCGTAGTGCGGACACGGTGCTCAGGTCGATCGCCTGGAAGGTGCCTCGGGAGACCGCCGGGAGGGCCCGGACCAGCGGGTTGTCGCGTACCGCCTCGGCCAGGTCCGGAGTGCTGGCCGCGACCAGCACAACGTCCGCGTCCAGCCGGGACCACTGCTCGGTGGACAGCGAGCTGGCCGCGTTCGGCAGGGTGTTCGACTGGACGTCGCGCAGGCCGGGAGCCACGGTCAGGCCGAGGGCGCGCAGCAGCGCGGTGGTGTTGGAGTCCCCGCCGAGCACGGCCAGCGAGCCGGGCTGGTTCGCCCAGGCGATGCTCACCGACTTACCTCTCAGCCCGGGGTTGTGGTCCGGAAGCTCGGCAATCCGCCGCTCGGTGTCGGCGATGAGCCGGTCGGCCTGGGCGGTGCGGCCCACCGCGCGCGCGGTCAGTCGTAGGCGGTCCTGCCAGCTGTCGGCGACCGGGCCGTGCCGGTAGGTCACCGTGGGCGCGATCTGGGCGAGCTTGGCGTAGAGGTCGCCGATGTTCGGGACCGCTCCGGCCAGGATCAGGTCGGGGCGCAGCGCGGCGATGCGCTCCAGGCCCGGGTCGCCCGGCGAGCGCAGCACGATGGTGCTGGCCGGGTCCAGGCGGCCGGCCAGCCAGGGCGGGACTCCGTCGGCGGTCTGGCCGCCGAGCACCGCGACCGGCGTGATGCCCAGTGCGAACAGTGCGTCGCCATCGTTGCCGCCGATGGCGACGATCCGCTGGGGCGCCGAGGGGATCGTGGTGGCGCCCAGCCCGTGTTGCACCACCACCGGGAAGGCATCCCCGGCCGGCTCACCGGGCTGGGACGGCGTGGCGGACGGGGCTGGCGTGCCCGCGCAGCCGGCGATCGCCATGACTACGACCAGCGCGAGTGTGACCACTGTGACCAGTGCGTTCAGTCGGGATTTCTGGGGTTGCCGGTTGCCGGTGGCCTGGCGCACAGCGGGCATCAAAACCTCCGAACCACGGATAAAGATAGGCTAGCCTAAGCAAATTCTCAGGAAGTTGAACCCTAGCGAAAGGGCCGGTCCGTGGGTGACGACGCGTTGCGGGAGAAGTCCCGGGAAGCCGGGATTTCGGCGGATTTCCCGCTGACCCGGCTGCAGCGCGCCTACGTCGCCGGCCGGCACCCTGACTACCCGTGGGGCGGCTTGGCCGCGCATGATCACCGGGTCTACCGGGGCCCGCTGGACGTCGAGCGTTTCCGGGCGGCCTGGCGCGCGGCGCTGGCCCGGCACGAGATGTTACGGGTGGTGATCGACCCCCGGCGGGGGACCCAGCGGGTGCTGCCGGAGCCGCCCGGCGACGGCGTCGTGGTGCACGACCTGCGCGGGTACCCGCTGGCGCGGGCGGCCACCGCGGCGGCCGAGGTGGCCGCCCGGCTGAGCCACGAGCTGCGGCCGCTGGACCGGTGGCCGTTGATCGGCGTCGAGGTCTGCCTGCTGCCGGACGCCGGCGGCGAGCAGGTGCATGAGGTGCACTTCTCCCTCGAGCAGACCGTGCTGGACCTGGCCAGCTTTTGGACCGTGCTGGACGAGGTCAGTGCCGACTACCTCGCCCCCGGCACCGCACCGGCACCGCCGGAGGTGAGCTTCCGCGACCACGAGGCGGTGCGCGCCGAACGGGCCGGTGACCTGTCGCCCCCCTCGGCCGATCTCCCGCCGGGCCCGCCGGTGCCGGCCCGCTACGACGCGCCGCCCAGGCTGGAGAGCAGCCACAGCTGGCTCTCGCCCGAGGAGTGGGCGGCGTTGCGCGGTGAGTTCCGGTCCCGGCGGATCGGCGAGACCGTGCTGATCCTCGCGGTGCTCGCGCAGGTGATCGGGGCCTGGCGGGAGTGCACCCGGTTCACCGTGAGCGCGCCGCGCTCGCAGCGGGTGCCCTACCACCCAGACGTGGCCCGGATCGTCGGTCCGCTGTCCACCTTCGCCCTGCTCCCGTTCGACCTGCGGGATGGCCGGCCCGGCGACGCCTCCGGCCGGGGTGGCTCGCTGGTTGAGTTGGCCAGAGCCACCCAGCGGCGGCTATGGACCACGCTGTCCGCGCCGGAGGCCGACGGGATGCGCGCGCTGGAGTTGTTCACCGCGGGCCAGGGCGGCCGCACCGAGGTCGCCGTGCCGATCGTGCTGACCAGCCTGCTCGGCCTGGCCGACCCGTCCCGGCCCGCGCTGGGCGGCATGCTCCCGACGCTGGTGCGCAGCCAGAACGCGCAGGTCGCGCTGGACGTGCGGATCGACCAGCCGGGCGAGGCGCTGCACCTGGCCTGGCACGAGCGGGCCGGGGTGTTCGACCAGGGCGAGGTCGCCGGGGTCGCCGCGGTCACCGAGCGGGTGCTGGTCGGGCTGGCCGACGGGGAGCTCGACCTGGACGGGCCGGGGGTCGTGCTGCGCGCCGGCATCGCCGGGCTGCTCGCCGAGGTAGCCGAGGTGGCCTAGCCCCGTTGACCGGCATCGAGCACAGCACGAGACAGACACCTCGCGAGACGACGATGGGGGACAGGTGAGGCAGCGCGATCCGCTCGAGACTCCGGCGCAGGACACCCTGCTGCGGGTCACCGGGCTGCACAAATCCTTCGGCGACCACGCCGTGCTGCGCGGCATCGACCTGACCTTGCGACCGGGGGAGATCCTCGGCGTGCTCGGCCCGAACGGGGCGGGCAAGACCACCCTGATCAACATCGTGGCCACGCTGTTGCGCCCGGACGCCGGCACGGTGGAGGTGGCCGGCGCCGACGTGGTCGCCGACCCGAAGGCGGTGCGCCGCGCCATCGGCGTCACCGGCCAGTACGCGGCGCTGGACGAGAAGCTCACCGGGCGGGAGAACCTGGTGCTGTTCGGCTCGCTGCTCGGCCTGTCCGGATCCGCCGCGCGGGAACGGGCCGGCGAACTACTGGGCGCCTTCGACCTCGCCGAGGCGGCGGACCGCCGGGTCGAGTCCTACTCGGGCGGCATGCGCCGGCGCATCGACCTGGCGGTGAGCGTGGTGGTCGAGCCGAGGCTGCTGATCCTGGACGAGCCGACCACCGGGCTGGACCCGCGCAGCCGGCGGATGCTCTGGCAGTCGGTGGCACAGCTGCGCGCCAGGGGCATCGGCGTGCTGCTGACCACGCAGTACCTGGAGGAGGCCGACCAGCTCGCCGACCGGATCGCGGTCATCGACCACGGTGTGGTGATCCAGGAGGGCACCGCGTCCGACCTCAAATCCCGGATCGGCGACACGGTCTGCTCGATCGTGCCCGCCGACCCGGACCGGCTGGACGAACTCGCCCGGCTGCTGGTGGACCTGCACGCCACGGTGGAGGCCGACGCCGGCCGGGTGGTGGTGCCCGCGCCGGACGGGCCCCGGACCCTCGCCGAGGCGATGGCCCGGACCGAACGCGGCGGGGTGGAGCTCTCCGACATCACCCTGCGCCGGCCCAGTCTGGACGAGGTGTTCCTGGCCCTCACCGAGTCCAGCCTGACCGGCTCGCCCGACACCGCGAATGCCTCAGCCCGGGACGCCGCCGAGGGGGCGGTGCGTTGACCACGCCGGCAGTGCCCCGCCCCGCCCCGCCCAGCCTGGCCCGCCAGGTCCGGCTGCACGCCGGGCGGCAGGCCACCCGGCTGCTGGCCGACCGGGCCGCCCTGATCGGGGTGATCTTCGCGCCGGTGCTGTACTTCCTCGGTTTCTACCTGCCGCTGCAGGGCGCGATGCGGGCCCAGGGGATCAACTACGCCCAGTACATCGGGCCGGCACTGGTCGCCCAGTCATGCATCTTCACCGCGATGGCCTCCGCGTCCGCGCTGGCCGAAGACGCCAAGGCGGGTTTGCTGCGCCGGGTGGCCAGCATGCCGGTCAGCCGGTGGGGCCCGCTGCTCGGCCGGCTGCTGGTGGACGTGGCCTGCGGGTGGATCGGCGCCGCCACCGCCGTGGGCATCGCCGCCCTGGTCGGGTTCCGGTTCGCCACCATTGCCGGAGTGCTCGGGTTCGCGCTGGTGGTGGCCGCATTCACCGCCGTGCTCGGGGTGCTGTTCGTCGCGGTGGCGCTGCGCGCGGCCGACCCGAGCGCGGCCGCCGAGGCGCTGCTCGTCCCGCAGCTGCTGATGCTCATGCTGTCCACCGCTTTCATCCCGGCCGACGGGTTCCCGGCGTGGCTGCGCCCGGTGGTGCTCTGGCAACCGGTGTCGCCGGTGCTGGACGCGCTGCGCGGGTTCGCCGCCGGTGCTCCCGGTGCCGCCGCGCTGGTCACCGCGTCGGTGTGGTGCGTGGTGCTGGGCGGGCTCGGCGCGGTGCTGTGCCTGCGCGCCCCGAGGGCTGTGGCGTGACCAGGTCCACGCTCGAGGCGGCCGGGCTGGCCCGGGGGAGTCTGCTGCAGGCCCGGCGGGTGCTGCGCGGGGCGCGGCGGACCCCGGCGCTGGTGGTGCAGTCGCTGCTGTTCCCCGCGCTGCTGCTGGTGATGTTCCAGCTGGTGCTGTCCCGTTCGTTGGCCGCGTTCGCGCCGGGCCGGGACGCCGGCGAGCTGGCCGCGCTGATCGTGCTGGTGGCCACCGTGTTCGGCGCGTTGGTCAGCGGCGGCTCGCTGTTCGACGAGCGCGAGGTCGGGCTGCTCGCCCGGTTCGCCACGATGCCCGCGCACCCCGGCTCGGTGCTGCTCGGCCGGGTGCTGGCCGAGGTGGTCCGGGTGCTGTTCTCGGCGGTGATCCTGCTGCTGGTCGGGCTGCTGTTCGGTATGACGGTGCACACCGGCCCGCTCGGCGTGCTGGCCTTCCTGGCGGTGCTCGCCGGGGTGGCCGCCACCGTCGGGGTGGCGGTTTCCACGCTGGCGGTCACCGGCGCCACCAGGTCGATGCTGAACCTGCTCGCCCCGGTCTTCCTGATGCTGATGTTCTTCAACTCCGGCTTCGCCCCGCTGGAGTCGTTCCCGGCGGTGCTGCGCCCGGTGGTGGCGTATCTGCCGTTCACCGCCGGGGTGGACACCCTGCTCTGGTGCTTGCGCGGCGGCGCACTCGGCTTCCGGTCGCCGCTGGTGTTGGTCGGGTGGTGTGTGGCGGCGCTCGCGGTGTCCTGGTGGCTGTGGTCGACCAGGGCCGCCGGCCGGATCTCCGGGGAGCGTCGGTGACCGCCCTGCGCATTCCCCGCCCGGTGACCCGACCGTCCCGGCGGCTGCTCTGCTTCCCGTGGGCGGGCGCGTCGGCCAGCGTGTACCGGAGCTGGGCGGGGGCGCTGCCGGCCGGGGTGGAACTGCTCGCCGCGCAGTACCCAGGGCGGGAGGACCGGGCCAGGGAGCGGTTCGCCACCGACCTGGTGGCGCTGGCCGAC
>DATHIT010000459.1:0-5338 GCA_035489915.1 Pseudonocardia sp. | reverse complement strand
TCTCCGGCAGCGCCCGAACCGGCCGGCGAACCCGGATGGCGAGTAGCAGCAGCCCGGGCGCCAGCACGGCCACGGCCGCCGGCCAGGTCAACGGCCGGCACAGCGCGGCGAGCAGCGCGTATCCCAGAATCGCCAGCTGCCAGCGATCGGGCGCCCGAACCGCTCGCATCCCTCGGCCACCGACCTCAGACGTGGAACCAGGAGAGCCGAACCTATCCTGATCCCCGGGGATGAGGGGGATACCGAGAACGTGAAGCAGCTGATGCCTATCGGGATGATCGTGCTGGTCGGCGGGCTGGGCTACCTGGTCGGGTTGGGCGGTGCGGCCATCCTCGCCGGGTTGACCGCGATGTTCTGTCTGATGGCCGCGTTCGGCGGGTCGCTGGCCGCCGACCTGCGGCTGCTGTCCTGGTTCGGCCCGGTGCTGGTGGTGGCCAGCGGCGGGGTCAGGCTGCTCGGTGAGTACGCCCCCTGGGTGGCGGTCGGGCTGCTCGTGGTGATCGTGTTCGTGGCCTGCCTGCTGCCCGTGCTCGGTCCGCGGTACGTGACGGTGGGCGTCGGGCTGGGCATGGCCTCGGTGTTCAGCTTCGGGCTCAAGGCCATCGCCGTGGGCAGCGTCGTGCAGGTGTTCGGAGCGCCGGCGCTGGCCGTCGTGGCGGTGCTGGCGCTGCGGTTGCTGTCCGGGCGGAAGGACCCGTCGGAGCCGGTGCGGGTCGCATTGGCTGATGCGCTGGCCGACGGCGCCGGCCCGACGCAGGAGGCCGCGACCCGGCTCTGGTTCGACGACGGACCCCGGCGCTGGACCACCGCGGTGCTGAACGGGATCCATCGGTATCGCACCGCCGCGCAAGTGCTCGCCTCCCGGCGCCGGCTGCTCACCGGACCGCTCGGCAAGGACATCGATCAGCTGCTCACCGCCGCGGACGGTGAGGCGCAGCGGCTGGCCGAGGCGCTGCGGCCGGCGCAACCGCCCACCCCGCTGCCCCCGGTCCGCCGCTGGGAGTCGGGGGCATCGGCGCTGCCAGGGGCCACCCGGGAGCTGGTCAACAACATGTGGCAGGGGCTCGAGCTGATCCAGGCCGCCACCGCCGACCGGGACGCCAGACCGGCCCAGCTCCCGCCGGACCTGGGCAGGGGATGGCTGACCAACGAGCTGCGCGGCGCATTCAACTGGCGCTCGGAGCAGCTGCGGCACGCCATCCGCTGCGCGCTGGGCATGCTGGTGGCGCTGGTGGTGGCCAGCTACCGGCCCACCGACCCGTTCGCGGTGGCCTTCCTGATGGCCACCTTCGCGATCATGCAGCCGCAGTGGCGGGACACCCTCACCAAGGCGTGGCAACGGGTCGCCGGGGCGCTGGCCGGGGCGACGGTGTTGGCGCTGATGATCTGGTTGCTCGAGGTGCCGCAGGCCATGCTGCTGCCCATCGGCATCGCCGCGCTGCTCGTCGGCTTCTACTTCATGCAGAGCCAGCCGATCGTGGGCAACGGCTGCATGGTGTTCATGAGCGTCGCGGTCAACAGCACCACCCGGCACGTCGATCTCCGAAGCGCGGTGCTGGAGTACCTGGGGCTGATGCTGCTCGCGGCCGCGATCGGACTGCTCTTCGGCTTCGCCGCGGTGCCCGGGGTGCGCAAGCCCAGCCTGGACCAGCGCTTCGAGCAGGCCGTCGAAGCCGTCCGGGAACTGCTCCGTGAAGTCGCATCGGCGATGCACTACCGGAAGGTGGACAAGCGGGCGATCGGCCGGCGACTGCGCGCCGCATCCAACGCGCAGCAGAACCTACTGGCCCCCTCGGCGGGCAAAGAGGCCCCCAGTGAGCGGGAGCGGACCGCCATCGAGGAGGGCGCGGACGGGCTGCGCAGCCTCACCACGACCACGTCGGCGGTGCTGCGGCGACCCCAGACCGGGGGCCCGCTGGCCGGCGCGATCGGTGAGGTGGCCCGCCAGCTGGGTCCGTCAGCAGAACCGGCACCGGGGCTGGTCCGGAGCCTGCTGCCGGCCGGGGCGGACGGTGAGCAACGGCTGCTGGTGGACGCGATGATCGCGGACGTCCTGGCGGTCCACCAGGTGAGCGATGCCCTCCGCGGTCCAGCGGAGCCGGTCAGCGGGCGGTGACCAGCAGCGCGATCGGCGCGTCGCCGCAGCGGCGCAGCGTGGTCCCGGGTCGGGTGGTGGACTCCTCACCGGTCGTCCACCAGGCCGGGATGTCCAGCTCGCGGACCAGCGACCCGGTGGCCTGCCGCGCCGAGGTGGACACCACCACCCTGCCCTGGGCGTTCACCAGCGCCGCCTGGCCGCGCTCCTCGACGGCCAGCGCGTGCAGCTTGGGCAGGGTGGCGTGCTCGAACTCGCGGACGAAGACATCCGCGCCGACCACCCCGGCGAACCCCGTCGCGCCGCGCACCGGGATGGTGAAGGTGAGCGTGTACTCGTCGGTGCAGAGGTAGTCGACGTAGGGCCCGGTGATGTGCCGGCGGCCGGTGTCCCGCGGCACGGTGAACCAGGACTGGCGGGTGTAGTCCAGGAAGTACTCGCTGGTCGGATCCAGGCTGATGAACAGCTGCCGGGGTGCGCCGCCGCCGGCCGTGGTCCACCACTCGAAGCCGAACTCCTGGTCGGCGAGCAGCCCGGGAGCGGCGATGAACCCGGCCCCGACGACCAGCCCGTCGAGCTGCTCCACCACCTTCGGGCGCAGCTGCTCCAGGTCCGCGCCGACGGTGGGACCTGGCTCGGCGAGCAGGGTCTCGGCGGCGGCCAGCAACGGCTTGAGGCCGGCGAAGGCCCCCTCGACGATGCCTGACACCAGCGCAACAACCTCGTCACCAGGCCGCGTCCGCGTGTCGTTCACGATAATCTACTCACCTCGCGATAGGCGGATGTCGCAGCTTACGGATCAATCAGCTCCAGGTGCAGCACCACCAGCCGGTCGATGGCGTCCAGGATGTGTTCCTCGGTGAGCTTGCGGGCCAGCTCGCCGTCGCCGAGGCCGATCGCGGTGACGATGGCCCGGTGCGCGGGGTAGGCGCTGCTCGGGCCGTGGGTGATCGGCAGCCAGAGCAGACCGCCCTGTTCGCCCTGCAGCAGCAGCTCCTGGTGGGTCAGCCGAGGGGACTGGGCGGCGGCCGCCACCTCGAGATGGAAGTGCCGCTCGGCCCGGGAGGCGGCCGGCCCGGTCGCGTCGCGGATGTCCTCGGTGGCCAGCTCGAGGCGGGCCAGGTCCTCGGCGGAGCTGCGTTCGGCGGCGAGCTTGGCCGCCGCGCCGGCGATCGCGCTGTACTGGTCGCCCACGTCCCGCAGGTCGCTGAGGGACACCGCGCGTAATCGCTCCCGCCACGGCGCCACCGGGGAGTCCGCCGGCGCCCGCACGAAGCTGCCACCGCCCCGGCCCCGGCGGGTCTCCACCAGGCCGAGCTGGCGCAGCGCGACCAACGCCTCCCGCACCGTCACCGTGGACACCCCGAACTGGGCGGCCAGCTCGGTCTCGGTGGGCAGCTGCTCGGCATCGGCCAACAGACCCAGGCTGATCGCGTCGACCAACCGGCGGGTGACCGCCTCGGCCCGGCCGGTCTGGTCCAGCGGAGCGAACAAGGCAGCTCGCGCGCCGTGCGACATCCGCTTGACCATCGCGTTCCCTCTACCCGACGGGGTGGTCGATCGCCGGGATTGCGACCAGTTTACCCGGTTGTCATATGAAATATGGTCTTATATCTTTAACGCCTGGGCCGTGTCCCACGTCACTCCGGAGGAGCTCAGAGATGCCCAACCAGGCACCCACGCTGCCCCGCGAAGAGCCCGCGCCCGCCGGGGCCGGCGCCGAACCGGCGATCCGGCTGCGCGGACTGCGCAAGGTGTTCGGCCGCGAACCCAACACAGTGCGCGCGGTGGACGGGATCGACCTGGACATCCGGCCGGGCGAGTTCTTCTCCATGCTCGGTCCTTCCGGCTCCGGCAAGACCACGGTGCTGCGCATGATCGCCGGCTTCGAGCTGCCCACCGGCGGGACCGTGCAGCTGGCTGGGCGGGACGTCAGCCAGCTGCCGCCGTTCGACCGGGACGTGAATACCGTCTTCCAGGACTACGCGCTGTTCCCGCACATGAGCGTGCGGCAGAACGTGGAGTACGGCCTTCGGGTCAAGCGGGTGCCGAAGGCCCAGCGCACCCAGCGGGCACTGGACGCGCTGCGCTCGGTGCACCTGGCCGACCACGGCGACCGCAAGCCCGCGCAGCTCTCCGGTGGTCAGCGCCAGCGGGTGGCGCTGGCCAGGGCGCTGGTGAACCGACCCAAGGTGCTGCTGCTGGACGAGCCGCTGGGCGCGCTGGACCTGAAGCTGCGGCTGGCCATGCAGACCGAACTCAAGGCGCTGCAGCGCGAGGTCGGCATCACCTTCGTCTTCGTCACCCACGACCAGGACGAGGCGCTCACCATGAGCGATCGGATCGCGGTGTTCAACAACGGCCAGATCGAGCAGGTGGGCACCCCGATGGAGGTGTACGAGCAGCCGGCCAGCGCGTTCGTCGCCGGGTTCGTCGGCACCTCGAACCTGATCAGCGGGCACGCCGCCGAAGCGGTGATCGGCCGGCCGGGGGTGTACAGCATCCGCCCGGAGAAGATCCGGCTGGACGACGACCTCGGCCAGCCCGCCGCCGACGCCCACACCAGCGCCACCGGCACGGTCAGCAATGTGGTCTACGCCGGCGCCGCGATGCGCTACGAGGTGTCCCTGGACGCCGGCGGCCAGCTCTCCGTGCTGGAACAGAACTCCGAGCCCGGTACGGCCGACG
Source organism: Pseudonocardia sp. (assembly GCA_035489915.1). Taxonomy (GTDB): domain Bacteria; phylum Actinomycetota; class Actinomycetes; order Mycobacteriales; family Pseudonocardiaceae; genus Pseudonocardia. Next base: position 555 of record DATHIT010000459.1, on the reverse strand, counting down.
GGCCGCGCCGGGCCGGCAACCGGGTGCGGCTGAGCTGGCGACATGAGCACAACGTCCGCGTGCCGGACGCGCGGTAGGTCCGAAGAGCACCCCACGAAAGGTCTGTCATGAACAATCGCAAACCGCTGCTCGCCGGCCTGCTGTGTGCCGGCCTGCTGGCGGCCGCGTGCGGTACGTCCGGCGGTGGCTCCGGTGGGGCCGCCGCCCCCGGCCCCCAGGGATTCACCCCGCCCAAGCTGGCGCCGCTGGCCCAGCTCGGCCAACCGGAGGGGCAGCTGTCCGTGCTGGCCTGGCCCGGTTACGCGGAGAACGGCTCGAACGACCCGGCGGTCAACTGGGTCAGCCCGTTCGAGCAGCAGACCGGCTGCAAGGTCAGCGTCAAGACCTTCGGCACCTCCGACGAGGCGCTGAGCTTGATGAAGACCGGGCAGTACGACGTGGTGTCCGCCTCCGGGGACGCCTCGCTGCGGCTGATCGCCTCCGGCGACGTGGAACCGGTGAACACCTCGCTGGTGCCCAACTACGCCGACGTCCAGCCGTTCCTCAAGGACAAGC